>NZ_JAMOKM010000003.1:0-420543 GCF_023656665.1 Parabacteroides sp. B2-S-102 | reverse complement strand
ACATCACTCTCTTCTTTTCAACTTCTTTTGTGTAGCTTCTTCATTATCATGGTTTTAATTATGAAAATCACTTCTTGTTTTTTTCATGATATTAAAAAAAACGACTAGTTGAAACGATCGTTTAAATCTTGCGTTTTCGAGAAGGGGGAAAGAGGATTTGAAAAAGAAGAGCTTTTTTGTGGGAAGAAAAGGTTATCTTTCCCATTAGCAATAAGATAAAATAAAAAAAAATGAACAAAAAGTTGCATGTGTCAAAAAAAAGACAGATCTTTACAAACGACTAAATGAAACGATCGTTTCAACTAGTCGTTTTATGAAAAAACATTTAGACCATAAGATAGATGAGTAATAGCTACAAGTTGTGATGTTGTGTCTATATGAAAAAATCAAATTGTTAAGTAGATTGTGTTTTTTTGATTTATACCTTAAATTCTAATTTTATGAGTAATGTAGTATTTTGGAGACAGGTGTTTCTGGGAGCCTCTTTATTCCTTTGCGGCGGATATCCCATCATCGCTGCGGAAGTTGGCGATTTAACACCAAACGTAGGAACTCGTAGCCTACAACAAGATGGACGTAGAGTCATTTGTGCTATTTCAGACAAAGCCGGACCAATTGTAGGGGCAAATGTCCTTGTTAAAGGAACCACTATCGGAAATATCTCCGATATGGACGGACGTGTTATTTTAGAAGGTGTGCCTAGTAATGCGATTTTAGTTGTGTCTTACATTGGCTATGTCAGTCAAGAAATTCCTTTAAAAAGTAGTCAGACGAATGTGAGGATTCAATTGGTGGAAGATACTCAAGCTTTGGATGAAGTGGTAGTAGTTGGATATGGTACGCAATCGAAGAAGGACATTACCGGTTCTGTTGCTGTTGTTTCTACAGACGCTATCCACGAGACTCCGGTGGCGACTTTCGCCGAGGCTTTGCAAGGAAAAGCATCCGGTGTGTATATCTCTAATTCCGGAGGTCCCAGCGGTGAGACTACGATCCGTATTCGTGGTGTGGGTTCTCTTAATAGTTCAGACCCGTTGATTGTTGTGGATGGTGTATCCGGGGTGGATATCAGTTCCGTAAACCCGAATGATATTGAGTCTATGCAAGTGTTGAAGGATGCTTCAGCTACCGCTATTTATGGTGCACAAGGTGCGAATGGCGTAATTATCATTACGACGAAGCAGGGTACGCGTGCTGATCGTGTTCGTGTCTCTTATAATGGATATTTTGGTGTCGCTAAGATGGCTAACAGCGGTTATGATTTGTTGAACGGTTGGGAATCGATGGAATTCGAGGAATTAGGACAGCAGAATCTGTATAACTATCGTGGTTTGGCAACCTCTCATCCTCAATTCGGGCAAATCGCCGCTACGGGTGGTAAAGGTATTTCGATGCCTTATGCGATTAAGCCGGCCGGTTATAGCGAACAGCAGATTATTGATATGTATGGGAGCGTAGAGGCTTGGGAAAAGTCGTATGTAGACGATGGAAGCAGCTCTTGGGCCCGATCCGCGTATTATCAGATGTTGGCCGACGGTTATTCCGATGCGGAGGCTCGTAAGGGTACCAATTGGTACGATGAGATTGTACAGACCGGAAAGATCCAAGATCACCAGATCTCTTTGGTGGGTGGTGGCGAGAAAGCTACTTATTCTGTCTCTTTGGGTTATACAAATCGAGAGGGTACGATCCAGAATTCTTATTTCAAACGTTACTCTTTACGTACGAATACGACCTATAATCCTAATAAGTATTTCACGATGGGCCAAAATACGAACCTTGCCGCTATGGAAACGGGAGGAGAGTCTGGTCGTCAAGGAGATGCGAACACGTTCGCTAAGACTTATACCATGAATTCGTGGGTACCTATATATAATGTAGGAGGTGATTATACGGGATCCGTGGCACCTAATGCGGGCCGTGATATTTCCGCCGTGCATCAGGTAGCTATGAATGAGAATGATTGGACACGCATGTTTCATGGACAGACTGCGGTTTTTGCCGAGCTTTCCAATCCTTGGATCGAAGGTCTGAAGCTTCGTTCTCAGTTTAGCGCTCGCTTGAATGGTATGTGGAGTTTGGAGATGACCGAACGTCAAAATATGGCGAACAAAGAGGCTTCTGCCAACAATACATTGACTGAGACGGGCAACTGGCGTTTGAACTGGCAGTGGACAAATACGGCTACTTATACCAAGAAGATTCATGAAGATCATAATATTACCGTTGTTTTGGGTACGGAGGCTATCAAACAAGGTGTCGGCCGTTATATGCAAGGAACCCGTATCGATTACATCTTCGAGAGCGATCCGAATACTTGGACACTGGATAATGGTTCTTCTTCTAATATAGGTAACTCTAGCCGTTATCAAAGAAAAGTGACTATGTTCGGCCTTTTCGGACGTGCGGACTATTCTTATAAGGGTAAATATTTGGCGACATTCACGATTCGCCGCGACGCTTCTTCCAAGTTTGGCTCCAAGAACCGTTGGGGTAACTTCCCTTCCGCCTCCTTGGGATGGCGTATGTCTGACGAGAAATTTATGGAGCCTACCCGGAAATGGTTGGATGACTTTAAGCTGCGTGCCGGTTATGGTACGACCGGTAATTCGAATATTGGTTCTTACAACTATGCGTTCCAGTATGGTACGGGAAATTATTATATGTATCCTATCACGGGATCGGATTCAGAGACTTCTCCCGGTTATGTGCTCTCGAACTTGGGTGACTCGGACGCTAAATGGGAAACCACAAAAATGTTTAATATAGGTTTCGACCTTACGGCTTTGAGTAACCGATTGACCGCCGGATTTGACTTTTATGTAAAGAATACCTCAGACTTGCTTGTGCCTGCTAACTGGTCTGCGCTGGTTGGTAACGCATCAAAGCCTAGTATCAATATCGGTGATATGAAGAACAGAGGTGTTGATTTGTCCATTGGATGGAGGGACAAAGTTGGCGAGTTCGGTTATAACATCACGGCTAACATCTCAAGATACAAGAATGAGGTTACCCGGTTGGGATCTTCTGATTTGTTCAACGATACTCGTTTGAGCAAGGTGAATATTACTACGGTGGGCCAACCTGTCGGAATGTTCTACGGGTATCAGATTGAGGGTATTTATCAAAATGAGCAAGATGTTATTTCCTCGGGCGTTCTGCCTTATGGTGTGGCTACGGAAAACGATTTGGTCGCTTCCGCATGGGTAGGCCGATATAAGATGAAAGACGTGAACAACGATGGTAAGATCGACGCGGATGACCGTACGATTATCGGTAATCCTCATCCTGATTTGACCGGAGGTTTCAATATCTCTTTGACTTGGAGAGATTTTGATCTAAGTACTTACATGTATTACTCGATTGGAAATGATTTGTACAAACACTACGAGTACTATACGATGTTTGGAAACTTGCAGTCTAATTATTCGAAAGATCGTTTGGCGAAATCTTGGGATCCGGTGAATAATCCGAACGGTATTTATCCTTTGTGGACAACGACCTCGACCGAGGGCCCCGAGGCTGGTAACGAATCGAACTCCAATTATGTGCAAGATGGTTCTTATCTTCGGATGCAGACGTTGACTTTGGGGTATTCATTGCCTAAGAAGTTGCTGAAGAAGATCGGTTTCGAGAAGATACGTGTATACGGCCAGATCAGTAACGTGTTTACGATAACCGGTTATGATGGATTGGATCCGGAGGTTCGTTCGCATACTTCGTTCGAGAACGAATATGTATCAAGCGATATGAATAAAGGTATCGATTATGGATCTTATGGTATGCCTCGTCAGTTCTTGATGGGTGTGAATGTGACATTCTAACGTATGTGCTTTATAAACGATTAATTTGAATTCATTATGAAAAAAGTTCTTATATATTTTGCGATGGCGGTGGTTCTCGCGTTAGGCAGCACATCTTGTTCCGATTTCTTGGAGATCGAACCAGTAGGTGCGGTTAATGAAACCAATTTAACGGATCAGGAAGGTATTAATTATCTTCTTACCGGCATGTATTCAGCGTTAAATATTCCGGCGGCTACGACTAACTCTTATTTTGGGGCAAGCTTGACAAACTATACGTATGGTGATGTGATGGGCGGTGACGCTAATAAGGGGTCAACGGCTGCGGACCAATCGGACTTCACGTTGTTGGAGACTTTTAGCTTTACGACCGATAATTCCTATATCAAGCGTAAATGGGTGGCAGTATACGATGCGGTGGCTCGTGCTAATAATGTCATGCATTTGGCCGGTTTGATTAAAGATGAGCTTTCCGCTATACCGGGACAGGAGAAAGATTTTTATACCGAGGCCATAGCCCAAGCTCGTTTCATGCGTGGTTTTTATTTGTTTGAGGGTATCAAGAATTTTGGGGCGGCTATTCCTTATGTATCTTTGGAGGATTATGAGTCGTCCGTGAACCCACTGATATCGAATGTGGATGAGAGCGGTAACTATATTTATATTTGGGAACAGGTGGCTGAAGATTTGCAGTATGCTTATGATAATCTTCCCGGCGCATGGCCGGAAGAGCCCGGTCGTGCCAACAAATGGGCGGCTGGAGCGTTTTTGGCGAAACTGAGAATATTCCAGTCTTCTCCCTATAATGGAACGAATGGAACCTCCAACAAATGGACGGAGGCTAAATCGATTTTAGAAACGGTTATCGCTAATGGTACGGATAGCAAGGGCACGAAATATACCTTGACCCCGAGTTATGAGACGCTTTACACGGCGGGCGAGAGCGACTGGACGGGCGAGTCTGTGTTTGACGTCCAGATGGCAATCTCCGGTACGCAGTATTATACCAACGCGATCAATGGTAACTCTCATATCTCATTGTCTGGCAAGATTGGTTCCGGCTGGGGATTCTACCAGCCTTCTTATGACTTGGTGAATGCGCATATGGTGGATGAGAATGGATTGCCTTATCTCGATAAGTCGTATCAAAGCAAAACCTCGGTTACGACAATTGATGGCGATAATGTACCTCATACGGATTTGACGGTTTATACGGATCCTCGGGTTGATGTATCTGCGGGTCGTTTCAATGTGCCCTATATGGATTGGGATATACCAGTTACTATCGATGGCTGGATTCGTGATTTGGCGAATGGCGGTCCGTTCTTGAATAAGAAGAACCTGCCGAAAAAGGCGGATAAGGGAGGCTTGAGCTTGACTACAACCGGTGGCTCAACTGCCAAGAACTTCCACTTGATGCGTGTAGCTGAGCTTTACCTGCTTTATGCTGAGGCTTGTATAGAAACGGGTGATATCAATACTGCCAGAGAATATATCAACAAAGTTCGCGCACGTGCCGCACAAAGTTGTATCATGGCTGCCGACGCGAATAACAATATGGCTTTAACTTCTTCTCCATATGTATTGGAGGATAAGGTGAGCGGAAATACCATTGCTAATACGGCGGCTAATTATCGCATCGGCTTGTATCCTGCGAGTGGCTGGACAGTGGATAAGGCGATAAAAGCCTTGCGTTTCGAGCGTAGGATCGAGTTGGCGATGGAGGGGCATCATTGGTATGATCTTGTGCGCTGGAATGCGGCTTCTGAGGAGCTGGGTAATAAAGGTTCGGGCTTCTTGGCTTATGAAAAGAGATATTTGCTGAAGTACCAATCGGCTACGTATCCGGATAGATTAGTGACACTTCCGATCCCTAACGATGAAATTGTCACCATGGAAGGCGTATTAGTCCAGAATGAGAACTGGAAATAAATTGTAAGTTGATAATCATTGTGGGCCGGGCATGTGATATGTCCGGCCTTTTGTATATTTGTACCGTGAATTCAACAACCCGGTGAGGTTCGGTGTTCTTAAGATAAACAATAAATGAGGATCATTATGAGATTGGTGTATATTTATCATAGCGGATTCGCTTTGGAAGCGGATGGCTTTTCGATCTTGATCGATTATTTCAAGGATAGCGATCCGGACCCGGCCAAGGGATACGTGCGTAGCGAACTCTTGAAGCGTGCGGGCACATTATATATATTAGCGTCGCATTTTCATCCGGATCATTTTCATCCGGAAGTATTGAAATGGAAAGAGCAGAAGCCGGATATCAAATATATCTTTTCCAAGGATATATTGAAGCGTCGGAGGGCCAAGGCTGATGATGCTATTTATTTGAAGAAGGGGGATGCCTATCAAGATGAACTTCTGACCATCAAGGCATTTGGTTCCACGGATGTGGGGATCTCTTTCCTGATAGAGACAGAAGGCAGACGGATCTTCCATGCCGGCGACTTGAATAATTGGCATTGGAAAGACGAGTCCACCCCGCAAGAGGTAGCCGAGGCTGAGGGTAATTACTTGAAGGAACTGGATATAATAGCGAAAGAAACCTCTGTGATGGATCTCGTCATGTTCCCGGTCGATCCTCGTTTGGGTACCGATTTCATGAGGGGCGCCCAGCAATTTATCGATCGTATAAAAACAAGCGTATTTGTCCCGATGCACTTTTGGGAACGTCCGGCGGAGGTTATGGCTTTCGGCCCTTACGCCGAATCGAAAGGATGTCGTTATATCGTATTGTCTGTTCCGGGAGAAGGGACGGATATATAATATATTATTAATGTATAGGTTATTTTAAACGCATAAATTTATTAGGTATGGAAGTTAAAGGTAGATTTGACCATTTCAATATTAATGTATTGGATTTGGATAAGAGTATCGCTTTTTATAATAAAGCGTTGGGATTGAAAGAGCACCATCGTAAGGTAGCGGAAGACGGTTCGTTTATCTTGGTTTATCTAACGGATGAGCAAACCGGTTTCTTGATGGAGCTGACTTGGCTGCGTGACCGGAAAGAACCTTATGAGCTAGGCGACAATGAGAGCCATCTTTGTTTCCGGGTAGCCGGCGATTATGAGGAGGTACGTAAATACCACAAGGAAATGGGAGCGGTTTGCTTCGAGAATACCAAGATGGGATTGTATTTTATTAATGATCCGGATGACTATTGGATCGAGATATTACCGTTGCGATAATTCTCCATTATTATATAACAATGTTGCTTAACATAAGTTTTCGAAAAAAGAAGATAAAATGACAGGAATCTGTAAAATTTTCTTCAAATCGTATTGCAACTTGTGTTAAACCTCTTATATTTGCTACCTAGAAAGAGGAAAATCATTATTAATCCTAAATATAAAATCATGGAGAAGCCTTATGTAGTAGGTATCGATATAGGTGGTACCAACACTGTTTTTGGTGTAGTTGACGCAAGAGGAACAATCTTGTATAGTGGATCAATTAAGACTGGTAAATATGCAGACGTTAATGACTATGTAGCGGAATTAGCTAAAGGTCTGAAGTCTGTTATTGATCAGGCTGGTGGTCCGGATAAGATTAAAGGTGTGGGTGTAGGTGCTCCGAACGGAAACTTTTTCAACGGATGTATCGAATTCGCTCCGAACTTGCCTTGGAAAGGTAAGATTCCTTTGGCTCAATTGATCAGCGAACAGATCGATGGTATTCCTGTTGCTTTAACAAACGACGCCAACGCTGCCGCTATCGGTGAGATGACTTATGGAGCCGCTCGCGGTATGAAAGATTTTATCGTGATCACTTTGGGTACTGGCGTGGGTAGCGGTATCGTAATCGGTGGTAACTTGGTATACGGACATGACGGTTTTGCCGGTGAGTTGGGCCACGTTATCATGCGTCGTAACAACGGTCGTCAGTGTGGTTGCGGTCGCCAAGGATGTCTGGAGGCTTATGCTTCAGCTACCGGTGTGGCTCGTACGGCTCGTGAATATCTGGAAATCCGTAAGGACGAGAGTGTTCTTCGCGACTTGGATCCGGATGAAATCACTTCAAAAGACGTATACGACGCAGCTATGAAGAATGATAAGATCGCTCTTGAGATTTTCGAGGCTACCGGCTCTATGTTGGGAGAGGCTTTCGCTGATTTCGTAGCATTCTCTAGCCCGGAGGCTATCATTTTGTTTGGCGGTCTTACGAAAGCTGGCGATTTGATCATGAACCCGATTAAACGTTCAATGGAGAAAAATATGTTGAAGGTTTACGCAGGTAAGACTAAATTATTATTCTCTCAATTGAAAGAGAGCGACGCTGCCGTATTAGGAGCAAGTGCTTTGGGTTGGGAAGTAAGAGACCAAAGCGCTGGTTTGGAAGTCTAAATCCGGTTTTACGTATAACGAAAAGACATTTGCGAAATAAGGCAAGCCGCATCTATATTTAGGTGCGGCTTGTTGTTTTTAATTGAATTATAAATCATAAAGTATGAGACATCCGTTGTATCAATTTCAGTTTTGCCCGGTTTGCGGGGCAAAAGCTTTCGTGGAACATAACGAGAAAGCGAAAAAATGTATGGCGTGCGGTTTTGTTTATTATTTCAACCCGTCGTCGGCTGTCGCTTGTTTCATAAAGAACGCTAAGGGGGAGTTATTGCTGGTTCGCCGAGGAAAAGAGCCGGCTAAAGGTACATTGGATTTGCCCGGTGGCTTCGTCGATATGTTTGAGTCGGGGGAGGAGGCCGCTCGCCGGGAAGTAAGGGAGGAGACGGGGTTGCATATCCAGAATTGCCGTTATTTGTTTTCCTTGCCTAATTTATATATGTATTCCGGCTTTGAGGTGCATACGCTGGATATGTTTTATGAGTGCTTGGTAGATGATTTCAATAACGTGCATGCGGAAGATGATGCCGCCGAGATCGTGATCCTTCGCCCGGAGAATGTGAATCCGGAAGACTTCGGTTTAGACTCTATCCGAAAGGCGGTACCAGCCTATCTTAGAAAATAACAATTAGGAAAATTGTACGAAAATGAAAGATGATATATCTTATCGTTGCAACATGATACATCTTGTCGTTGTAAGATAATACATCTTCTCCCTATAAGGTGTATCATCTTCCATAGAGATAATTTTAGAACGTGTTGTCCTAAATATTAATAGAACTTGCCTTCTGTTTGGCGCATATTACTTATATTTGCGAATTAGAACGAATAGGCACTGAAGTAAGTGCTTGTATTAAAAAGCAAATGAGTGATGAAAAGAATACTTATTCCGCTGTGTCTGGTAGTAGGCAGCCACATGGCAAGCGGGCAGAGATCGTATCAATTTGATGCGCCGAACCGTTTGTTTGTCGAAGGCAAGGAGTTGTTTAGTTTGAAGAATTATTCAGGTTGCATCGATAAGCTGGAGGCGTATAAACAGCATTCCACGGATGCCGACTTGATTCAAGAAGCCGATTATATGTTGGTCTACTCCGCTTATGAGCAAGGCCGTCCCAATGCCGTTGAGTTATTGAAAGATTATCTGGATGTGTACCCGGCTTCCCGTCATGCGGACGAGGTGAACTTCTTGATCGGTTCCGCCCATTTCGGACAGGGAGAGTATCAGAAAGCTATCTTTTGGTTTAACGAATCGAACATTGATATGCTAAGTCCGGAACAACAGGAGGCTTATTGTTTCCGTCTGGCTTATTCCTTGTTGCAAATCGGGGATATGGAGAAGGCCCGTGGTTATTTCGCACGGATCGAGCAGATTGGAACGAAGTACCGGGAAGCGTCTACCTATTATGTCGCTTATATCGATTACGCAACCGGTAAATACAACAATGCCTTGGTGGAATTTACCCGCTTGAAGGACTTGCCTGATTATAAAGAGCGATCCTTGTACTATATCACGCAAATTTATTTTATCCAGAATAAATACGAGAAAGTGATCAGCGAAGGTAAGGAATTGCTAGCCTCTTATCCGGATAGCGAGAACAATAGCGAGGTTTACCGTATCATGGGTAACGCCTACTATCATCTGGGAAATGAGGATCAGGCGATTAATATGCTGAGTAAATATGTATCCTCGACGGATAGCCCGTTGAGGGGCGATTTATATATCTTGGGCGTATGTTATTACAATAAGGGTAATTACAGTAGCGCCGTGAACGCTTTGGGGCGGACCGTACGTGAGAACGATGCCCTTTCGCAGAACGCTTATCTGTATCTGGGGCAAAGTTATCTGAAATTAAAAGATAAGAATAACGCCCGTATGGCCTTCGAGGCTGCCGCGACTTCTTCTTTCGATAAGCAAGTGAAAGAGGCGGCTATGTATAATTACGCTTTATTGATCCACGAGACCGCTTTCACGGGCTTTGGCGAGTCGGTGACAATCTTCGAGGATTTCTTGAATGATTTTCCGAATTCCAAATATGCCGATAAGGTAAACGATTATCTGGTGGAGGTTTATTTGACTACCAAGAACTATCAAGCGGCTCTGAACTCTATCGATAAGATCAAGCATCCGAGCACGAAGATCTTGGAGGCGAAGCAAGATATCTTATTCCAGTTGGGAACGCAGGCGTTCACGAATATGGAATTGGATAAGGCGGTCGATCTTTTCAGCCGTGCGATCTCGTTGGGCGCTTATAATCTGGAATCTCGTAACGACGCTTATTTCTGGCGTGGGGAATCTTATTATCGCCAAGGTGAGTATAACAAGGCGATTTCCGATTATCGTACCTATTTGAATAATACCCGCCAACGTAATACGGATATGTATGCCTTGGCACATTATAACTTAGGTTACAGCTACTTCAAATTGAAAGAGTATGGCGAGGCGTTGAACCGTTTCCGTCAATACGTGAATTTGGAAAGCAATCAGCAGACTCCGGCTTATGCGGACGCTTATAATCGTATCGGCGATTGTTTATTCCACAACCGTCAGTTCGCTATGGCGGAAGAGAATTATACCCGTGCGGCGCAATTGCAACCGTCCGCCGGAGATTATTCGGTGTATCAGAAGGGCTTCTTGCTGGGATTGCAGAAAGATTATAAGGGAAAGATCAGCGTGATGGATCGCTTGATCCGTGAGTTCCCGGAATCACAATATGTGGATGATGCCTTGTTCGAGAAAGGACGTTCTTACGTGTTATTGGATAACAATCAAGCGGCTGCGGCAAGCTTTGAGCAATTGATGCGTGATTTCCCGCAAAGCAGTCTGGCTCGTAAGGCCGGCGTACAGCTTGGTTTGATTTACTTCAACGACAATCAGCCGGAGAAAGCGGCCGACGCTTATAAGAGCGTGATTAGCAATTATCCGGGTAGCGAGGAGGCGAAAGTGGCCTTGCAAGATTTGAAGTCCGTATATATCGAGCTGAACGATATCAATTCGTTTGCCGCCTATGCGAATTCGTTAGGTGGAAATGTTCGTTTCGAGGTGAGTGAGCAAGACTCCTTGACCTATCTGGCGGCCGAGAAGTTATTTATGCGAGGCGATAATGAGGGCGCTCGTCGTAGCTTGACGAATTATTTGCAAACCTTCCCGCAGGGAGCGTTTAGCTCGAACGCTAATTTCTATTTGGCAAGTATCGCTTTTGCCAAGAAAGATCTGGAGGAGGCGAAACGTCTGTTCTCGTTGGTATTGGAGAGCGGTGATACGAAATTCAGGGAAGAGTCTTGGGCTCGTAAGGCTGAGATCGAGTATCTGGATAAGGATTACGCCGCCGCTATGGAAAGTTTCAAGCATCTACAGGCGGTAGCGGAGAATCCGGAGAATAAGGAGGCCGCTAAATTGGGCTTGATGCGTTGCGCCGAGTTGACCGGTCAGCCGCAAGAGGCTTTGCTTGCCGCCAACGATTTGCTGAAGGAACCGAAGCTATCTCCCGAGATTATGTCCGAGGCCCGTTATGTCCGTGCGAAGGCTTATATCAGCTTGAAGCAGGAGAACAAGGCGTTGGCCGACTTGAAGGAGATCAGCAAGGATACCCGTACGATACACGGGGCGGAGGCTAAATATCTATTGGCTCAATTGTATTATGATAATAAGGATGATAAGAATGCCGAGACTGTCTTGATGAACTTCATCGAGAACGGTACGCCTCACCAATATTGGTTGGCACGGGGCTTTATCTTGTTGGCTGATATTTATATCCGCCAAGGTGATGATTTCCAAGCTCGTCAATATCTGACCAGTTTGCAAAACAACTACAAGGGCGATGATGAGATCGCCGCGATGATCGAAGACAGATTGGGTAAACTAAAGAAATAAAAGAAAGCGATGAAGACTATATATAATGTAAAGGCGTTGTGTGTGGTAGCTTTGCTGGGTTCGGCTGCTGCTGCGAGTGCGCAAGAGGATGTTACGAAAGAAAAGAACCTGAACCGAGAGATGACGCTTGAACGGGAGTATGATCCTTCCGTGCAGGACGCTAGCAAGGTAAATACGCTTCCCGTGGTGAAAGAGCCGGAGGTTCGTAAGATCCCGATCGATTACTCGAATTATACGATCGCCGCCGATCCGCAGAAAGAGATTAGTTTGTTGCCTTCCGGAAATATCATGACGCAGATGGATTACAACAAGCGTCGGGGATATTTTAACTTTGGTATGGGTACGCGCATGAATATCAACGGAGACTTGGGCTATCATATCCTGAGTACTGAGAAGGATCAGCTGAATCTATGGTATTCGCATCGCTCCACGAACGGAAAGCCAAAGGATTATGATGTCAAGGCGAAAATCAATGACAACTTGGGAGGCATCAACTACAAGCACGCTTTCGAGAAGACGATATTCAGTATCGGAGCGAAGTACGGCTACTCCGCATTCAATTATTATGGGGCGGCATTGTCTGATCCTACATCCAGTTATGCCCCTTCGGAGGATTTGTTACAGAGAGATCGCGAAACCAACCAAGTGAACCAGACGATCGCTGCTACGATAGGTTTCGAGTCGAAGGAGGAGGCTGAGGTTGGCTATTTGTTGGACTTAGGTTATACTAATTTCTCGCATAAATATGGATTAAGTAGGGTGATGGACGGCCCTACGGAGCATACTCTAGAGGCAAAGTTTGATCTGAACGCTGGTTTCAATGGGAATATGCGAGTAGGCTTGGGCGGTTTGGTCGAATATTTCAATTACAGTTTGCCGGAGGTAGGAGGTTATGAATATGAGTTCAAGAACCATGTCGAGGCGATGTTGTCGCCTTATTATAAGGTAGAGGGTGATAATTGGAATTTAAAGCTGGGTGCGAACGTGATGCTGGCTACGGGCGACGAGACAAAATTCATGGCCTCTCCGAATGTAGCCGCCGATGTGGAGGTGGCCGACAAGACGGAGCTATACGTGAACGCTGGCGGCAAGATGTACTCCAACAGCATGTACGAGATGTCGCGTGTGAACCGCTACCTCTACCCGATGGCAGAACTATTGCCCTCGCGCAATTGGCTGGACGCTGTCTTGGGTATCCGGAGCGGCGTGGCACCGGGCTTTTGGTTTGATGTGTTCGCCGGATATAAGATAACGAGCGATGATGTGCTGTTTACTCAGTCTGATGTTTGGTCAGCGAATTATTTCGGCAGTTTCAGTGTTGCGGAGCCGGGTATCGACACGAAGCAACTTTTCGTGGGAGCCAACTTGAAGTATAGTTATCAACAATGGTTCGATATTGCTTTGAAAGGTGTATATAATAATTGGAAAGCGGAAACGGATGAAGGCGAGTTGCCTCATGCGTGGGGGAAGCCGGAAATGGAACTGAATGCGAACCTGACCGTCCGCCCGATTGAGAAATTATCTATCGCTTTGGATTATTATTTGGCTACCGGACGTTATGCGAATGTACGGACTTGGGGTGTCAATGGGAACACTGGTATGACGTACGATAAAATGAATGAGTTTAAGATGGATAACATCAACGAGCTAAACCTAACAGGTACCTATACCTTCAACGATACCTTTGGTGTTTATGCCAAGTTGACCAATATTCTTTGCCAGAAGTACGAACTGTATTACGGTTATCCGATGCAGAGTTTTAATGCGATGTTGGGCGTGAATATCAATTTCTGATATCCGGAGGACAGGAAGGATGGGCGACATAAATATCAAACAACTGGAAAGCCTTCGCTGGAGGATGCGGGTGATCGAGACGCTGACCGTGATCGGGACGGCGTGGATCGCCTTGGCGGTTTACCAGAAGAAGGAAGAACTGGTTTATTATTTGGTGGGAGCCGTAGTCCTTCTATTCCTGTTAAAGTATTATACGCAATTCCGTCTGCGAAAAAGACAGTTCGTCTCTAATCTCGTTGAACAGCGGACGATGGAATTGCGTTTCCAGCGGGATGCGATGCAAGCGGAGTCGGAGAAACTATCCCGTGCCCTTTCTGCCTTGGCGGACGCTCAAGACGAGTTGGTTCGTAAGGAACGTCTGGCATCGATCGGCCAATTAACGAAAGGTCTGGTAGACCGTATCTTGAATCCCTTGAATTATATCAATAACTTCGCTCATTTGTCTGCTGCATTAGCGAAAGATATCAAGCAGAATATCGATGAGGACGAAGAGACCGGTAAACACGATAATTATAATGATACGCAAGAACTGCTGGTTCTTTTGACCGGCAATCTGGATAAGATCGCCAAGCATGGTGATAACACGGTGCGAATCGTAAAAGCGATGGAAGAATTGCTGAAAGATCATTCGGCGAATCGAACCTGCGTGGATATTAATGATTTATGTAGGGTCAATCTGGATATCTTGCGAAAGAATTACGCGAAGGAGATCGAGAAGAATCAAGTAGATCTATCATTCTCCGGGCTTTCCGTACCGTTGACAATCGAGGTGAATATCGATCAGATGGGAAAAGCCTTGTTGCAGATATTGGATAATAGTATATATGCGGTCTTGAAAAAGGCCGGAGAGCCGGGATATCAACCTTCTGTCTCGTTGGTATTGCGTATTCAAGCGGATAAGTTGCAAGTGGTTATCCGTGATAATGGCGTCGGTATAGAAGAAACGATAAAGACGAAAGTCTTTTCTCCGTTCTTTACCACTAAACCGACCGCGGAAGCGGCAGGAACAGGTCTTTACTTGAGTCGGGAGGTCGTGTTGAACCATAAGGGTACGATCGCTATCGAGTCGGAGAAAGATAAATATACGGAAGTTACGATTACGTTGCCTATTTATAGTTAGGAAAGGAGGTTCATCATGATACAGGATTTACATACCGAGATCGATCGGTTAAAAAGGCGAATTAAACTTTGCGAGCGGGTTACGCTGGGTAGCTTGGTCGGTATTTGTGTATCTGTGAAGTTCGGTCATCAAGAATGGATCGGATTGCTTTTCTTGATTCTGTTTTGCCAGATCTCTAAGTTGGTTTTCAAGCGGAAACTCAAACAAAAAGAGTATTTGGTAAAAGAGGTAGAGGAGCGTACGCAGGAGATCCGTTCGGAGAAAGACGCGATCCAAGAGGAATCCGAGAAATTGGCGGCCGCATTGAAAGCCTTGGGTGAGGCGCAGGACGAGCTGGTCCGTAAGGAACGGATGGCTACCGTAGGACAATTGACTCAAGGTTTGGTGGACCGTATCTTGAACCCTCTGAATTATATCAATAACTTCGCGAATCTAACATCGGGGTTGGCCAAGGATCTCCGGGAAAATCTGGATAGTCAGAAAGAGTATCTGAAACCGGATGTGTATCATGACTCGGTAGATTTGCTGAATATGATGACCAGTAATTTGGAGAAGATCTCTGAGCATGGTTTCAATACGGTCCGTATCGTTAAGGCGATGGAGGAATTGCTGAAAGACCGAAGAGGTAATCTTACGCTTACCAACATAAACGGATTATGCCGGATCGCCTTGGATAAATTGAAGAAAACGTATGAGCAGGATATTCAAGAGAAGAATATCCGGATTGTTTTCGATAATTTGACGCTGTCTTTGATGATGGAGGTAAACGTGGAGCAGTTCAGTAAGGTTCTGGCCGGGATATTGAAAAATTCCATGTATGCCCTGTTGAAGAAATCGGAGACCGTGACTTTTAGTCCGGAGATATTCCTTGGATTGAAAGTCAATAAGGATATGCTGGAAATAACGATCCGGGATAACGGGTCCGGTATCGACGAGAATATAAAAGATAAGATATTCGCTCCTTTCTTCACGACAAAGACAACGGGGGAAGCGGCCGGCGTAGGGCTTTACCTATGCCGTGAGATCGTGCAAAACCATCGGGGAACCATCGAGGTGGAGAGTAAGAAAGGAGAATATACCCAGTTTCTAATTACGATCCCTGTATATCAACCGAAAACAATTACACTGCCTAAAGAGGAGGAATAGATATGGAAGACCAGAGTAAGGAAATAGAACGGCTACGTTTGCAAGTGAAAAACTTAGAGAAATTATCTTCTTTAGGTATGTTGAGTGCCGGGATCGCGCATGAGATCCAGAATCCGCTCAACTTTGTCATCAATTTCAGTAAGCTGTCCTCTAAGTTAGTGGATGACTTGGAAGATATATTAGAAGAAGAGAAAGATGTCTTGCCTCCGGAATCTTGGGAGAAGCTGACCGCCTTGCATGAGGAGTTTAGCGAGATCGTTAACGATTTGCATGGTAACTTGAAGAAGATCGAGGAACATGGAAACCGGGCGACAAGTATCATCCGGGGTATCTTGCTTTATTCCAGAGGGAAGGATGACGAGTACATCCCTACGGATATCAAGAATCTGGTGAAGGAATATGTTTGGCTGGCTTATCATTCGATGCGAGCGAACTATAAAGGTTTCAATATCGCGATCCGGGAGCATTACGAGGAGGGGCTTCCGATGCTGAAAGTGATCCCGCAGGATTTGAGCCGTGCGGTATTGAATGTCATGAATAACGCTTGCTATGCGGTCTATAGTAAATCCAAGCTCTCGCCGATCGGGTATGAGCCGGTTATATCCGTGGATCTACGGAAGGAGGGAGATTCTTTAAGATTAAGTATCGAGGATAATGGTATCGGTATGCCGGAGAATATCCGGGAGCAGATATTCTCTGCGTTTTTTACCACGAAACCGGTGGGAGAGGGAACTGGCTTGGGGCTATCTATCACTCGATCTATTATAGAGGAGAAGCATGACGGGAAGATAGAGGTGGAATCGAAAGAAGGTGAGTTTACCCGTTTCATATTCCTTATTCCATTAACGAAATAAACAGAAGAATTATGGCGATCAAGATATTAAGCGTAGACGACGAACAGGATCTGGAAGCGTTGCTAACCCAATATTTCCGTCGGAAGATCCGTAAGGGAGAGTATGAGTTCTCCTTTGCCCATAATGGTTTGGAGGCATTGAGGATGATGTTGGACCATCCGGACTTTGATATCATATTGAGCGATATCAATATGCCGGAGATGGATGGCTTGACATTGCTGACGAAGATTAACGAGATGCGTAACCCGGCCTTGAAATGTATCATCGTATCGGCTTATGGGGATATGGAGAATATTCGTACCGCCATGAACCATGGTGCTTTCGACTTCGCTACCAAGCCGATCGATATGGAGGATCTGGAACGTACGATCGAGAAGGCGGTCGAGCAGATTTCTTTTATCAAGGAGGCCCAAAAGGAACATCATCAGCTAGAGGAGATACAATACGACTTGAACGTGGCACGTGAGATACAGCAATCGATCTTGCCGAAGCAGTTCCCTCCGTTCCCGCAATATAAGCAATTCGATCTCTATGCGACCATGAGCGCGGCGAAGGCCGTGGGGGGTGATTTCTATGATTTCTTCTTGGTGGACGATAATCATCTGGGTTTTACGATCGCTGACGTGTCGGATAAGGGGATTCCCGCCGCTATTTTCATGGCGATCAGCCGTACGGTGATCCGTGCTACGGCGCTTAGGCAGCTTTCCCCGGCGGTCTGCATGAAGGAATCGAATGATCTATTGTGCCGTGAGAGTGTCAATGGGATGTTTGTCACTACTTTTTATGCGATCTTGAATATCCATACGGGCGACGTGGTTTATTGCAATGGGGGGCATAATCGTCCGGTTTGGATTCGTAAGAACGATAAGGTATCTCTTTTGCCGATGACTGGTGGGATGGCCTTGGGAGTCGTGCCGGGATTAGCTTATAAAGAACAATCCTTGAAACTGGAGGCGGGAGACAGCTTGTTCCTCTATACGGATGGAATCAGTGAGGCGATGAACCTGCGGAATGAGCAATATGGAGATATCCGTTTGGTAGAGGCTTGTAGCTCCGTAAAGAACCAATCCCCCAAATCCATGATCGAAGGTATATCCGAATCCGTCCAATCATTCGTGAACGGCGCTACGCAGAGCGATGATATTACGATGTTGGCGCTGACTTATAAAGGATAGGCTGGGCTTGTTACACGAAAAAAGGGGCTGTGTCAAAATGAGGTATGACACAGCCCCTTCGCTTTCTTATCTCATTGTGTGGGAGGATCCGGCCATTCCTGACCTTCCATGGGATCTCGCTCTTGCTCGATATGGAGGATTAGTGACTGGAAGCCATCGCCCCCAATCTCTAGCATAAAGTAACGCTTCTTTCCCATGTTTTGATGAATCCACATCTCTACATGATCCTCTCGCTCATAGCAGTCGATACAACCTGTATATAGCCTCTTTGGATACGTGCCGGAGGCGGATATCGGATTGTTGAAAACAGTCGTATCCTGTCCCTCTATCATGCAGGCCTTTATCAAGCTCCACCCGGAAGGTTGCACTGCGATTTTGAGCCTATTCCCGTAATAGGGCACGACCGTGTCCCGTGCGCTCACCTCTAGTGCGGTTAACTCTTTTTCCGGAATAACCTCTTCGTTATCGCAGGCGATCATCGCCCCGACAATCAATAAAAGCAAAATAAACTTATTCATTGGGTCCTGTATATGTTTTGTTATCAGAGTTTGCTTCTTCATCGAAACCGTCGATATACAATGTATAGTATAAATCCGTATAATCAAGAATCTCTCCGGGAGGGAATTTGAACCATCCATTGTCCGTTCCGTTCCATCCAAAGTTACAATGAATTCTATACCAAAACACGGGAGGATTGTAATAATCATATTCCATTCCATCCAAAATCCAAGTATGTCCTTCTGATTCTGAGTAACCGACTATGATCGCCGGTCTACCTTCCATGATATTATTATATAGTTTATTGTGGGAAGGTGCCCCATTTGCTATGTTCCATTGATATCCTAAAAGATCGAAATCCTCAAAATTATGGGGCCATGCTCCACTTGCGTTACATTGATAATTCATGTTTGACTTTACGCCGCAATAATGGACAAATTTGGCTACCATATCTTGTAGGTTGGGGGTAAGATTTGTGGCAGAAGGGACAGCGGTCATGGCAGAATGGTTAAACACCCCTTGAAATCTTGAAGATGGTTTATCAAAGTATGCGATAACTTGTGCTAAGGCAACGGCGGTACAACCTGCCGGAGGTATACAGCTATTCCCCGTTACTTGACAAGTTTTATTATAAGGGTGCCTTTGCCCCCAAGTCGTTTTTATCAGATATATAGGATTACTTAGGCTTAATGTTGACGATTGCGGGGAAATGGAATTGGTTTGTATTTGCTTTAATTCCTCTTTTATGACGGAGGAGAAATTGTTAATGATAAATTTTAATCCCCAATTAAATGTCGTGTCAGTTATATTTCCATTCTCGACTATCGCATATACACTACTAAGCCTTTGATCTCCACTGGCAATAGCGAATCCTTTATTTCCATTATTAAAGTAATCAAATGTGAAAAGTTTAATGGAATCTTGTTCACTACCACCATCTATCTTGACTTTCATCTGTTTACATTCTCTGAGGGATAGAGTATATATTGGGAGTGATTCTCCCTTGGTTAGAGGTTTGGCGATTAAACGCTCTATAGCTTTTTTTGCATTTTGCAACTCGATATCTTGAGTATGTAATGTGATATTTTCCATTTCTTGGTCATTGCATCCGATGAACAAGAAAATAGAGATTATGTAAATTAAGATCTGTTTCATGTCTATAATTTTTTTAATTGTTGACTTATATTGTTCATATCCCTTATTCTTTCCTCTTGGCTGCCGCCTTCGCCGCACCGACGCGCTGGTTGTAAAGGGCGGTGGTCTCGTCGATGAGGGCGTTCAGCTCGTTGACGAAGCGGGTGGTCTCGGCGGTGGGAGCCGCTACGCTCTGCACGAAGGCGATCGTGGTCATATCATCGTAAAGGTCGTCCATACGTAGGCGTACGGCCGCGCTCGCCTCTTTGATGGAGGCTGCCTTGTTGCCGGTGCGCTGGGCGGTCAGTTTCGCGTATTCGTCGTTCGCCGCACGGAGGCTATCCTGTATCTCTTTCAGCCCCAATGTCTGTATCAGCGCCGGAACCCCCTCCTTGTCGAGATCTAGCAAAAGACCCTGTATCTGCGCCGTCTCTTGCTGGTTGGCCGATTTATAGATGCCGATATAGGGTTTGATAATATTGTAGACAGTCTGTGCCGCCGCACGTTGCGCCTCGATGGGGTTTTTCCTCATTTGCGACACCGAGGAGGTGAGATAGACCACGAGGTCGTCGCGTTGTTTGTCCAAGTCTAGCAACTGGGCGGTCTCGTCGCTGATGTGGGATTGGTTCACGAGGTCGGTCATTAAGACTTGATCCTTCTCGAAGGCCGCCTTTTGCGCGTCGGTGATGCCTAGCGGGTTATTGTCCAGACTGATCTCGTCGGGGCTTTCGGAGTCACCACCTCCCCCTCCGGCAGCGAACGCCAGCCGGTAGAAGGCGTTCATGAAGTTTGTGTACTCTGCGTTGTTCAATTTAGTCAGGCCCGCGGGTTTGATTTTCGTGTATGTTCCCATTTTTTTTGTATTTAAGGTTTAACTTATTGTTTGTCCTCAGTGGCTAAAGGTAGGAATTAATTTGGATACTATGCTTATTTGGTAAATAATAGTCGCCGCCGGAGTCGGAACGGTAGCGAAGTGGGGGGCGAGGGGCGCCATACGTTTCGCTTTGCTTTGGAGTCGTGCGGCGGGGGTCGCCGTGCGTTTCGCTTAGCTTTGGGGTTATGCGGCTAGGGTCGCCATGTGCTTCGATACCGTTCCGACTCCGGCGGCGGGGGCCGTTCATCATCTTCTTAATGGTTGTACATATCCTTATTATAAAAATCCAGCACCTTGATCGCCATATCGTAGGCCGCTTGTGCCGGGCTTTCCGGATTGATCTCTATCGCTTGCAGGTAGCTGTTGAGGGCTAGGCGTACGTTGCCTAGTTTATAATGAGCTTTTCCGAGGAGAAACCAAGCCTCGTCGGATCTCGGTTGCTCCGTGAGGTAAGCGTCCAAGAGCCGGATCGCTTCTTCTAGTTTATTCTCTGAAATAAGTCGCTTTATCTCTTCCATATTTTTGAATAGCTTTTTGATTTTGTCCCGCGAAGGTAAATAGAAACGCATGACTATATATATAATGTATAGGAAAAAACGCTTTTTTAGTGATCGATATACTGCGTACGTTAATTATTTGTGTAAGTTTGCACCCGATTTCTAACCAGCAAAAAATAGATATGCAAAAGAATTTGGTAATAGTGGAGTCACCCGCCAAGGCAAAAACCATCGAGAAGTTCCTCGGAAAGGACTATAAGGTTATGTCTAGCTATGGTCATATCCGCGACTTGAAAACGAAAGATTTCAGTATAGACCTCGAACACAATTATGCCCCCCAGTACGTGATTCCCTCTGACAAGAAGAAACTCGTGACCGAATTGAAGAACGAAGCGAAGAAAGCCGAGCAGGTTTGGTTGGCTTCCGATGAGGACCGGGAGGGAGAGGCCATCTCTTGGCATTTATATGAGGTATTAGGATTGAAACCTGAGAATACGAAACGTATCGTTTTTCATGAAATTACCAAGAACGCTATATTACATGCGATTGAGACGCCGAGAGATATCAATATCGATTTGGTGAACGCGCAGCAAGCCCGTCGTATCTTAGACCGTATCGTGGGTTTCGAGCTATCCCCCATTCTTTGGCGTAAGGTGAAGCCGGCTTTATCCGCGGGGCGCGTGCAATCGGTTGCCGTACGTCTGATCGTAGAGCGGGAGCGAGAGATCAACGAGTTTGTCTCGGAGGCCGCCTACCGTGTGATCGCTAGCTTTATCTTGCCGGATGGTACGACAATCCTCAAGGCGGAGCTGAACCGTCGTTTGAAAGATAAGGAAGAGGTGGAGGCATTCCTTGAATCTTGCAAGGACGCTTCTTTCACGATCGATGATATCTCGAAAAAGCCGGTGCGCAAGACACCAGCCCCTCCTTTTACGACATCTACCTTGCAGCAGGAGGCCGCCCGTAAGTTGGGTTATTCGGTCTCGCAGACCATGATGATCGCCCAACGCCTGTATGAGTCCGGATTGATCACGTATATGCGTACTGACTCCGTGAACTTAAGTGATTTGGCTTTGGGGACGGCAAAAGAAGCTATCTTGGATACCTACGGTGAGAAATATTATAAATTCCGTCAATATCATACCAAGAGCAAGGGAGCGCAAGAAGCGCACGAGGCGATTCGTCCGACCTATATCAGCAATGATGAGATAAGCGGGACCGCTCAGGAAAAGAGATTATACGAATTGATCCGCAAACGTACGATCGCTTGCCAGATGGCGGACGCCGAGTTGGAGCGTACGACGATCTCCGTAGGTATCGGCGGCAAGAAAGAGAAGTTCGTGGCTACCGGTGAGGTCATTACTTTCGACGGTTTCCTTCAGGTGTACCGCGAGAGTTTTGATGACGAGAATGAGAAGGAACAGGAAAACGGCCTTCTTCCTCCGGTTACCTTGAACGAGGTATTGAGTATGAAGGATATAGTCGCTACCGAACGTTTCACGCAACGTCCGCCCCGCTATACGGAAGCAAGTTTGGTTCGCCGTTTGGAGGAATTGGGAATCGGTCGTCCTTCTACCTATGCTCCTACGATCCAGACGATCCAGAATCGAGAGTATGTCGTGAAAGGGGATAAGGAAGGAACGGAGCGTACTTATAATATCATAACCTTGGCTCAGCATACGATCAAGGAAGTCCAAAAGACGGAGATCGTAGGAGCGGACCGGAATAAGTTGATGCCAACCGATATCGGTACGGTCGTGAATGATTTCTTGATGGAGTATTTCCCGGGCGTTATGGATTATAACTTCACGGCGAGCGTAGAGAAGGAATTCGATGCCGTAGCGGAAGGCGAGATGGTATGGACGGACGCGATCGATAAATTCTATAAACTATTCCATCCGATCGTGGAAGAGGCAGCCTCTGTCCGTACGGAGCATAAAGTGGGTGAGCGTGAATTGGGTATCGATCCGAAGAGCGGCAAACCTGTTTTCGTGAAGATCGGTCGTTATGGCCCAGTCGTACAGATCGGGCAGGCGCACCCAGAGGATAAAGAGGCTCCTAAACCTCAGTTCGCAACCTTGATGAAGGGGCAATCTATCGAGACGATTACTTTGGAAGAAGCCTTGAAATTGTTTGATCTACCCCGTACGATCGGTGAATATGAAGGTAAGGTCATGGTTGCCGCTGTCGGACGTTTTGGCCCGTTTATCCGTCATGACGGAAAGTTCGTATCCATACCGAAGGGCTTGAATCCTTTGTCGATAACAGCCGAGGAAGCTATCGAGTTGATCGAGGCAAAAAAACAAAAAGATGAGCAACGATTTATCAAGAAGTTCGATGAGGATCCGGAAATGGAGATCTTGAATGGTCGCTTCGGCCCTTATATCTCTTATAAGAAAAAGAATTACAGAATTCCTAAGACGATAGAGAAACCGGAGAACTTGACCTTGGAGGAATGCCAGAAGATAATCGCCGAGGCGGGAGAAAAACCTGCTGCGACGAAGAAACGTACGACACGGAAAAAGGCTTGATTATAGGCTCTAAAAATTCATAGTTATGATTTACTAAACTCATAACTATGAATTTTTCAAAACATAACTATGATTTTTTTAGACATCGATGCCCGTAAATTCTTTTAACGCATATCCGATCAAGAAGCTTAATGCGGCCACGCTAAAACTAAGTACTGCCATCTCAGTAAAACGCTTCCGGAAACTCTCGCTTCTCGCTATGGAATAATAATAGTTGAAAAGGGCGATGATACTCAACGCTATGATGAGCATAAGCCCTAAAGCCATTAATACGTTCGATATAAAGATAAATGGAGCGACCAAGGCGACTACCGTAAAGATATAAGCTATTCCCGTATAGATCGATGCCTTAACAGGATGTTTCCCGTTTTCATTTCCATTCTCGGACTTGGTAGATAGATATTCGGAGGAAGCCATGGATAATGCGGCGGCTATTCCAGTGATGCTTCCGGTCAACGCTATTAATCTAGAGTCGCTCAAGGCAAGGGTAAAGCCAGCTAAAGCACCTGTAAATTCTACCAAAGCGTCATTTAGCCCCAGTACGACAGAACCCATATATTCCAACCGTTCCTCATTGATCAAGGCGATCAACCTCTGCTCATGCTCATCCTCGTCACGTGCGATTTGTTGCAAATCCGGATACTCATCATAAGAGGCGTAATCATTCTTGGCGCTTTCCTCGCTACCTTCCATTAGCTTAATGGCGAAAGTAATCCCCAAGATACGTGCCAACCAGTAGTATTTAGTGACACGTAATTTATTCGGGGAGATCTCTTGCCCCGTATACTTTTTCAGGATCGTATAATGTCCTTTCTCGTCATTCGCTATCTGTAGTAATACTTCCTTGTTGCTTGGATCTTTCTCGATAGCGGCGAGTTGCGTATAGAGAAGGCTCTCCGTGATTTCATTTTGTTGAAATCGAAGGAGAGCCTTTCTTGTTTTCTCGTTTATGTTCATCTTCTATCGTTACATTCTTTCCGGAACCTCGATGCCTAATAAATCCATACCGGATTTCACGATCTTAGCTACATTGGCGGATAAGACTAAACGGAAGTTCTTCAATTCCGGATTCTCTTCGCGAAGGATGGAGAAATCGTGATAGAATTGATTGTATTCCTTTACCAGATCATAAATATAGTTGGCGACACAGGCCGGGCTGTATAGCTTACCTGCCTCTTTCACGATCTCCGCATAATCGGCGATCATTTGGATCAGGTTCTCTTCTTTCTCGGAAATGGCGAAAGTAAGCGGTAATTGCTCCGGTAATACGATGCCCTGTTCCGCCGCTTTGCGCAATACGGAACGGATACGGGCGTAGGTATATTGGATGAATGGTCCCGTATTCCCATTGAAGTCGATAGACTCTTTCGGGTTGAACGTCATATTCTTGCGAGGGTCTACCTTTAATATGAAATATTTCAAGGAGCCAAGACCTACGATTCGGGCGATATTCTCAGCCTCTTCCGGAGTCATCTCGTCCAATTTCCCTAATTCTTGGGAAATCTCACGTGCGGTACTGATCATCTCGGCCATCAAATCATCGGCATCTACGACCGTTCCCTCACGGCTCTTCATCTTACCTTCCGGTAGCTCTACCATTCCGTAGGAGAAGTGGACCAATCCTTTGCCGAACTCGAAGCCTAACTTATCCAATAAGATCGATAATACTTGGAAGTGATAATTCTGCTCGTTCCCTACCACATAGATCATCTTATTGATCGGGTAATCATCGAAGCGCAGCTTGGCGGTACCGATATCCTGCGTCATATAGACGGAAGTTCCATCCGCACGAAGCAATAATTTCTCATCCAGCCCGTCTTTCGTCAAATCAGCCCATACGGAGCCGTCTTCACGGCGATAGAAAATCCCTTTCTCTAGGCCTTCCATCACCTTACCTTTTCCTTCCAGATACGTTTGAGACTCATAATAAATCTTATCGAAATCTACGCCCATCATCTTATAAGTCTCGTTGAACCCGGCGTATACCCAATTATTCATCATTTCCCAAAGCGCACGCACCTCTTTGTCTCCGGCTTCCCATTTACGAAGCATCTCACGGGCTTCCGCCATCAAGGTGGATTGAGCCTCGGCTTCTTCCTTGGTAAGGCCTTTCGCTTCTAACGCATGGGTCTCCTCTTTTAATTTGTTGCTGAATAATACGTAAAAGTCACCGATCAGATGGTCACCCTTCTTTCCGGTAGACTCTGGGGTAGCTCCATTTCCCCATTTCTGCCAAGCCAACATGGATTTACAGATATGGATACCACGATCGTTTACGATATTCGTCTTTACGATCTGGTTACCGTTCGCTTTCATGATCTTCGATAAGCTGTATCCTAATAAGTTATTGCGGACATGGCCCAAGTGAAGCGGTTTATTTGTATTGGGAGAAGAATATTCGATCATAACCAAAGGCGACTGCTCGGTAACCGGAATGATACCGTAAGCGGGCTGCTTATTGATCGAGTTTAGTAAATCGATCCAGCAAGAGCAAGCGACCGTCAGGTTAAGGAATCCTTTGATTACATTGAATTCAGCTACCGCTGGCTCGTTTCTCAACAAGTACTCACCGATTTCCTGAGCGGTCTGCTCCGGAGATTTCTTCGACATGCGAAGGAATGGGAATACGACTAGGGTCAAGTGCCCCTTGAATTCTTTTTTCGTTTTTTGTAACTGCACTTGGCTAGCGGTGACATCCGCTCCGTACAGCTCTTTGATGCCGGCTATGATAGCCCCGGTAATCTGTTGTTCGATAACCATATTCGTCTAACTATAATTCGGATTTTATTTGCACGCGAAGGTACACAAAAAAAGGATACAATTTGCATCGTATCCTTCTTCTATAGAGAATAATGGTGTTTCTTATTTGATTAGCTCGTTCAATTCAGCACCAGCCTTGAACTTCACGGCCTTGCGAGCTGCGATTTCAATGGTTTCTTTAGTTTTCGGGTTAACACCTTTACGAGCGGCCTTCTCTGACACAGAGAATGAACCGAAGCCAAGTAGAGCGACTTTACCGCCTTCTTTTAATTCGTTAGAAACTGTGTCAACAAAAGCTTCTACTGCCTTTTTAGCATCCACTTTGCTGAGACCTGATTTTTCAGCGACTGCACTAATAAATTCTGATTTGTTCATGATGGTTTGACTGTTAATATATTAAACAAAACTATGATAACCGATAGACGGCTCCAAATGTAGTTTTATTTTGAAATATCACAAAAGAAAAACCTACTTTTTTTACCGATTTACATATGTTTTAGTATTATTATGGGCAAAAACGGCTAAAATATATTTACCTTTGCCGCTAAATTAACGTAGTATATGATGAATCAGACAAATTCGGGGTTCTTGAATAGTATCCCGCCGGTAACGAAAAATCTTATCATTATAAACTTGCTATTTTGGGTAGCCAGCCTTGCACTGCCGAAAGTCGGCATCGATTTGGTGGATTTATTAGGGCTTCACTTCCCGGGTGCTACCGACTTCAAGGCTTATCAGATCGTTTCTTATATGTTCATGCACGATACCCATTCGTTCGCGCATGTGTTTTTTAATATGTTCGCCGTTTATATGTTCGGCCGGGTATTGGAGAACGTATGGGGCCCCAAACGTTTCTTGATTTTTTACTTCGTGACGGGTATAGGCGCCGGTTTGGTACAAGAGGTGGTATGGTTCTTTAATTTGCGGGATGTGATCTTCGCTAGCCAAGACATGATAAACTTGAATGGAGCCCAGATTATCAGCAAAAGCGAGTTCTTGAATTATTTCGTGACCATTGGCGCTTCGGGTGCCGTATTCGGAATCTTGTTGGCATTCGCGATGATCTTCCCGAATGTTCCTTTGTACTTGATGTTCATACCGATCCCGATTAAAGCCAAATATTTCGTAATATTTTATGGTCTTGCCGAACTATTTATGGGTGTGGCTAGTTTTGGTGGCGATACGGTAGCGCATTTCGCTCATTTGGGGGGTATGTTATTCGGTTATTTCCTAATTCGTTATTGGAAAAAGAAAGATGCAGACAATGGACGGTATTTTTACTAATTTGAAGCGTATGTTTCAGTCGGGTAATATCCTGTCGAAACTGATATATATAAATGTAGGCTTGTTTATCTTGATACGTTTGGCCAGCGTATTGTTTATGCTCTTTAATGTGCAAGGGGTACCTTTTTTGCAGTATTTGCAGTTACCGGCTTCTCCGGAACTTTTGCTCTTCCGTCCGTGGACGTTGTTTACTTATATGTTCACTCATTTTGACTTCTTGCATATCTTGTTCAATATGCTTTGGTTGTATTGGTTCGGGGGATTGTTCTTGAATTTCTTCAATGAGCGGCAGTTGGGAGGCTTGTATATATTGGGAGGTCTTGCGGGTGCGATATTGTTTGTCCTTGCTTATAATATTTTCCCTTATTTCCAGAACGTGGCTTCTTTTAGCTATTTGATGGGGGCTTCGGCATCTGTTATGGCGATCGTTTTCGCCGTGTCGTTTTACCGGAAGGATTTGGAGATTAATTTATTCTTGATCGGAAGGATCAAATTAATTTATTTGGCTATCTTTACGCTGGTGATCGATTTGTTGGCGATGACTTCTGATAATGCGGGAGGACATATCGCCCATATCGGCGGGGCTTTGTTTGGTATGTGGTTCGCTTCCCGTATTCGTAATGGAAAGGACTTGACCGCTCCAATGAATCGGTTGATCGACTGGTTCGTGAATTTGGGCAAACGGAAACCGAAGATGCGTGTGACTTATAAACGTAACGAAACGGATTATGAGTATAACGCACGCAAACATCAGGAGTCGGTGGATCTAGATACTATACTGGATAAATTGAAACGTTCCGGTTATGAGAGCCTTTCCGCTGAAGAGAAAAAGCGACTTTTCGACGCCAGTAAGAAATAACAGATACTTATGAAAACTCTACGGATTTTTCTTCAATTCTTATTTGTCGTAGCGAATGTGGTGGCTGTCGTGTTGTTGATAGTCTCGGCTTACTCGGATCGGGTGTCTCCTGAGACGAGTATGACGTTATCTTATCTGGGATTAGCCTTTCCAGTCTTATGTGTAGTCAATCTTTGCTTTATTATCTATTGGCTGTTCTTATGGGAATGGAAGTTCTTATTGATCGGCATATTCTCCTTCTTGTTATGTTGGGGTCCCGTGAAACGCTATTTTCCGTTTCACTCGCATAAGGATGTCCCTCGGGAAGAGGTACTGAAGGTGCTGACTTATAATGTGATGGCTTTTGGGTACAAGAATCATACGAAGATAGCTCCGAACAAGATTATCCAATATATCGCTAACTCGGACGCGGATATTGTTTGTTTGCAGGAATATGCCACGGCTAAATCAGAGAAGAGCCTTACTGCCTCTAAGATCTATGATGCGTTGAGCATGTATCCTTATCGTTCTGTATTTTATCAAAGCTCCACGAAATTCCAGAGTTTCGGCATCGCTGTGTTCTCCAAATATCCGCTGTCGAATTCCCGGATGGTGAAATACGATTCGGATTATAACGGCTCTTCCGTACATGAAGTGAACATCAAGGGAAAGAAGTTGACCTTGATTAATAACCATTTGGAATCGTTTAAACTGACGATGGAGGATCGGACCCGTTATTCATCCCTTATAAAGAGCTTTAGCTCGGATGGGTTGGACGATTTGAAAGGAGCGTTCGAGCAAAAGCTAGGACCTGCTTTCCGGATTCGGGCTAAGCAAGCGGAAGCGGTATCAAAAGAGATTAAGAACGCGAAAGGAGATTATGTCTTGGTATGCGGTGACTTTAATGATACGCCTATTTCTTATGCGCACCGTACGATCCAAGGGGATTTGATGGATGCCTTTGCCGAGTCTGGCCGGGGAATGGGTATTACCTATAATCAAAATTTCTTCTGGTTCCGTATCGATAATATCCTGCATTCCCCGAACATGACCTCTATGAATTGTTCCGTGGATAAGGTCGCTTATTCAGACCACTACCCGTTATGGTGTTATTTGAAACTTGAATAAAAGGGTTTCATCACTCGGATTCTGCGTTCTGCGCAGCGTCAAATACGTCGGCGAACAAGTTCTCGACAAAGAAGAAGGTAGCGTTACAGAATAGCTTAGGATCTTTGATCAGCGCTATCGTATTGCTATCCCCATTATTGGCGATCACATCTTCCGCTTTATAGGTCTTGTACTTTTTATCGTTTAGCGGATCATATTGATATACGATATCGCTTGCCTCGATCGTGTATCGGTTGTCGAAGCAGGTGATACGCATTTTATATTTAATGATAGTCTTGTCTGTATCATTCAACAATAATTCAACCTTAGAGCTTACGAAGATGGTCCCTTTGTTCTTGTTCGAGTTTACGTTGGATAAGAAGACATCTTTTCCATAAGATTTCTTAGCCCATGCGTTAATAGCGTTGAATATTTCTAGTTTAGAGGTATTCTCGATCTCTACATCATCACTATAGCATACCTTCCCGTTTTTCATGGGGGCGCATTCGTCTACCTCGCCTTTATGCCCCTGCGCCATGACTAGCACAGGGAACATCATATATATTAATAATAGAATCTTTTTCATAAATGCAACTCTCTTTTTCGTTATTTGATCCATACATTCGTAATCTCGCCGATTAACATCGTTTGCTGTCCTTCGGAGGTCTCGCCTTGTTTACGGCACTCGATAATAATCCATGGCGCATCGGCAGATGTGCCGGGCTTGGAGAAGGATAATCGATATACATCGTTATTGCCAATCGCTTTATAAGCAGGACTATCTTTGGATATGGAGATTGTACTGATCGTTTTACCGAACATATTGCCTATGCCTTTCCATTCAACGTTTGCGTCGGTCGTATTTCCTTTTACGGCTTTGATCTGTAAAGCGTTGTCCGGTAACATTTGGAGGATCGTGCTAGGTATTTTGTCCGCTTGGAACGCTACGAAACCTTCCATCGGTGCCACAGGTCGTGTTTCCCGTTGCGGAGCGGATACTGGTTCTACCGGTGCGGCTGTCAGCAACTGTGCGCCTAATACGTTGGCTGCGCTATCGAACGTCTTATCCGCGAAGTCAATCGTGGCCTTACGGAACTTACCGCTGATACGGTTCAATTTCGTCTTGCTCTTATTCAAGGCATACTCGTCCGTGATCCATTCCTCGGCTAGGTATTTCTCCGGCTCGTTCTGGTAAGACACGTTATATTCATATCGGATGCCCGCAAGTTGCAGGGTACAAGCATGTTCCTTACATTCAATGATAATACGGTATTTCATCATCGCCCGATCGAGGGATAAGGCTGTGCTGGAGAATACTATATATTCTTCTCCGATAATGGCGATCTCGCCTTTTGCCTCATTTTGATAAGCTACTCTACTTTCCTTTGTGTTAAAATTTTCTTGTCCCCATTTTAATAGTTGTTGGTAGATTTGTGCCTTGCTTAAAGAGGGGGCATTAATCTCTCGGGTAAAAACGACTTTACCGTCTGCAACCGGAACGGCCCCTGCCAGATAGTGTTGATCCTCTTGTGCGAATAGCAGGGCGGGGATAAATAACAGAGCGAATAATAACTGTTTCATGGTATATTTTCCTTATTATTTTAGCCCCAAAGATATACATTTGCGTTTGAAATAAACTATGAGCGTGACAAATAATTATACTAATTGCTCTTTATCAAAGAAAAAAAGTCTATATTTGCACCCTGTGAAAAAACGAATATAAATAATGTAATAACATAAACCTAAGATTCAGATGCAAAACAAAGGATTTGTAAAGGTCTTCGCGGTGTTACTTACGCTTGTCTGTTTGTTCTATTTGTCGTTCTCGTTCGTGACGCAACATTACAACAGTAAAGCCGCTGAGTATGCGGGTGGAGATCCTGCGAAAGAGAGTGCTTATTTAGACTCACTATCTACTCAGAAGGTATGGTTAGGCTATACGCTTAAGCAATGCCGTGAAATGGAAATTAGTTTAGGTCTTGACTTAAAGGGCGGTATGAACGTTGTCCTTGAGTTGAACGTGGCGGATGTAATCCGTTCGTTGTCTAACAACAACCAAGACGAGAATTTCAACAAGGCGTTGGATTTAGCTTATGCGCATCAAGCGACTAGCCAAAAAGATTTCATCGACCTTTTCGCTGAGGAGTATAAGAAGTTGGATAGCGGCGCACGTCTTTCCGCTATTTTCAGTACATTCGAGTTAAAAGATAAAATCACGCCCCAGAGCTCAGACGCTCAGGTTGTTTCTGTTTTGAAACAAGAGTTGCAGAGTGCGATTGATAACTCATTCAACGTATTGCGTACTCGTATCGACCGTTTCGGTGTGGTTTCTCCGAACATCCAACGTTTGGAGACAGCGGGTCGTATCTTGGTTGAGTTGCCGGGTGTGAAAGAACCGGAACGTGTTCGTAAGTTGCTTCAAGGTAGCGCTAACTTGGAATTCTGGGAAACTTATAAGTTGCCGGAAATCTATCAACAATTGGTTGCCGCTGATAATGTATTGGCTACTATCCTAAGTAAGGAGGCTTCCGCTGATTCTGTTGCTACCGATAATGTTGAGAAAATCGCTGATGCCGCTGATGCGAATGTAAGTGAGGCCGATTCTTTGTTGGCTGAGCTCGGTCAAGATAAAAAAGATACGGAAGCTAATCAAAGCATGGAAGAGTTCGCTAAGCAACATCCATTATTTGCTTTATTGCAGATTAGCCAGTACAACGGTCAGTTGTCTCCGGGTTCGACGGTAGGTATCGCTCAAGCAAAAGATATGGAGAAGATCAGCGAATACCTGAACATGAAACAAGTGAAAGAGGTATTGCCTCGTAACTTGGCTTTAAAATGGGGTGTAAAGGCGATCGATGATAAAGAGCAGTTCTTTGAGTTATATGCCTTGAAGGTAACGAACCGTGACGGAAGTCCCGCTTTAGGTGGTGACGTAGTAACAGATGCTAACGCTGACTTTATGCAACAAGCCGGTCGTTCAGAGCAAATGGTTAACATGGTTATGAATGCCGAAGGCTCTAAGGCTTGGGCTCGTTTGACGAAAGAGAATATCGGTCGCCAGATCGCTATCGTTTTGGATGAGATGGTTTATTCCGCTCCGAACGTAAACGATGAGATCACGGGAGGTCGTTCACAAATCACCGGTCACTTTACACCGGAAGAGGCGAAGGACTTAGCGAACGTATTGAAATCGGGTAAGATGGCTGCTTCCGTACATATCGTTCAAGAAGATGTCGTTGGTCCGTCTTTGGGACAAGAGGCTATCAATGCCGGTGTGATTTCTTTCGTTTTGGCATTGGTGCTGTTGATGGTTTATATGTGCGCATTCTACGGATTGATTCCGGGATTGATCGCCGACGGTGCTTTGGTATTGAACATCTTCTTCACGATGGGTATCCTTGCTTCTTTCCAAGCCGTTCTTACCTTGCCGGGTATTGCCGGTATGGTGTTGACGCTGGGTATGGCAGTCGATGCTAACGTATTGATATATGAGCGTACGAAAGAGGAACTTCGTGCCGGTAAGTCTTTAGGAAAGGCTATCGCCGACGGTTACAGCAATGCGTTCTCCGCTATCTTCGACTCAAACTTGACATCTATCATTACCGGTATCGTATTGTTCTATTTCGGTACGGGTCCTATCCGTGGTTTCGCTACGACGATGATCATCGGTTTGTTCGCTTCATTCCTTACAGCCGTGTTCTTGACTCGTATCGTTTATGAGGCATTGTTAGCGAAAGATAAATTGAAGAACGTGACATTCACGACTTCTATTACGAAAGACTTGTTGACAAACCCGAAGATCAATTTCTTGGGTGCTCGCAAAGTCGGTTATTTAATTCCGGCGGCAATCATCGTTTTAGGTGCTATCTCTTTTATGACGATCGGCTTGAATAATGGTATCGATTTCACGGGTGGACGTAATTACGTGATCCGTTTCAATCAAGAGGTGAAGACTGACGATGTTCGTAATATGCTGGACGCTCAGTTAGACGGTTCTGTTAGTGTTATCCAGATCGGTACAGCTGATCAAGTACGTGTGTCTACCAACTATAAGATCAATGATAACGATCCTACGGTAGATCAAGAGATCGAGAATAAATTGTTTGAGGGCGTGAAATCCTTACTTCCGGAAGGAACTACATTAGATGAGTTCACGACTACTTTCATACAGAGTTCGCAGAAGGTGGGTCCTAGCATGGCAGACGATATCAAGAATAGCGCTATCTTAGCGGTAATCTTCGCCATGATCTGTATGGCCGCTTATATCCTGCTTCGTTTCCGTGATGTGTCATTCTCTGTGGGTGCGTTCGCCTCTGTTGCTACGACTACATTGTGTATCATTTCTTTCTATACCTTGTTATGGAAGGTTCTTCCGTTCTCAATGGAGGTAGACCAGACGTTTATCGCAGCTATCTTGACGATTATCGGTTACTCTATCAATGATACCGTGGTTGTATTCGACCGTATCCGTGAGACAATCGCTTTGTATCCGAAGCGTGATCGTTATCAAGTGATCAATGATGCGTTGAACTCTACCTTGTGTCGTACATTTAATACATCATTGACTACGTTGGTGGTTGTATTGTGTATCTTCATCTTGGGCGGTAGCACGATCCGAAGCTTTACGTTCGCTATCTTATTAGGTATCATTATCGGTACATACTCTACTTTGTTCGTCGCTACTCCGATCGCTTACGAGTTGCAGAAGAAGAAGATCAATAAGAAAGCTGCTGCTGAGAAAGCCGGAAAATAATATATTTCTTTAAGGATTTTATGAAGATCCTCTATCTTTCCTGTGTAAACGGAGAGATAGAGGATTTTTTTATGTATTAATTCTTAAGGAGATAAAGTATGAATGAGAATGATTTTGTGGTGGGTGTACTTACGTATATCACCTGCCTGCGTGAGAAAAAGCGTTATTCCACGGCGAAGAGTTATCAAGATGCGTTGAGGTCGTTTAAATGTTTTTGTGGCCGGGAAGAGATTCCTTATGCGTATATTAATCGGGATACACTTTTGCGTTATCAATCTTGGCTGTTGGCCAAGGGATGTGCTCGTAACACGGTATCTACTTATATGCGCCGGATTCGTCACATCTATAATTTAGCGGTAGAGGTGGGTGAGGCTGCCTATATTCCTCATTTGTTTAAGCATGTGTTTACGGGGGTTGAGAGTAAACGTAAAAAGGCGTTGCCTTCGGAAAGCTTACGCTTGCTGATGACAAGCCCGGTGACAGATCCACAACAGAAGAGGACCCAATCAGCCTTTTGCCTGATGTTTTTGTTTTGCGGGATGGCTTTCGTAGATTTGGCGCATTTGCGAAAGGAGGATATCAAGGAAGGGATCTTGTCTTATTATCGGCAGAAAAGCGGATCCCTTATACAGGTGGAGATCCCAGCGGAGGCACAAGGGCTGCTGAATGAGTTGGCAGCCGATACAACCGAGGATTCGCCCTATCTGTTTCCTTTTTTAGAGGGAATGAAGACCGGTGAGGATGCCTACAAGGAATATAATACCGTATTAGGAGGTTTTAACCGCAGATTGAAAATACTGTCGGAATCCATTGGCATTCATACTCGGGTTACCTCATACACGATTCGTCACTCTTTCGCCACGACCTTGAAGGAGCAAAACGTACCGATTGAGATGATCAGTGAACTGTTAGGGCATAAATCTATCAAGACTACGCAAATATACTTGAAGAGTTTCTCTTTAGAAAAACTCTCAACCGTAAACAAACTTTGTTTCGAGAGTGTGTATAATTATGCGCCGAAAGTAGGGTGAAGAAAAGTACGCTACTTGGCGAGTAGCCAAACTGACTGCTACTTGGCGAGTAGCCTTAACAAGAGGAGTGAAAGGATATTCCTTAGTTGTAGAGACGGAGCGTGTCCCGTTTCATCCCCTTACAATGGTATTTTAGTTACTATCAGGCGGTGGGAGACGGAGCACGCTCCATCTCTACATGATGTTATATGGAATTTACTTCGGATAACGTGATGATTTCGGGAATAACGAGGCCATTTCGTTTCTATTGCCATGTCTATACATCAGAAATAAGAACGAAGATTTAAAGAGAATTAAGGTTGAAACACAAACAAAGCCTAATGTTTGCTTGTGTTATGTTATTTTTTACTACATTTGCGGCATGAAATGAACGCTACTCGCCAAGTAGCATGAGTATTGAAGGGATGCAAATTTTCAGTAATTCCTTTTTTGTTTTCACATAAGTATTTATTTATCAGGGTATTACAAGAATATCTTGATAAGGCTCTGAATTATCTTCCTCAATGAATATCGTGACAAGTAATAGCTCTGATAGAGCTATGGTGCATATACGCAATCGCCGTAGCCAGGAGGCTGTACGTTGGTACGTACTGACGCTTCCTACCGCTGTTGGGGGACGTGATAATATCTATTCGTCAAAAGGATTAGATGCCGAGCTTTCCCGTCGTAAACGTTGTGGGGAACCCTTGTTCGAGTACTTTGCCCCCTCGTATGTCGAGGCTCGCAAGGTGGGAGGCAAGATGGTCAATACGAGGAAGCCTCTTTTATACAACTATGTGTTTATCCATGCTTCGGAGAATGAGATTTTCCGTTTGAAACGTATCATGCCCTTATATAATCTTCTTCCTCGGGTATCCGTGGGCGAACACTCTTATTTTCCTTACCTGTCAGATCATGAGATGGAGACCTTACGCTGGATGGCTGAATCTTATTCCAATGAGCTTCCGGTGTACGTACCGGATAGCGGTCGCTTGCTGAAAGGTGACCGTGTACGTATCACCTCGGGTTCTTTCATGGGGATGGAGGCTGAGGTGGTGGTGCAACCGGGTGGAGGTCATAAGGATGTCATGGTACGTATCCTTGACTGTATGTGGGTTCCTCTATTTGAGGTAAGGCAAGGCGAGTATGAGCTGATCGAGTTGAATACGAAAGGCAAGCATGTTTATACCCATTTGGATAACGATCGTTTATCGGAAGGTATGCACAAGGCGTTGGGGCGTTATTATCTCTCGGGCAAATTGGGAAAGGAAGACGAACTTTTGGTTCGTGAGGTGCTGAAGGGCTATGCTTCCCTTCGTGTGGAGACCGACGTGATGCGTTGCAAGGTTTACTCATTACTCCTTCCGGCCTATAAGCTGTTGGATCAGGAAGAGGAGTTTGAACGCTTGTATTCCACCCTACGCAATATGCTTCCATTGGTTAAGGCAGTGAATTCTCGTGCCTTGCTGCTCGTCACGCTTTACGGCTGCACGAATAGCAACCTGTATTACCGTATGGCGCATGAGCTGGTAGATCCCTGGCGGGATGACCCTTCGCCTAAGAGAAGCAAGGCCTTGTTGATACAGCGTTTACACGATTACGATATTTGGCTAAAACATTAAATAGTAGACTGTCATGAGAAAGGAAAGCGAAACTCCCTCCGGTATCCGTTTGATGCTATTGCTGAAAGGGCATTTGAGAGAGATCATGAATCGTGAGTGTGCGAATCAGACCTCGATCCATTTATATTGTACGGGATCTTATTGGGTCGCGTTCGAACGTTCCGCTTATCAATTGCGTCGTGCCTTTCCGGATAGTGAGATCACGCCGATGCGCCTGTACGCTTATCCTTTTCCGGTTGTCATGGTTTCCGTAACGGATCGTTCCCTTCGTTTGTATGAACGAAAACATATAGCTAAGCAGAACGGGGCGGATTACAAGTTATTGACTGTACCTGAACTCTCCGCTCCCGCCTACCAAGCGTGGCATTCGAGGGAGGTGAAGGGACTCCCTGCGTTAAACTAATCGGAAAACTCGTTCACGACATTAAAACAGGGACAGGATTTCGACGGGTCCAAGTCTTGATGTCCCACGATTAGGGCTTTGGGGAATCGCTGATGCAATTCACGAAACAAACCCTGTAGGGCTTCTCGTTGGGCTTCCGTTCGGGTATCCATGGGAGTCTTTCCATCGTTGGCGAGTCCTCCGATATAGCAAACCCCGATACTGTACCGATTGTGGTTCTTACAATGAGCGCCCACTTGTTCAAGGGGCTTACCGATCTCGATCGTACCATCGGTCGGGATAACGAAGTGATATCCGCAGCCTTTCCAGCCGAGAGAGCGATGCAGATGGTCGATGTCCATCATCCGTAAAGTGCTGCCCTGCCTATTGGCAGAGCAATGCACGATAATCAGCGTGATGGTTCTCATCCGATCCAACCGCTAGCGGCTCCACCGGCAGCACCGGTGATGACCAGTTCGACAATACGGATGATGTAGAGCAAGACGCTCTTCCAATTTGTTTTTTTCATACTTGTAGTCTTTAAATAAATGAATAAAATAAGCTTCATGGTTTAAGAGCCGTATTTCTCAATGGTAGGATTTAGATCTCATCAGGAGATTCTGAGTCTCCTTTCTTCAATGCAGCCAAGTCCACCGTGTCTTTATTCTCTTTTACCGCCTTCAGCGAGGCGGCTTGGATCGCACGGCTGGTTACTAGGTTGAATTCTGCCTTAGAACGTAGGTTCTCGAAGTCTATACCCGGATTGAATAGAATGTTCACCGCCTTGATATTATCGCTGGAGAAGTCCTTGAGTGTAGCGGCCGGCTCGCAGGTGATGGAGATACTAAAGATTCCTAGTTCGCCGAATTGTACCTTGTAGCCGTTCAGCAATTGTTCCACTAGACATGAGCAGGTGTCGCTTACCACGCCTTTTACCGTGCCGCGTGTGAAAACACCGTTGTGATCTGAGATGTGCTTCACGAAATCATCGAAACTCATCACTTTCGTCACTTGGTTCTTGGCGTACGCCTGTTCCTTTGCGGTCTCATCCAGTGGACTTTTCCACATGTAAGTTGAATAATTAATCATACTTCTTTTTTTTAAAAGATTAAACTTATTGTTGACAATGCGAAAGTACAACCCCCGGATAGCGAAATCAAATCCGTTGATAACCGTTGACAAACTGTTTACTTTTCATTGACAAACGATTCATATATACCTTATGTCTGATATAACGATTACCATACACGGCGGCAATAACCAGATACTCCCCAACGCTACGGAAGCCATCCAGAACTTCTATGTGGGGGAATATTGCGGGGAGACCTCCCTAGAAGAGGGGGACGGTAGATCCGGTCTCATGCCTGAAACGATCCGTTTTCGTGCCTATATAAATAAAGAAGAGGATCTGGAACGCTATCTTGCGCAGATCGTCGAGTGCCGGACGGTTACCGAGTTGGCCCAAGTCATTCTGGTCATGCAAGAGAACGAGCTGAAAATAACCCCCGAGGAGATGGTCAAAGAGCGTTTCATCCGCCTCTTTCTACCCATCACCCCCCGAATCACGAAGGGTAAAAGCGTCAGCAACATCCGTGCCCGTATCAACGATGCGTGGAGCAGTCGTCTCAGACACCGCTCAACTGGCCGTTTTTGAGAAGATATACTGCATATGCCCGAGGATATATACTGCGTTAGGCAATTGATATATACTTCATAGGGCAATTCATATATACCTCGTTTTCCAAGGGAAACGAAAAGTGATAACCTTACTGAAAAAATTACGATATGACAGAAAACCATGAGCGGGCGGAACAAGCACGTTTCGTCTTCCATATCTACGGTTGCAATGTGCAGATCGTGCCCAATGCAACCCATGCGATCCAAATCATCCACCAAGGTGATGGTACGATCTTGCGGACGGAAAGCTGTATTACGCCCGCCGCTTCGGGACGCCACGAGTCACAGGCGCCGCCGTTGGGAAAAGTTAGGGCATTGAATATAAAACAAACAAAATACAAATGATGGATTTTCATAAGGGCAGATGGCGATTGGCCTTAGGCCGTCTGGTGAATTTGCGGTATATCAACCGTTGGATCATTTTTAGTGCGGACCTTTTCGTCTCGCTTTCCGTATCGTTGCTGGGCGTACTAGGAATGTTCTCCATTCTGCATATACGTATTGGAGAGTCTGATGTGCTGAAAGTGGGCCTCTCCTCATTTGTGGCCAGTATCGTTTCGTTCTTGCTGTTCAAAGCATATCATGGGGTTATTCGCCATTCCACGCTGCGTGGCTTGTGGCGGATCGGTGGTGCTGCGATCGGCAAGTCGCTCTTGATGTTCCTGCTGCTTTGGCTGTTGAAAGCCCGTTTCAGCCCTCCTATCTATTGGTTGGGTGGAATTATGGACAGTACGTTGACGATCGTGATGTTGGTTACGTTGCGTGTCTTCGTGATTAATGTCTATAACAGCGTCCTCCTGCAACTAGGCAAGAAACGCAAGCGGGTACTGGTCTTTGGCACGGAGGAGGAGAGCGTGATGATCGCTACCTCGGCGAACCGTCAGGTATTCATGCAGAATTATAGCATCATGGGCTTCCTTTCCTTTGGCAATTCCAAGAAAAGCATCCGGATTGCAGAGTTACCGGTCTACCAGATCGAGAACGTGGAGGATCTGTATCGCTTGATCCCTCGCAACAGCTTGGATGGCGTTCTCTTCCCGAATATAAAGGTTGCCCATCAGGAGCGTGACCGTTTGATCCGTTATTGCGAGCAGGCCTCATTGAAGACGTTGGTAGTTCCGGAGATGGAGGAGCTACGTGGAGGTGAGGCGAAGCGTTCGGTCCGTGAGATCCGTATCGAGGATTTGTTGGGTCGTGAGGAGATCCATATTAATCTGGACGAAATCGGCAATCTGTTGGAAGGGAAGACCGTGCTTGTCACGGGAGCCGCCGGCAGTATCGGTAGCGAGATCTGTCGCCAGCTGGCTCATTTCCCGATTAAGAAGTTGGTTTGCTTCGACTCCGCTGAGACCCCGATGCATAATCTCCGTCTGGAATTGGAAGAGAAATACAAGGGACTAAACTTTGTCCCGGTGATCGGCGATGTCCGTAGCCCGGACCGTGTGGATTATGTGTTCCGCAACTGGCATCCCCAAGTAGTGTTCCATGCGGCGGCCTACAAGCATGTCCCTTTAATGGAGGAGAACCCCTGCGAGGCGATTCGAACAAACGTGTTCGGTACTCGTGTGATGGCGGATGCCGCTGTAAGCTATGGTGTGGAGAAATTTGTGATGATCAGTACGGATAAGGCGGTGAACCCCACGAACATCATGGGCTGTAGCAAGCGCTTGGCCGAAATCTATGTACAGAGTCTGAGCCTTGCGATCGAGCGAGGAGAGGTGAAAGGCGAGACGCGTTTCATTACGACCCGCTTTGGAAACGTATTGGGTAGCAACGGTTCGGTTATCCCCCGTTTCCGTGAACAAATCGCTCAAGGAGGTCCCGTGACGGTCACCCATCCCGATATCATCCGTTACTTCATGACCATCCCGGAGGCTTGCCGTCTGGTATTAGAGGCCGGTACAATGGGCAAGGGTGGTGAGATCTTTATCTTCGATATGGGTGAGCCGGTGAAGATAGCGGATTTGGCGAAGCGTATGATTGAACTGTCCGGATTGCAGGTAAACAAGGATATCGAGATCAAGTACACTGGCCTTCGTCCCGGTGAGAAACTATATGAGGAGCTATTGAACAACAAGGAGAACACGAAAGAGACCCCTCACGAGAAAATTCGGGTGGCGGCGGTTCGTGAGTATGACTATAAGGATGTGATAACACATATCCATGTATTAATCGAATTATCCCTTCGTGTCCAGATCCTCCCGATGGTGAGGGAGATGAAAGCATTCGTGCCTGAGTTCAAGAGCCAGAATTCTCGGTTTGAGGAGTTGGATTGAGGAGGGAATATTTCAAGGAGAAATGTTTGTGGTAAAAGGAATTGACTATATTTTCATACAATCAATTTGATATGCAAGCATCTATTTTGGATGAATAAACAAAAGAATATGGAAGCGACAGTATTTAATCCCGTGCAACAACATCTGTTGAAGTTTTTTGCTTTTGATGGCTCGGAGGAAAAGCTATTAGAGATGAAAGCGGTTTCGACGAAATATTTCTCGCAAAAATTGGACAAACGTTTGGATGAGTTATGGGATTCGAGAGGTTTCAATCAGGAGAAGCTTGACGAGCTGAGGACAATACACCTTCGTACAGATTTGAACGATGAGTAAAATCGTATTGGATACGAATAGTTTGATTCAAAGTCTTCCGAGTAGAAACCGATATCATTGAATATGGCAGTCGTTCTTAGATGACGCAAATGAATTATGTGCATCTGAAAGATCCTTAATGAAAATGAAGAAATATTAGAGCAACTGACGGGAAAAGAGATGACTAAACTAACCTTAGATGTTATTTTGAACAATCTATATATCAGCTTCCTTACTCCTTATTATAAGTTTAATTTGATAAAATCAGATCCGAATGACAATAAATTCTTGAATTATGCTGTTATCGCAAATGCAAAGTTTATTATGACGGAGGATCGTCATTTTGTCGCCGACACTGTCTGGAAGAACGAACAATCACAACTTAAGGCAATCAATACCATCTTGTCGTTATAGGATGACAATGTACCATGTCTTTGCTATTGCTGAATAGTTACATATAACCCCTTTGTTGTGAAATAAAATTAAAAATATTTCATTTTAGGTTTTTGCAGGTTTAAAATGACTGTTTACGTTCGATATAAATTATATTATAAATGATTCAAATTACAGATAAAAGTAAATGCTGTGGCTGCAATGCTTGTGGTGATGTATGTACCCATAAGGCTATTACTTTCAAGACCGATATAGAGGGATTTTGGTATCCGGAAGTTGATAAAAATAAATGTACAGATTGTGGTCTTTGTGAAAAGGTCTGCCCCAATTTGCACTCTGAGGAGCTAAAGAAAAATGATTTTGAGATTCCTGTTTGCTATGCCGCCATACATAAGAATATCGAGGTACGTTTCGACAGCACTTCTGGTGGAGCGTTCACAGCCCTTGCCGAATACGTTTACAAGCAAGGCGGCTACGTGGGTGGTGCGGTCTATAATGAAGACTGGTCTGTGTCTCAGTTCCTTTCAGCAGATAAGACCGACTTGCCTCGTTTGCGCTCTAGCAAATATCTTCAGAGCCGTTTCGATGGATTTTATATCGCTGTTCGTGAAGCCTTGAAGACTGGCAAGCCCGTGCTTGTTTGTGGAGGCCCATGTCAGATGGCAGCCCTGCGCGGCTTCCTGCACAAAACTTATGACAACTTGATTTTGGTGGATTATATCTGTAGGGGTATAGCCTCGCCATTGCTTTTCCGGAAGTACATAGAATATCTGGAAAACAAGCATCATTCAAAGGTTGTCTATTTTAAAGCTAAAAACAAGGAGTTGGGATGGCGTAAGCATACTTTTAAAATTCTCTTTGAAAATAGAGATGTCGAATATCAAACGTTGGAGAACAATCCGTGGCGTATTCTGAATTATATCGTTCCTGAGGTATGTCGGCCGAGTTGTTTTGAATGCCCCTTCAAGGGTTTCCCTAGAGCTACAGACATTACCATTGGTGATTTATGGGCTGATAAAAAGTATATACCTAAAGAGCTTGACAATGATTTGGGAACGTCCGTAGTCTTTGTGCATAGCAAAAAAGGCGCTGACTTGATACAGAATATTAAAACTCTGAAAAAGCAGGACTTCCCTCTAGACAAGGCCATAGTAGGAAATCGCCTTTTAATGAAGCCTTTGTGCCATTCTAGTCACGACAGGGATGCGTTCTATGCTACCCTCAATGAATCACTGGATGCCTGCATCAAGAAGTACCTGCCCCATTTTGGGAAGAAGGGGTTTAGCGTCAAGGAAAAGCTTAAGAACGTAGCCCGTTTCTTATTTAGCGTAAAAAAAGCCTCAGGATGGAGTCTTGGTACATGGACAAAAAACTTTCGATATAACTTCTTTTGCGGACAAGTAAAAGGAAATGTTTTGGAAGGAAAATTCTTCATCATAAATAAGTACTGTACTATAGTCATGGGATCCAAAGCCCAGCTGATACTGAATGCGCCCTTCCATTTTGGAAGTAAGCGTATCAAAGGATCTCGCCTGGACAGCAGGCTCTTGATTGAGAACGGAGGGAGGATGGAGATTAAATATGAACCTTATAGTGTTGCGTATGGTGCCGACATTGAGGTGTTCAGGAACGCTACTTTGGAAATAGGAGGTGGTTTAGGTGCGAATATTGGCTTGACGATCATATGCGCTGACCATATTTCTATCGGACGGTATACCGGATGTGGACGTAATGTCACTATCCGCGATAACAACGGGGAACACTTTATATCTATTCGCGGATATAAAACCTCTTCTCCCGTCACCATCAAAGAACATGTATGGTTAACGGAAAGCTGTACGGTGATGCCTGGGGCGGTAATCGAACCAGGTGCCATAATCTCTGCTCGTTCGGTGGTTTCCGGTCACATATCTGCTTTCAGTATAGTGAAAGGTGATCCTGCCGTGGTGGTGGAAAAAAATATTCTTTGGAAGGCTTAGATAAAAAATACTTGATATATGGAATTAAAAGATTTTATTGGCAAATTTGTTTCCCAATTCGAAGAGGAAGATCCTGCTATTTTTGAAGCTGATTTGGATTTTCATGAACTGGATAGTTGGTCATCGCTGACAAGTCTTAGTGTCGTAGCGATGGTCTATCAAGAATATGGTGTGGAGCTGGACACCCAAGACGTGCGTAATGCCGATACAATTGAAGATCTTTTCAATATCGTAAAAGAAAGAAAGGCATGAAAACAATCATACCAGATGTCTCTATCCGCAGTATTGCAAGCTGGCTACCGAGTAATAAGATTTCCTTATCTTCTTTCGCCGAGCAATATGGTGAAAAAGAGACAAGAGATGTTATCCGTACGACAGGAGTTGAATGGGTTTACAGAACCGATGCGAATCAGAAATCATCCGATTTATGCTTCAACGCTGCTGAATATCTAATCAGTAAGGATAACATCGACAGAGAGAGCATAGACGGCTTGGTTGTATTGACTGTAACTCGTGATTGGGCGCTCCCTGATACTTCTGTCTATCTTCAGCATAAATTAGGATTGAAGAATGAAACCGTTTGCTTGGATATTAATTATGGTTGTACCGGTTATATCTATGGTTTGATGCAAGCAGCTATGTGGATACATAGTGGATTGTGTCAGAACGTTTTAGTTCTTGGAGGTGATATGCTGAAGAATTGTCTTGACCCTAAAGCTGTTGGTAGTATTGATGCGAGCGATATAGGTACTGCTTCACTGATTTCAAAAGGAACAACTGGCATGGCTTTCCATCTCTGTTCAGATGGTGCGAGATACGATCGGATCATGATGCCCCATGGTGGATATATATGCCAAGATGGAATGGGGGTTTTCTCATTTAGTATAGTGAACGGTCCTAAAAGCATCCGCACTGTGATGGATTTGATGAAATGGGAGGATTCTGATGTGGATATATATGCGTTGCATCAATCCAGTCAGTTGATTATTAAGAATGTTAGAATGGCATTGAAGTCAAGCCAAGAGAAATTTCCAGTGAACATGAAGGACTTTGGTAACTCAAGTAGCTCCACTATCCCCAATTTGTTATGTGATCTTTATGGATTGAACAAGGCAAACCGTCCGAGGCATGCCGTTTTTTGTTCCTATGGCGCTGGCCTTACGTGTGGAAGTGTTGCTCTAGATCTTTCCAAAACTCATTTCTATGAACCGCTGAATAAACAGTGACCGATCCATTACTCGTAAGAATCGAAAAATATTTATTAGATATGCAAAAATCTGTTATTGAATATCTCCAGTCTACTGTTAGTCGCTTTCCTGCGAAAATAGCTGTTAAAGATTCGGAAATGTCTATCACATTTGGTGATTTGTGGAGAAATGCGCAAAAGATTTCGGCTGCTCTCGTGAATATGAATATCGGGTTAAATAACCCAATTGGTGTTTACATTCCGAAAGGGGGCAAGATGATTGAGTCTTTTGCAGGTATTAATATGAGTGGAAACTTTTATGTGCCTCTTGATACAAAGTCTCCCGTTTCTCGTGTCAGCAGTATTATCAAGACTCTTGAATCTAAAGTGCTCATAACTGATCGTTCTCATATTGAAACCCTTAGGGATTTTACCCATGTACAGATTCTTGTGGCTGAAGATATAATTGAGGGTGATATAAATATAGAAAATGCTTTTTCACAGTTCACTCATCAGATTGATACTGATCCTGCTTACAGCATTTTTACCAGTGGTTCAACGGGAATTCCCAAGGGTGTGGTTGTCTCGCATCGTGGTGTAATTGACTATATCGATTGGGCGAAAGATACGTTTCACTTTATGAGTGATGCAGTAATTGGTAATCAAGCCCCTTTCTATTTTGACAACTCAACACTTGATATTTACCTTATGTATTCCACTGGTGCGACGCTTAATATTATTCCAGAAAGTAATTTCGCATTCCCTGCCAAGTTGGTTGACTATCTCAATGAGGAGAAAATTACGTTCGTGTTTTGGGTTCCTTTTGTGCTCATCAATGTAGCCAATCTCAATATTTTCGAAACAAAAAAGCCTATATACATGAAGGATGTGTTCTTTGCTGGTGAAGTAATGCCAAATAAGCACCTTAATTACTGGCGTAAGCACCTCCCCAACTGCCGTTATGCTAACCTTTATGGACCTACGGAAATTACTGTTGACTGTACCTTCTATGAAGTGAAACGAGAGTTTTCTGATAGTGAACCTCTGCCTATAGGTTTCCCGTGTCGCAACAGTGACGTGTTGATTCTCGTTGATCGCAAACGTCGGGCGGCAAAGGGTGAACAAGGAGAACTCTGTGTACGAGGTTCTTCGCTTGCTCTTGGTTATTATAACAGTCCCCAAAAGACTGCTTCAGCCTTTATACAGAATCCTCTACATAATTATTATCCGGAGACAATCTATTGTACGGGTGATGTCGTTTATGAGAATGAGTATGGAGAAATTATGTATGTGGGTCGTGTAGATTCTCAAATTAAGCACAATGGTTATCGTATCGAACTCGGCGAGATAGAGACTGCAATTCTTGGTAGTCACATGGTGGATAGCTGTTGCGTCGTTTATGACTTTGCAAACAAGAAGATTGTGATGTTCTATCAGGCTACAGAGGAACTTGATATGGCAACTTTCCGCAAGGTTATCTCTGCTAGCATTCCTCGTTATATGCAGCCCACTGTGTATCATCATATCAGAGAGTTACAGCGTAATACGAACGGTAAGATTGACCGCCTGTTCTATAATAACCAAGTCAATGGATAAGATAGATTCACTTGATAAGATTAATGGCTTTGTGAGCGATATTCGTTCTTTGCGTAAGGGCTATCTGTCCAATTTCTTCTTGGATAGGAAGAAGCACTCCATATGGATAGAGAAAGGAGAGTTGTTTTACGTTTCTTTCCCTGACGGTTATTTTCTGCTCCATTTAACCGATTCGGTCAACAACCTGTTTTTTCTTACCACTACCTTGCAACAACTGGTCGGGGGATTGAAGGCTGTTTTACCTATATTGTCTGAGCAACTGGTCGTTGACATAGTGGGTGATGGAAAGATTGCGAGTCTGAAAGATGTGTTTGTGGAGCAAGGCTTCAGTGTGTATGAACAGCTCTACCGTATGAGTCGCCTCGGAGCCTTGGAGTATAAAGTGAGCGATGTCCCCAATGTATGTCTCGCTGAAGAGGCTGATGCATGTGTGGTACAGGATATGCTCCATACCAACTTTGACCCCTTGTCTGAACAGCTGCCTTGTTACGAGGAAATACTGGACTTCATATCCCGAAAGGGTGTGCTCGTATATAAGGAAAAAGGAAAGGTTTACGGTTTTATCATCTTTGAACTGAACGGGCAGACCTTATATCTGCGTTATTGGTTTGTCTTGCCCGAATACCGGGATTTAAAGATTGGTTCCCGATTGTTCAATGAATTTATGCGAGCTGGCCACGCCACCAAGCGTCAACTCTTTTGGGTGATAGCTAGTAACGAAAATGCCATTAAACGTTACCGTCATTACGGCTTTGAAGTAGAGAGACTTTATGATTATGTATTAATTAGAAATAAATAAAGGTATATAATTGCCAAGATTAAAGGAGAAAAAGATTATGAGAGAGAAAATTATTTCGATTTTGAGTGAGTTACGCCCCGAGTTCGATTTCAGCGAGCCTGTAAACTTTATAGAGGAAGGTATGCTTGATTCCTTCGATATAGTGACGCTGGTCGATACTCTCGACACCGAATACGATATCGTCATTGATGGTATTGACATCATTCCCGAAAATTTTGACAGCCTAGATAGTATTGTGAGGCTGCTGCAGAAGAACGGGGTGAACGAATGATAATCGTGTGAATGCGATTTAAATAAAAGGGGCAGTCTGAAATGAGTCAGGAAGTATCTTCAACAAATAAGCGTATAGCAAAAAATACACTTTTTCTATATGTGCGTATGTTACTTGTCATGGGGGTAAGCATATTTACTTCCCGTGTGATACTTCAAACGCTTGGTGTAGAGGATTACGGTATTTATAATGCGGTAGGTGGAATTGTGGCCGTAATAGGAGTGCTTAACGGTGCCCTGTCTTCATCAACCAGTCGTTTTCTGGCTTACGAATTGGGAATGAAGGACGCAGAGATGCTGAAGAGAACTTTCTCGGTTTCATTGAATTTGCATATGGCTGTGGCTTTTATTGTCTTGCTGTTGGCTGAGACTATAGGCCTCTGGTTCTTTTACGAGAAAATGGTTATACCGGTGGAACGACTATCAGCTGCGTGGTGGGTCTATCAGTTTTCTATTGTTACGGTGATGGTTAACTTCACCCAAGTACCTTACAATGCTTCACTGATAGCCCATGAAAATATGTCTATTTATGCCTATGTGGGCTTATATGATGCGTTTTCGCGATTAGCTATCGCTTACCTCCTTTCCTTATCTCCCATGGATGACTTGGTGTTTTATGCTTTGTTGTTAATGCTGAATACTTTTTTGATTCAGTTTTTTTATAGGTTTTATACGTATCGGCGTTATCAGGAGTGCCGTTTCAGATGGATTACGGATAAGACTTTATATAAAAGGCAGCTGGCTTATTCAGGGTGGGAGATGTTTGGCGGATTGGCATCAATAAGCCAAGGGCAAGGTATTAATATCCTTCTCAACTTATTTTTCGGTCCCATGGTCAATGCGGCACGTGCGGTGGCTTATCAAATCCAAACGGCTGTCAACCATTTTGTGATTAATTTTCTTATGGCCACGAGGCCGCAGGTAATTAAAAGTTTTGCCGAACACAATTATGAGAGGATGTACTCGCTTACGTTTAAGTCCGCACGTTATTCGTTCTTCTTGATGTTGGCATTAATCTTGCCCATCTGTTTTGAGTTGAGGTTCATATTAAACTTATGGCTGGGCAAAGCCACTCCTCCTGATACGTATGTATTCACTTTGATCATACTTTTACTCAGTCTTGCCGAGGTTTTCCGTGCGTCCATGATTATGGCCTTTCACGCTATCGGCAAGATGAAGCTGGGGAATTCGCTCAATGGAACCATAATGATATTGTCCTTGCCTATTAGTTATGCCATATTGAAAATGGGTGCTCCTGCCTATGCGGTGTTCATAGTTCTCGTCATCATTAATATAACTGTTATGATTGATGCTTATTTCATTGTCTATTCTTATGTACATTTCAACATACGTGAACTTTTAGTTGGCGCTGTTCTCCCATGTGTCTTAGTTGGTGCCTGTTCTGTAATTGTGCCTACGGCCATCGTATATTTGATGGAGGATGGATGGCAGAGGTTTATTATTCTATCCTTGCTTACAGAGGTCGTATTGATGATCCTTATCTTATACGTAGGAATAACACGTGCCGAAAGAAAAAAAATAGTCAGTTGGATTCAGACTAAGATGAGCAAGACTAAACAATGATCAGAGAATTTGTTAATACAGAAGATCTCATGAAACATTATATAAAGAACAAAATCAATACATTCATTAAGTCTTCTCATTGGTACAACGAGGTCCTTTTCAAAGATTGCGTGAAATTTTGGGAAATGAAAGAGGAGCCATTGGACGTTGTGAATCTAGGCAGCAGTTCCGGCGTATATGATTTCGATTACAGCGATATGGGATGTAAGGGAATGAACTGGGCTGTGGCGCCGCAGACGATGGTAGGCGACTTTTTGATACTCAAGCGATACCGCAAGTTTCTAAAGGATAATGCTATTGTGTTTTATCCGCTTTGTCCGTTTACGTCGATCAGTGGAGCGGTGGATTACATAGAAGACCGTTGCTATAGTTTTTTGGACTATCGAACGATTCCCGGTGGACACTATATCCGGAATAGTAAAATAAAGGGATATAAAAATAGCCCTATATCTATATACCCATTGGTGGAATTTATCCGTGACATTAAGACACGTATCCTTCCGCCCAAAGAAGTGATAATGGGAGATAGGCAACTGGAGCGTGATGCTGAGAATTGGATAAAGGGATGGACTATTCAGTTTAATATCAATAACTTGAATGATAAATTCGTAGAGAGTCATAGAACGGTATATGATAGGACTATATCAATGTTAAAAGATATGATTGAATATTGCAAAGAGGAGAAGTTAAGGTTGGTCCTGGTCATACCACCTATGCATAGATCTTTGTGCCGTAAATTTCCCTCTGTTGCCAAAGAGCAACTGATAGACTCTTTCATTACAGAAGCCAACGGGGGGGAGACATGGTACTTCGACTGTATGGAAGAGCCTGGATTTTCGGATGACAAATCCTTGTTTCGCAACTGCTATTATCTTAACAAGAGAGGAGCCCTACTATTCACTAAGTACATAATGGATAAAATAGATAATAAGTAATTATGGGAATAAAGTCTTACATCGTGAATTTCTTGAAATTCCTTAAACATGGGGGAGTAAAATATGTCTCTGTTACATTTACCAATCCTGATGCGAGATATACCAATAAGAAAGTATTTATTTCTGGCGGTAGCGAGGGATTGGGCAGAGCTATGGCTAAGGCGTACTTGGCAGAGGGTGCTGAGGTTATAGTGACTGGAAGAAGTAAAGAAAAACTGTCAAACTTCCAGCTTTCCGAAAGTAATGCCAAGCTTCATACGTTGGTATGGGACGCCTTGGATTTTGACTCTTATAAGCAGAAGTTCGATAAAGCCGTTTCCATGATGGGTAGAATCGACATATTCGTGAACAATGTAGGAGGTGGAATGTCTAAGTATGAACCGTGGAATGCATATACCGCGGAAGTACTGGACAGGACATATGATATCAATACGAAAAGTATGTTTTTGATGTGCCAAATGGAAGGGCTGTATATGATTGACAATAAAATCAAGGGGAATATACTCAACATTACCTCTATCGCTGGCTACCAAAGACTTTTCGACCCTTATGCCGTGGCCAAGTGGGGCGCTCATAGCTTGACAGGTGGAATCGCAAGAAAACTTATTGCTTATGATATCGTGGTGAATGGTATTGCGCCTGGCACATGCCTGACCTCCAATCCTGCGTTGCCTCATAATAGGAACTTTGAAGACAACGCTTATTTCCAAGGACAGCCGAGTAAACGTTTTACAATGCCCGAGGAAATAGCTAAAACCGCTCTCTTTCTCACTAGTGGCGAAGCAAGGCAAATTGTTGGCTATATAATCCCTGTAGATGGGGGTGTCTTGATTTGAACGTACTGATTGGCTATTGGATATCCGGTAAAGTATATTAATTGAAAAATGTGTTTTTGAATGTTCATATTCGTTGTTATATATGATTAAAATCCAAGAACAATGGTGAGAGACTATTCTATTGATTCGGTAAAAGGTGTATGCTTATTGCATATGTTCGTCCTGCATATTTTTATAATATATGGTTTTTTTTGATGCAAAAGGTGCCGCATCCGAATTCTATTTTAATGCCCTAAGTTTTTTTATGTCCTCTTTTTATTTTTTTAGCGGCTTTTTCTTCAAAAGCCCTGAGAATGGGAATGAGATGAAGTATATTAGGAGTAAGGTTAAGAAGTTTATCATACTGCTGACAACATGGCTGTCGTTTCTTTGCCCTTTGTTTATTGCAAGGATTATTTATTAATAGATGTTAACGTGTGGGGGGTGAAATGGTTTGAGCCTTTCACATTCGTTCTTCCATTAGGATGTTTACATTCAAATGATGCTTTGTGGTTTCTTTCGTCACTGTTTTTAGTGAATGTTATATTCTTCATAGTGAATAGAAGGCTTTCAGGCAAAAGGCTGTTTGTGTTTATTTTGCTTTGTTACCTATATTCTTTTGTTGATAGTAAAATACTCCCATGTGTTTTTAATAGTTCGAATGTTAGCTTGGGGATTGTCTATTTTTATGGGGGATATATGTTTCGTAAAGCTTCAATGAAATACTCTATATTTAGGGTTTGGTATTTTATATTGGCTTGTGTCCTCTACGTACTAATTATGACATTTGATCCACAGTATTTAATGTTTGTATCGTTAGGGCAGGTAAATGGGTACTATATTTTGAATTTAGTATTCTCCATATCGGGAATTTATATATTGTGGTTTGTTTTCAAGAAACTATTACGCATATCATTATTCGTATATTTTGGAGAACACTCTATGTCGTTGTACGTATGGCACATGATACCATTGCGTTTAGTCTTGGATCTAATTAATAAAGTATTATTATCCAGAATGTCCGTTCATTCTATATTTTATTACGATGCTCGTTACGATATGTTTAACCGCATGGATTATAGAATATTGTCTTGGTAGAAAATACTGTATCCTGTTTGGCTACTAGTTTTACTGGTATACAATATGTAAGTACTCAAAAAGGGCTTATATTTAAAATTATTACCATTGTTGCGAACAGAATATATAGTAATTATGTAGTAGTGAAAATTCAGGGAAATTTAATTTTCAGTATTAAACAGAGTCATTCTCCTATGAATAGTCTGTTCAGTTTTTTGAAAGAGGAATCGGGTTCCCTATAACCTCTTTCAAAAGTGGAATAAGGATACCCGCAATAAAATAGTGGAGGTAAGAGTTGAGCGTATGCTAGAGGATCTATCCTCTTCTTGTGCTATCGGCATCATCTAAACAGCATTGGATAATGGAAATAAGGAAAAGGAGGTTCGTATGAGTATAAACGCATTGTCCTCTTGGCTGATAATTCAATAGTAGATAAACTATTATTCTAAATTCAATAAGACAGAATTTAGGAAAGTCATGAATTACTTGAATGAGAAACTAATAAGATGGCTTAGGTGCAAGTTTAAAAGACTTCGTAATGGGGTATATTGAAGAGCAAGGCGTGTGCTTGCTATTACAGCTCAAAAGAATCCAATCTTGTTCATTGTACGTGTGGACATAAGTTGTATATGAAGCGTGTCGATTGAATTATAAACATATAACAAATGAGTTAAGTACGAAGAGCTGTGTGACGGGAGACTGTCAAGCACAGTTCTGTGAGAAGAGAGTGTGAAAGTTCCACTACTTACTTGACCTGATAAGATTGAGAAAGAAGAACTTGTTTATCCTGTTTTAACTAAAATAAGAAAGAAGATAAAAATATGGATCATGAAAATAGGAATATTGACACAACCTCTTAGAGGTAATTATGGCGGAGTTTTACAGAATTGGGCCTTGCAGCAGATCTTGATTCGGTTGGGGCATGAGCCGATTACTATTGACATCCTTCCTCGTCCTTCGATTGGAAGATTTATTCTTTCTACGATCAAATCCTTGCTTCTTTGGTTTATTCCTTCACGCAGGAGAAGATTTAAGAGATGGAGAGAGAGGAGGATGCCGCTATTTGAGGAATTTGTGAGTAAAAATATTATCAAGACTCCTGCTTGTAGAAATTATTCGATGGAGATGATTAGAGAATATGGTTTAGAAGCATTGTTGGTAGGTAGTGATCAAACGTGGCGTCCGATATATAATGTGAATCGTTTGTCGGATATGTTTTTGCATTTTGCGAGGAATTTTTCGGGAAAAAGGGTTGCCTATGCTGCTTCTTTTGGCGTAGACTATTGGGAATATTCAGAAAAACAAACCTCCGTTTGTTCCTCTTTAGCTCAGCTTTTTGATGCCGTATCTGTGCGAGAGACAAGTGGAGTGGCTCTTTGCGAGAGATATTTGGGAATAGATGCTGTGGCAGTACTCGATCCCACGTTACTTGTTAGAAAGGAGACATATGCGGAGTTGTGTATGAAAGTTCCTGTTTTTAAGAAGAGATATCTTGCTGCTTATGTGCTAGATTCCGCAAAGGAAGTAGATCTGATAATCACAGAAGAGGCGAAAAAAAGAGGATTGCCTATCCTTCGTTATTCCGCTTATGGACAGGCCAAGCTGACAGTAGAGGAATGGATCGCTATTTTTCGTGATGCTAGTTTTGTAATTACGGATTCATTTCATGGAACAGTATTCTCTATTATTTTCGAAAAACCTTTCCGTTGTGTTGTGAATGAGAGAAGAGGTGGTGTTCGTTTTGCTGATTTGTTAGAAAAATATCATTCTGGTAAGTTGGAGGAGTGGCGTGAAAAGAGTCTTGATTTTTTGCGAGAGGCGTTGAATGGCTGACGGTATGGATGTAGCGGTAAATGAAAATATTCTTAAGGATAACCTGTTATAATTTGATATCGTGCTTTCAGTATTTATTTATACATTTATAATGTGTTTTATGTTTTGCTGTGCTTCTATTGCATCTTATAGAGAGCATGTAACTATACATAAAAATCTGTTTTTTAGATGGGAGATAATCCTTATGCTCCTTTCTTTTGCTGTTTTATTTGGAATGCGATACGATGTCGGTCAAGATCATTTAGCTTATTTAGATGGATATATAAATCCATTTCTTCATAAGGAATATGAACCTTTGTTCGCATTAATTCGTGATACGCTTAGTAATGCAGGTGTACATCCAATCGTTTTTTTTGCGGTTTGTGCATTCATTCAAGTGTTTTGTCTTTTCTATTTTATGAAAGACTGTAAATTCTTATATCCAGCTTTGATTGTATCTCTTTTTATGGGTCAATTCTTTATTCATTGGATGAATGGTATTCGACAAGATATTGCAGGTTGTATATTCTTATGTGCTATTACTTGTGTTATAGATAAGAGGATTGTAGGATTCTTTACTCTTGTGTTGATTTCTGTTGGTTTTCATTATTCTGCTGTTATATTATTCCCGTTTTATTTTCTATATCTAAAAAAAGATCACTATTTTAATAGTGTTAATGTCCAATATTTATTACTTTTTGTTGTGGCTTATGTTGCTATATATAATGTTGATTTGTTGACATATATAAATGATGATATATTCTATTTAGCTACACTCTCTGGGTATGAAATGTATACTGAAGATGTGCTTGAAAGATTTGCGGATATTACGAAAATAGGTGTAAGTATGTATGTTTTTATTTTATTGGATTTGATTATTGTATCATATTATAAAAAATGAAATGCTATTATTGTGGAAGGAAATTTAATATAGTATATGATTTGTATTTTTTTGGTACTGTACTTCAAACTCTTTTTATTAATAATTTGGTGTTAGCTAGACCATTTCGCTATTTTAGGGGATGTAAGTTAATAATTATAGCGTATTTATTGTTTTTTTTATATAAAAAAGGAGGATTAACTGTTAATGCTGTTGTCTTTTTTATAGTTATGATATTATTACTGATACTATTTATTGCTACAATAAAAAATGAACCATTTTATTTTATGTCTATATGAAGAAAATAAGTGTTATTATTCCGTGTTATAATTCTGAAAAATATATTTCCAAATGTATAGAGAGCTTAAGGGCGCAATCATGTGATGATGTGGAATTCATATTTGTAAATGATGGGTCAACTGATAGTACTTGGAATTATATAAAACAATTTGAACAAGAAGATAAAAGAGTTATTGTTATAGATAAGCCTAATGAAGGTGTATCTAAGGCTAGGAATGATGCTCTTGATATTATCAGCGGTAGGTATGTGTATTTTTTGGATCCTGATGATTTTATTGATAGAGGTTGGTGCGAAGAAATGTATTTGTTAGCATGTAGATATGATGTCGATATTCTGATTTTTAATTTTTATAGTATAGTAAATGGATTCAAACAAAAATGTTTACATAATATTCCTGTTGGATTATATGATATTGAGGAGTTTTTAATAACGGTTGAACGTTTGCCAATTACACCTAAATTGTATAAGAGGGAAACAATTAAAAACGTTCGGTTTAATGAAAATCTTAAAGTAGGTGAGGTTTTTGATTTTTTTATTAACGCAATGTGTAATTCTTGCAAAATATATGTTACAGATGGTTTTTATTATAACTATGTTCGACATGTAGGTTCTGCAACTAAAAAACTAAATGTGGAGGTAGATTCGTTAATTGTTGATACAATATATAGTATAAATGAACGAGTCTATAAGTATAAACGTGAAATAATTTCTAGCAGATGTTTTGTATATTCTATTTGTTTGTTAATTAATAGTTTTGCGTTTAATAAATATGTTAAAAAAGTATCATTAAGTGAATCTGTTAGTTTAATAGAATGTGTGTATGCGGATTCTTTGGTGAGAAATTATATTAAAAAAAGGATAAAAATGACTTCGTGGGGAAGTGATGAAAAATATTATTTTTTATTGTTATATGCTTCTCCTAAATTGCTATATCTTTTTTTAAGGATCTTGTTTAAGTTTAAAATTCTGTAAATGCAAATTGAATAATAATGAAAAATCTTATAATAATTGCTGCAGGTGGATTAGGAAGAACTCTCTGTGGAATGGCAGAAAGTTGTCTTGGGTATGAAACTGATTTTGTTGTTAAAGGATTTATTGATGATGACTTAGATGCGCTTAATTACTTTGATAATTATCCCCCAATAATAGGAAAAATATCAGATTATGTGCCACAAAATGATGATGTTTTTGTTTGCTCTATTGGAGGAGAGTCTCGTAAAAGATGTATAGAGCAACTTATAGATAGAGGTGCTACTTTTATATCATTGATTCATAATACAGCTCGTATTTGTCATAATGTTAGAATGGGTGAAGGAAATGTCATTGGGGCTTTTACAAGTATAGGAGTGGATTCTGTATTAGGAAATTACAATTTAATTCAATCTCATACAGTGATTGGACATGATGTCATTATTGGTGATTGGAATAGAATAGATACACACGTAACATGTGTGGGAGGAACTAAAATATGTAATGCAACTGATATTTACACTTCGGCTATTATAAATCATGGAGTTGTTGTAGAAGATAAAGCACATGTTGGGGCTTGTAGCTTTGTTATAAAGAGAGTAAAAGCAGGAACTACTGTCTATGGTAATCCTGCAAAACGTTTATGACTTTATTTATTAATTAAATATTTATTTGTCATGGAAATACAAGATTTTATTGTGAAATTTGCAGAACAATTTGATGAAACAGATGTAACTGAATTTGTTGCTTCTACTAAATTTAGAGAATTAGATGAATGGAGTTCATTAATAGCGCTTTCAATTATTGCGATGGTTGATGAAGAATATGATGTCACGTTGAAAGGGGATGATATGCGTCAAGCAGAGACGATTGAGGAGCTATTTAATATTGTAAAAGGGAAATATGGCACTATTTGATATCACTAAAGTGCGTATTGCAGGCATCTCAGCGTGTGTTCCAAAGCAAGTAATACGTGTTGAAGACAGTGTAAAAAGTGCAGATTATGACTCTTCCAATTTTGCAGAAAAGACAGGTATAAAAAGTGCACATATTTCTAATGAATATACGGCATCAGACCTGTGCTATAATGCAGCGGAAAAGTTGATTAATGATTTGGAATGGAATAAGACTGATGTCGGTGCTTTATTTTTTGTGTCTCAACATCCTGATTACATTCTTCCAGCAACGTCTTGTATTTTACAGGAACGACTGGGGCTAAGTAGAGAATGCTATGCGATAGATATCTCTCTTGGATGTTCAGGATGGGTATATGGTTTGAGCTCTGTGGCTGCAATATTATCTCAAGGTGGTATAAAAAAGGCGTTATTGTTAGTTGGTGATGCGAGAAAAAGGGCACTTTGTGAATTTGATCCCTTGTTTGGTTATGCTGGAACTGTAACAGCTTTAGAGTATACAGGAAATGAGAGTGATAGATTCACTTTTCATTTTGGAACTGACGGCAGTGGATATGATGCTATTATTATACCTGATGGTGGTAGTCGAAATCCTGTGACATTAAAATCGTTTGATATGGAAGATGTAGATGGAAAGAAAGTGCATCGACTTCAAACAAGAATGAAAGGAATGGATGTTTTCGCTTTTGGGATTTCTGTTGCTCCAAAGTCTATAAAGAAAATAGTTGAATTTAGTGGAAAACAAATCTCTGATTATGATTATTTTATATTGCATCAGGCTAATTTGATGATGAATGAAAAAATTAGAAAGAAATTGCAATTGGACTCAGATAAAGTCCCATATAGTTTGACCGAGTTTGGAAATACTTCTTCAGCATCAATTCCTTTAACAATATTAACTCAGACAAGAGGAAAAGTAGAAAAAAAAGAAACTAATTGGATTGCTTGTGGCTTTGGAGTAGGGCTTTCTTGGGGTACTGTTGCTTTTACGACAAAAAATCTTGTATTATCAAATTTGATAGAATTGTAGATATGTATCAGTATAATCCTTTTTCTTTAGAAGGTAAAGTCATTCTTATTACTGGTGCATCTTCAGGGATAGGAAGAGCGACAGCCATAGAATGTGCTAAAATGGGGGCGTCGTTGATTATAACAGGACGAGATGAGGAGCGTTTAAAAGAAACTTTTGCAAAATTGGAGGGTTTTAAAAATAAAGTACATATGCAAATCGTGGCAGATTTGTCTACGGAGGATGGCATAAAAGATTTAGTTAATCAGATTCCGCAAATTAATGGTTGTGTTAGTAATGCTGGAATTGTGGGACTAACTCCAATTCAATTTGTTACTACTAAAAAAATAGAAGAAATGCAACAGATTAATTTAATGGCTCCTGTCTTATTAATCAAGCAAATTCTGAAGCAAAAGAAATTTCAATCTCAGGCCTCTATTGTTTTTACTTCTTCTGTTGCGGGTGTTTACCGTGTTTCTATGGGAAATGCTATTTATTCGATTACGAAATGTGGCATTGATGCATATATGCGCTCATCGGCTTTGGAACTTGCCACAAAGGGTATTAGATGTAATAGTGTTAATCCTGCAATGGTTGAAACTCGAATTTTGAATAGAGGACAGTTGACGCTAGAACAATATGAGGCTGATAAGTTAAGATATCCACTTAAAAGATATGGAAAACCTGAAGAGGTTGCTTGGGCTATTATATATTTATTGTCTGATGCATCTGCTTGGGTGACAGGCATATCCCTTAAATTGGATGGAGGAATGACATTGAGTTGAGATGGGAAGATTTTTAGAGAATAAAGTATGTATCATTACTGGTGCTGCACAGGGCATCGGAAAATCGATAGCCGAACGTTTTGCTGGTGATGGTGCTATTGTATATGCTTGTGACCGACAAGAAGGGAGCATGGATGTATGGGTAAAACAATGTGCGGCAGTGCAAGATACCCGTGTGATTCCGTTGTATTTTGATGTGACGGATGCTGCAGCTGTCAAGTCTGCTTTTATGTCGATATTCAAACGAGAAGGTCGTATTGATGTACTGGTTAATAATGCCGGTGTGGTGTTTAATAAGAAAATCGGCATGATTGTTCGACCGGAAACAGAACTGATGTTCCGGGTAAATGTGATTGCGGTCATAGAAATGGTGCAGTTGGTATCTCGTTTGATGGCTCGCAATGGCGGTGGATCGATTGTGAATATCGCATCTGTTACGGCTGTATTGGGGTCTCCCGGCCAGTCTGCCTACTCGGCTACCAAAGGGGCTATTATGGCGTTTACCAAATCGGCCGCAAAGGAATTGGCTCCTCTTGGTATTAGAGTCAATGCTGTAGCGCCGGGTATTGTGAAGACGGAACGATTCTCTGAATTGTATGAAGAGAGTGGTGAGAAAATAGATACACGTATTCGGAAGATTGCGTTGGGACGTTTGGGTACACCGGAAGATGTGGCAAACGCTTGTGCTTTTCTGGCTTCTGACAGGGCTTCCTATATTTCCGGCCAGATATTGGGCGTGGATGGTTGCGCTTCCATTTAGAATAAATAATCAGATGATATTGGGTTTAAATGAACGGTCGCATTCTGCGGTTGCCGCAATAGATGCTTCAGGGGCTGTCTTGAGGTATGGGGAATTGTTATCCTTTTCTGAGAGAATCGGATCTTTGCTTTCTGCACGTTCCTTATTGTTTTTGTTGACAGAAAACAATGTAGGGGGAATAGCGTGGAGTATGGGTTGTATTAATTCGGGTAATGTGCCTTTGATATTGAATGCGCATATCGAAGAGGAGCTTTATCATAATTTGTTTGAAATATACCGTCCTTCTTATGTGTGTCTTCCTACAAGAATGGCATCCGCATTGCGATATGAGATTGTGTGTGAGTGCTATGGCTATACGTTGTTGCATACAGGTATGGGACCTTGTACGCTACATGCCGACTTGTCTCACTTGTTACCTACTTCCGGCTCTACGGGAAGTCCTAAGTTGGTACGCCATAAGTACGGGAATATAGAGGCGGCAGCTTTGAATATATCGACTTTCTTTGGGCTTACGTCTAATGACAGGCCATTGCTGGTGTTGCCTTTGTATTATACGATGGGATTGTCAGTCGTATTCAGTCATTTGTATGTGGGCTCTACTGTATTGATAACGAATCAGAGCATGACGGACAAGGCTTTTTGGAACTTTATGAAGGAACAACGGGCAACTAGTTTTACGGGAGTGCCTTACAGTTTTGAGATATTGAACTTAATGCGCTTTTTCCGGATGGATTTGCCAGACTTGACCTTACTTACTCAAGGTGGTGGTAAAATGTCTCGTCAGTTGAATTTGAAGTTTGCCGAATATTGTCGTGACAACGGGAAACGCTGGATCGCGACTTATGGGCAATCGGAGGGGACTGCTCGTATGGCTTATTTACCTGCGGAATGGGCCATTGAGAAAGTCGGCAGTATAGGCAGAGCTGTACCTAATGCAGAGTTGTCGTTGATAGATAGTGAGGGAAATCGTATAGAGGGGGCCAATACCGAAGGTGAGATGTGTTATCGAGGTAAAAATGTGACGATGGGATATGCCCGTAGTCGGGAAGATCTGTCGCTGGGTGATGAACGCAATGGTTTTATGCGTACCGGTGATTTGGCTTATCGGGATGAGGATGGCTGTTACTACATAGTGGGGCGCATGGGACGTTTCTTGAAACTGTTCGGTATGCGCATCGGATTGGATGAGTGTGAGCAGATCATTAAAGGTAAATATCCGATGGAATGTGCTTGCGTAGGAACGGATGAGAAGCTGACTGTTTATTTGACCGACGGGAAATATGCGACGGAGGTAAAGGAGGTGTTGGTAGAAAAGACAAGGCTTGTGGCTTCAGCCTTTGAGGTTAGGGTGATCGATGAGATACCCAAAAATGAGGCCGGAAAGATATTGTATAGTAAGTTGAATGTATAAAAATAAATAGTGATGGCTAATATTGATCAGTATAATAATGCTTTTGTGGAAGTGTTTGGGGTGAACGCTTCTACCTTGAATGATGATTTTTCCAAAGAGAGCGTAGATACGTGGGACTCGGTTCATCAACTAAATATCATCGCATTGCTGGAGGAATCTTTTGATGTGATGTTTGATCCAGAGGATATCATGGAGTTCACTTCGTATGGAAAGGGACGTGAGATCTTGAAGAGATACGATGTTGGGCTTTAACGGTTGGACTTATGGCAAGGTGGGAAATTAAGAATGTTGGCATGAAAGGAGTGGCTATGGCTGTTCCTAAGAATGTGGTAACAACTTCCGAATTAGGACTTCTTTCTCAAGAGGAAGCGGAGGTATTTGATAATACGGTCGGTATAAAGCGCAGGCATATAGCTCCGGATACCATGTGTGCATCGGATATGTGTCAGGCTGCCGCAGAAAAGTTGTTGACGGAATTAGGATGGGAGAAAGATAGTATTGATGTACTGTTGTTTGAATCTGTTACAGGCGATTATCGTACTCCCCCGACCTCTTGTGTGCTACAGGATAGGCTTGGCTTGTCGGAAAATTGTTTCTGTATGGATATACCCATGGGATGCTGTGGTTGTATGTATGCCATAACGGTTGCCGGTAATCTGTTGACAGTGGGTAATGTGAAGCGTGCGTTACTACTTATAGGGGATACGGCCTTGCGAATGGGTTCCGTGAAAGACAAAAGCCGTGTACCTTTATTTGGAGATTGCGGTACAGCGATCGCATTGGAATATGATGAGACCGCTAACGATATTGTAGTAGACTTCCATACCTACGGAAAAGGATATGAGGCTCTGATGACCCCTCATGGTGGTTTTCGTCATCCGGCTACTCCTGCCTCTTTTGAATATGAGGATTTTGGTAATGGTATTGTGCGTGCGCCTATTCATACGTTGATAAATGGTATGAATGTTTTCTCATTTGCCATATCTCGTCCTCCTAAATCCGTTGAGACTTTCTTTGCGGATTATAATATCAATCGTGAAACAGATATAGATTATTTTTTGATTCATCAGGCGAACAAGATGATCGTGGATCGTATCGTGAAGAAATTGAAGTTGCCCAAAGAGAAAGTTCCTTACAATTTGGAAGAGTTTGGGAACTTAGGAGGAGCTTCGATTCCGTCATTGATGGTAACAAGGATTGCAGATCAACTTAGGACGAAAGAAACGACACTGTTAATGTCTTCTTTTGGACTGGGATTGAGTTGGGGAACCATGTGGATGAAGACAAAACCGATGGTTATATCAGAAATGGTGATTATGAAAAAGATATAGATCTTTAGTGAAAAAATAATAAGTATAATGATAATTACAGAAATAAGAGTTCTAATTTGGAAATTGTTGACAAAGTCTTTATATCCAGCTTATTTACGGATAATATACAAAATGGATATAGGGAAAGATGTGATGATTTCTCATAAGGCTATATTGGATAAGAGTGTTAATCCTAAAGGCTTGCATGTTGGAGATCGTGCTCATATTGTTGCAGGTGCTGAGATTTTGTGTCACGATGCATGGAGAGGCTTAAAGAAGGATACTTATATTGGTGTTAATTCATTAATAGGAAGTAGATCTCTTATTATGCCTGGTGTTAGAATAGGTGATATGAGTGTGGTTGGAGCATGTTCTGTTGTTACAAAAGATGTTCCTGATAATACTATGGTCGCTGGTAATCCTGCTCGTGTAATTAGAACAGGCATTAGTATAAATAAAGAAGGTCGTATTGTGAATTTTGGAGAGTTGTCGAAAAAGTAATAATCTTTATTTTGTAATTATGTATAGATATATAAAGAGATTTATAGATCTTACTTTGTCTTTATTGGGAATATTATTTTTGTTGCCATTATATCTTATCCTTACTATTTTAGTAAGGATAAAATTAGGATCTCCAATTTTCTTTATACAAGAGCGTTCAACTTTGAATGGACGTTCTTTTAGTTTATTGAAATTTAGGACAATGACTAATAAAACTGATTCAGATGGGAATCTATTGCCGGATGAACTGAGAAAAACTTCATTTGGCAGTTGGTTACGAAATACCAGTTTAGATGAGTTACCAGAGTTATTAAACATTTTGAACGGAGACATGGCTATCATAGGGCCAAGACCAATGCCTTCTAAATACAATATATATTTTTCTGATTATGAGAAAAAAAGATTTAAAGTGAGAGGAGGTTTGTTACCTCCTGAAGTTTTAAAGGATAATCCTACTCCAACTTGGGATGAACAACTACAGTGGGAAGCGGAGTATGGTGAAGATTGCTCCTTCTTTATTGATTTAAAAATATTGTTTAGAACGTTTAGACTTTTAATCCATAGGAAAAATGATAATTATGGCGAATATGTAAGAAAGTCTTTATCTGAAGAAAGAACAGAAAAAAATAATGCTTATGAAAGTAGCAATACATCAGCCTGATTATATTCCATATTTGGGATTCTTTTACAAGATGTATAAATCTGATTTGTTTATATACTTGGATGATGCTCAGTTCTCGAATGAAGCGGCTCACAATTTTAATAAGATCAAGACACCTCAAGGTGTCTTGCGTGTAAAGTTTCCCGTAGAAATGAAATTTGGTGATCCTATTAATCATGTGAGACCGAAAGATGAATTGAAATGGAAGGAAAGGCATCTTAAGACAATAGAGATGAATTATAAGAAAGCTCCTTTCTTTTCTGATATTTATCCATCTTTAAAAGAGGTATATCTAAATGACTACTCCAATGTGGCAGATTTGAATATAGCATTAAATACATTTATTTCCAATCAATTTGGTATTAAACCTAAAATATTTAGATCCTCAGAATTGCTTTCTCATGCTAAAAGAGAGGAGCGTGTAATTGATTTGTCATTGGAAGTTGGAGCTACTACATATATTTCGGGTAATGGTGCTAGAGTATATCAAGATGAATCCCATTTTAATGAAAGAGGATTAAAATTAGAATATATGGATTATTCTCCTATTGAGTATCCTCAGTTATGGGGTGATTTTATAGAGAATATGTCTGTTCTTGATTATATTTTTAATTGTGGATTTAATTTTGAGTATGTAGTTGATAAGGTTGATGCTATAAATGGAAATAGGTAGTTTTTTGGAATTAGACTTACGTGATACTGGTGAGTTGTTTGATGGCTCTGAAGTTTGTAGGTTAAATCTTAATAGAGCTGGTATTTATCATTGTTGTAGACTTCTAAATGTAAATAAAGTCCTTTTGCCTTATTATGAGTGCTTTACGGTTCGTGATTTTCTTCTTGGCAAAGGTCTTAAAGTTGATTATTATCATATAGATAAGGATTTTATGCCTCTTGATATTTCTCAAGGTGATGATACCGCAATAGTGTTTGTGAATTATTTTGGCCTTATGTCTACAGAGCACATGTTATCATTGATTGAGGGGTATAAAAATGTTATCATCGACAATGCCCAATCTCTATTCGCAAAACCTATAAATGGAGTCTATAATGTCTATTCTCCCAGAAAGTTTGTAGGCGTTCCTGATGGCTGTTATGTGGTAGGCCCAGATGCTGTAAGGTTTAGTGATGAATATGATCAAGATTTATCTTCTGAGACAGCAGGTTTCTTATTACAAAGAATAGAAGTGGGTTGCAATTCTGCTTATCAATATAGACAATTAAATGAGAAGCGTCTAGATATGTCTAACATTTCTAGAATGTCTATTCTTTCTCGGGCTATACTTAAAAATGCTCCTTATGGTTATATTAAAAATAAAAGATTTGAAAATTTTAATTTGGCATCTGATTTATATTCTTCTATGAATAAAATCAATCCTCATATATATTTCGATGATAATTGTGTTCCATTTGTTTATCCATTAGTTGTAGAGAAATCTGATATGGTGGATCTTTTAAGTAAAGAGAAAATTTATACCGGACGTTGGTGGAATTATTTGCTTAAGGAAACTGATTCTACATCTTTTGAGTATTATCTATCCTCTTATATGATCCCTATACCGATTGATCAGCGTTATGGGAAGAATGAGATTGAATATGTTTATAATATTATTAATAAATATTTAACTGAGTAGTCGTGTTTAAGAATATATTGGTTGTAGCACCTCATGCGGATGATGAAATATTGGGTTGTGGGGCAACTATTTATAAAATGATACAAGAAGGTCATAATGTGTATGTGCTGATTATGACAAATGCCAGTAAATCTGATCCAAATATTTTTTCCGAAAAAGGTATTCAGCGTGTTAGAACAGAGGCACTGGAGGCTCATCGTTTACTAGGTGTAAAACAGACCTTTTTCTTTGATTTTCCGGCTCCTGCATTAGATCAATATCCAGGTTATATCATGTCTCGTGAAGTTTCAAAATGTATATCCGAAAATCAAATAGATACTGTGTTTATTCCCCATAGAGGAGATATTCATAAAGATCATCGGATGGTCTTTGACAGTGTATTAGTCGCTTGTCGTCCTGTTGGAGATTATACGGTTAAGCGAGTTTATACCTATGAAACGTTATCTGAAACGGAATGGGCTGCTCCTTATGCGGATGATGCTTTTATTCCCACGGTATTCATTCCTTGTAGTCAAGATGGAATAAAAATGAAATTGAGAGCGATGGAGTGTTATCAATCTCAACTAAGGCGGTTCCCTAGTTCTCGTTCTTTAGAGGCTTTGGAAGCTTTGGCGAAATATAGAGGTGCTACAATTAGCGTAGAAAGAGCTGAGGCTTTTATGCTGATCCGAAGTATTTTCTAAAATCACAATAATAATGAATAAACGAATTTATCTTTGCCTTGCTCACATGAGCGGCAAAGAACAAATGTATATCAAAGAGGCCTTTGATACGAACTGGGTTGTGCCTTTAGGTCCGAACGTGAATGGATTTGAGAAAGATCTGGAGGAATTCGTGGGTGAAGGTAAACATGTGGTGGCTCTGTCTGCCGGTACTGCCGCAGTGCATCTGGCGTTGCTTGCCTGTGGCGTGAAGCCGGGGGATGAGGTGCTGGTACAGAGCTTTACCTTCTGTGCTTCCTCGCATCCGATCATGTATTTGGGGGCTACGCCTGTATTCGTGGATTCGGAGGCGGATACTTGGAATATGGATCCTGTGTTATTGGAAGAGGCGATTCAAGATCGTATCGGGAAGACGGGAAAAACACCGAAAGCGATTGTTCCGGTGGCCTTATATGGGATGCCTTATAAGGTGGATGAGATTATGGCGGTCGCTGATCGGTATGGGATTCCGGTCATTGAGGATGCGGCGGAGGGTTTTGGCTCTCGTTATGATGGACGTATGTTGGGTACGTTTGGAAAATATGGGGTGCTGTCGTTCAATGGGAATAAGATGATTACGACCAGTGGTGGTGGTGCGTTGATTTGTCCGGACGGGGAGGCTAAGCAGGAGATCATGTTCTACGCTACGCAGGCTCGGGAGGCTTATCCGTATTACCAGCATGAGCGGATCGGATATAATTACCGGATGTCGAATATTTGTGCGGGTATCGGGCGTGGTCAGATGACGGTGGCTGATGCTCATGTAGCTCATCATAAGCATACGTGTGATTTATACCGGGAACTGTTGAAGGATGTGAAAGGGATCACCTTGCATGAGAATCCTTCCGGTCGTTTTGATAGTAATTATTGGTTGAATACGATTGTCTTGGATCCTTTATTGAGGGTGAAAGGGCAGGAGAATGCTTATCAAGCAACGGTACAAGGTGCTGTTGGTGGTGCGGGTGGCGTGACTCACGTAGCGGTTAACGCACATACGGATTGCGAGCCGAATGCCAATGTCGAGGCGATGCGTATGGGACTTGACGCGATGGGTATAGAATCCCGTCCTTTGTGGAAACCGATGCATAAGCAACCTGTCTATAAGAATTGCCCGGCTTATGTGAATGGGGTGAGCGAATCTTTGTTTAAGGTCGGGTTGTGCCTGCCTTCCGGCCCGTATGTAACGGATCGGGATATTGAGTATATCGTTGGAGGTATAAGGGGCTTGATTGAGCGTTGATTTTAACAGCTATTCCATGAGTTAAATTCGTTTTACTGTGTAGGCCTAAGTAGAGGCTAATCATAAAGATTTTATTTTTGTTACGAGGAGGGTGTGTCATTTTGATGCACCTTTTTTTGTGTTTGGTAGAAAGTTGCAAGTTGAACAATGTGGACGCTTTGTTCTTGCCATGTGACTATGTTCGTCGTTATGGAGACGGCAAGGATGCTGAGATAACAAAGCCGTCTCAAACAGCCGCTTAATTGTTAAAGAATAAGAAATCTGAATTTTGTTCAGAAAAACTGGTATGGTTAACCTGTTGATAAATACTGGGTACGCTGTATTGGTGGTTCACGCTTGCAAAAAAAGTAGACTAAATACTGTATTATAATCAATAATGATTATATTTGTTTCTGTAAAAGAAAAAGATTATGGATACAACGGTGAAAATAGCGGATAGTTATATAAATTTATTGTCTTCGTTTAGCGATGAGATAAAGTTGCGTGTCATTCGTAAGCTTTCAGAGAGCCTTTTGAGGGGTAAAAAGAAAGAGACATCCATACAAGATTCGTTTGGCGCTTGGGATGATGACAAAAGTGCAGAAGAGATTATTGCTGAAATTAATAAAGCACGTGTTTTGGGAACGCGATCTATTGAATCTTTTGACGAATGAGGCGTTATCTTTTAGATACCAACATATGTATCTTCTATATGAAAGGGAAATTTCATTTAAATGAGAAGATTGATGATAAAATGAAGCGATATTGCTTTATTTCTGAAATTACTATTGCCGAACTTCTATATGGAGCTACTTGCTCAAATCGAAAGGATAAAATGTTGAAAGAGGTAGAATCTTTTATCTCGCAGTTTACAGTTTTACCAATTTACGGTTCTTTGCTTATGTTCGCTGAACTAAAAAGCACATTGAGATCTCAAGGACTTTTAATAGATGATTTTGATTTGTTGATTGGAGCTTCTGCCGTAGCAAATGATTTGATTTTAGTTACAGAAAATGTAAAGCACCTAGAACGTATTCCTCATCTTAAAATAGAGAATTGGATTGATAGAGCGAAGATTTAATTGATAATCTATTCATTTAATTAAAGTTACTTCATGATAGGAAAGATATAATGGAGCAAGTAGCTATTGCCGCTCGAGAAAGTTCACTTAGAGTGGAGATGGAACTGAAACGAAGAATGCAGGAAGTGAGAGAAAAACTGAAGATATATAGATCGAACGAATCTAAATAGTGATTTGTAATGAAAGAGAAACGCCCTACACTTTGTATTGTTGCTGGTCCTAATGGATCAGGAAAAACTTCTACTACTGAACAATTATAATTATGCCCCCGTCTTTCTTTCCCTTAGGGAGGATGAGAGAGACGGGGGCTTTTTTATGCTTCTAAACATGGAATGATAATTGGCTGGGATTTGGATAATTGCTAACTTGTCGGCGCTGAATCCGTGAAATTCCTTGCAGATTGTAAGCACCTACTAAATCATTCACGTTATGGAAATACATCTTGATAACTATTTGCCGGAATATCCTTCCTTCGTTTCCGGTATTCGCCGTGCTCCCGATCGCGGCTATTCGCTTACGCCCGCTCAAACAGAAACGGCATTGATGAACGCGCTTCGTTACATCCCTGTTGAATTACATGAGAAGCTAGCTCCTGAGTTCATGGAGGAATTATTGACCCGGGGACGGATCTATGGTTATCGTTACCGTCCGCAGGGAGACTTGAAAGCGAAGCCTATCTCTGAATATAAAGGTAAATGTATCGAGGGAAAGGCCTTTCAAGTAATGATCGATAATAACCTTTGCTTTGATATCGCTTTGTACCCTTATGAGTTAGTTACGTATGGCGAGACTGGGCAGGTCTGCCAGAATTGGATGCAATATCGTTTGATTAAGAAGTATTTGGAGGAGCTGACCGAGGAGCAGACCTTGGTGATCGAATCCGGGCATCCTCTGGGATTGTTTCATTCCAAGCCGGATGCCCCACGGGTGATTATCACGAACTCCATGATGGTGGGAATGTTCGATAACCAAAAGGATTGGCATATCGCCGCCCAGATGGGAGTCGCTAATTATGGACAGATGACGGCCGGAGGTTGGATGTATATTGGCCCGCAAGGTATCGTACACGGTACGTTTAATACATTGTTGAATGCCGGACGTAAGAAATTAGGGATTCCACAAGATAAGGATTTGCGAGGCTATCTGTTTGTATCTTCCGGTTTAGGAGGAATGAGTGGCGCTCAACCTAAAGCCGCTGTGATCGCCGGTGCTGCCAGTATAATCGCCGAGGTAGACGCTTCCCGTATCGAGACACGCCGATGCCAAGGATGGGTTCAGCATGTGACGGATGATATAGGGAAGGCTTTCTCCTTAGCCGACGAGGCGATTCGTAAGAAAGAACCGATCTCTATCGCTTTTCATGGCAATATCGTGGATTTATTGGAATATGCCGATAAACAGGGGCTTTCCATCGACCTTTTGAGTGATCAGACCTCGTGTCATGCGGTCTATGAAGGTGGTTATTGTCCGGTAGGCGTGACGTTTGAGGAACGTACGGAATTATTGGCTCATCACCGGGAAGACTTTTGTGCTTTGGTCGATAAAACGTTGAAGAGACATTTCGAGGTGATCAAACGTCTGGTTGCCCGGGGTACCTATTTCTTTGACTATGGGAACTCCTTCATGAAAGCGATCTATGATGCCGGTGTACATGAGATTTCCCGTAACGGTGTGGACGAGAAAGATGGTTTTATATGGCCTTCTTATGTGGAAGATATCATGGGGCCGGAATTATTTGATTATGGGTACGGTCCTTTCCGCTGGGTATGTTTAAGCGGTAAGCCGGAAGATTTGATTCGCACGGATCATGCGGCTATGGCGTGTATCGATCCGACTCGAAGAGGGCAGGATATGGATAATTATAATTGGATACGTGACGCGGAGAAGAACCGTTTGGTGGTGGGTACGCAAGCCCGGATCTTATATCAAGACGCTGAGGGGCGCTTGAAGATCGCCCTTGAGTTTAACCGAATGGTACGTGATGGGGAGGTAGGCCCGATTATGTTGGGACGAGACCATCATGACGTGAGCGGTACGGATTCTCCATTCCGTGAGACCTCTAATATACGGGACGGAAGCAATGTGATGGCTGATATGGCGGTGCAGTGCTTTGCTGGAAATGCCGCCCGGGGTATGAGCTTGGTCGCTCTTCATAATGGTGGAGGGGTTGGTCTCGGTAAGGCGATAAACGGAGGTTTTGGTATGGTTCTCGATGGTAGTGAGCGGGTGGACGAGATACTTCGTTCCGCTATGATATGGGACGTGATGGGGGGTGTCGCCCGTCGCTCATGGGCCCGTAACCCGAATGCGATGCGTACGAGCGCTACTTTCAATGAGAATCGTGGCGAACAGTATCATATTACCCTCCCGTATATCCCGGAGAAAGCGTTTATTCATGAAATCGTACAAACATCATTAAATAAAACGGTATGAGTACTTGGAATAAGATTATGGAATGTGTCCCTAACTTCAGTGAAGGACGGGATCTGGAGAAGATAGATAAGATCGTAGCGCCTTTCCGGGCTAAGACGGGTGTTAAACTGTTGGACTATAGTAATGACGAGGATCACAATCGCTTGGTTGTTACCGTGGTAGGGGAGCCAGTCGCTTTAAAACAAGCCGTATTGGAGGCCATTGGAGTTGCCGTTGAGCTGATTGATTTAAACAAGCATAGCGGTCAACATCCTCGAATGGGGGCCGTAGATGTTGTTCCTTTTATACCGATTCGCGGATGTACGATGGAAGAGGCGATCGCCTTGTCTAAGGAAGTAGGGGAGGAAGTGGGCACTCGTTATGCCGTACCTGTCTTCTTATATGAGAAATCAGCTTCCGCCCCTTATCGGGAGAATCTGGCGGCGATCCGTAAAGGAGAGTTTGAGGGGATGGCTGAGAAAATCCATCAACCGGAGTGGAAACCTGATTTTGGTCCGGCCGAAAGACATCCGACAGCCGGTACGGTCGCCATAGGAGCCCGCATGCCTTTGGTCGCCTATAATGTGAACTTAGGAACGAATCAATTGCATATCGCTACGGATATAGCGAAGAAAATCCGTTTCATCGGCGGAGGTTTACGTTATTGTAAAGCGATGGGGGTTGAGTTGAAGGAACGTGGTATCGTACAGGTCTCTATTAATATGACCGATTATACCCGTACGGCCTTGTACCGGGCCTTCGAGTTAGTTCGTATCGAAGCTCGCAGATATGGTGTTCCGGTGGTGGGGAGCGAGATTATCGGCTTGGTTCCTATGGAGGCGTTGATCGATACGGCCTCTTACTATTTGGGATTAGAGGACTTTTCTATGAATCAAGTATTGGAAGCCCGTATTATGGAATAGCGTATGGAGAATAGCAAGATATTAATCAGGAATGCTGCCCAGATCGTCACTTGCCATGGGGATAAGGCGCGACGGGGAGCGGAGATGTCTGATTTAGGCGTTATCGAGGATGGAGCCGTAGCGATGTCTGATGGGGTTATTACGCATGTAGGACCTACGGAGGAGGTACTTCGAAACATCCATGCGGAGGATTATTTGGAGATTCGGGCGGAGAACCAAGCGGTGTTACCCGGATTTGTAGATAGCCATACGCATTTTATCTTTGGCGGTTATCGGGAGGAGGAGTTCTCTTGGCGATTGCGGGGAGATAGTTATATGTCGATCATGGAGCGTGGTGGAGGTATCGTGAATACGATGAAAGCTACCCGTGAAAGTGATTTCGATACACTATGGGACAGAGGGGAAGAACGTTTGGATGAGTTATTCTCCATGGGTGTTACCACGGTGGAGGGGAAAAGTGGTTATGGTTTGGATTTGCAAACAGAATTAGTTCAGCTTCGTGTCATGTCGGACCTGAATGAGTCTCATCCGATGGATGTCGTATCGACCTTTTTGGGAGCTCATGCTGTTCCTCCTGAATTTGCCGGTCGTACGGACGATTATGTGGATTATATGATCGAGGAAGTTCTTCCTGCCATACGAGCCGAACATACGGTTACGTTTTGTGATGTGTTTTGTGAGAAAGGCGTTTTCTCGTTAGAACAGAGTGAGCGCTTGCTTCGTGCCGCCCGTCATCATCGTTTTAAATTGAAGATGCATGCGGATGAGATCGTTCCTTTCGGAGGGGCGGAACTGGCGGCCTCCTTGAAGTGTGTAAGTGCTGATCATTTGTTACATATATCGGACACAGGCATCAAACGTCTGGCAAGAGCGGGTGTCGTGGCTACCTTACTTCCGCTGACTGCCTTTTCCTTGAATGAGCCGTATGCGCCTGCAAGGAAGATGATAGATGCCGGTTGCGCGGTGGCTTTAGCTTCTGATCTAAATCCGGGAAGTTGTTTCTCCGCCTCGATCCCGATGATGATAGCCTTGGCCTGTATCTATATGAAGATGACCCCTGAAGAAGCGGTAACGGCATTGACCATTAATGGAGCCGCAGCTGTGGGACGTGCCTCCGAGATTGGAAGTATCAGCGTGGGAAAACGTGCGGACGTGATCTTGCTGAAATACCCGTCTTATAAGTTCCTACCTTATCATGTGGGAATGAATCTCGTGGATACCGTAATTAAGGACGGGGAACTTTATATGATGTAAGATAAGAATTGTTGAATCATTTAAATCAAAATACTATGTTAGCAGACTTGACAATTAAAGATTTTTTGGCGGAAACGGCGGGTAGTGCTCCCGTTCCCGGTGGTGGAAGTATATCTGCCTTGAATGGTGCTATAGCGGCAGCTTTGACAGAGATGGTGGCCCATCTGACTGTTGGCAAAAAGAAATATGCGGAAGTGGAAGGACAAATGAAGACGATCGCTACCGAGGCGGCTATGATCCGTGAACGTCTTACTGAATATATCGATAAGGACAGCGAGGCTTATGATCGTGTATTCTCCGCTTTTAAGTTGCCGAAAGAAACGCCTGACGAACAGGTGATCCGTACGAATGCGATACAGAGCGCAACGAAGGAGGCGGCTATTGTTCCGATGAGGGTGGCGGAGGAGATCGGTTCCGTAATGGAGACGATTATCTATGTGGCTCACAAAGGTAATCAGAATGCCGTCACGGATGCTTGCGTGGCGATGATGGCTGCCCGTACTTGTGTATTGGGGGCTTTATTGAATGTCCGAATTAACTTAACGTCCATCCAAGACGAGGTGTTCGTCGGAAAGATGCGGAAGAAAGCGGATGAACTGGAGGCGAACGCTATCCGTGTAGAGCAAAAGTTATTGGATTGGGTGAAGACTAAATTATAGCATATGAGCAATGTCTATTATGTGGGTTCCGAGCCTCTCTCTTTTGAGGGAATCGAACGGATACTTACTCAAAATATGAAGTTGGAGCTTTCACCCGAGGTGAAGGAGCGCATCCAGCGTTGCCGGGATTACTTGGATCATAAGATCGAGCAGCAGGAGGGGCCTTTGTATGGGATTACTACCGGTTTCGGGTCCTTATGTAATAAGAATATCTCTCCGGACGAATTGAGCACCTTGCAAGAGAACTTGGTGAAAAGTCATGCCTGTAGCGTAGGGGATGAGGTAAGTCCGGTGATCGTTCGTTTGATGATGTTATTGAAAGCGCATGCCCTTTCGTTGGGGCATAGTGGCGTACAGGTGATCACCGTACAACGTATTCTGGATTTTTTCAATAATGACGTGCTTCCGATCGTGTATGATCGTGGCTCTTTAGGCGCTTCCGGTGATTTGGCGCCTCTGGCGAATTTGTTCCTGCCTCTGATCGGCGTGGGTGACGTTTATTATAAGGGCCGCAAACGGGAAGCGATCAGCGTATTGGATGAGTTCGCTTGGAAGCCTGTGAAGCTGAAAAGCAAGGAGGGGTTAGCTTTATTGAACGGTACGCAATTTATGAGCGCCAATGGCGTATTCGCCTTGATGCGTGCGTTTAGCCTGTCCAAGAAAGCGGATCTGATCGCCGCTTTATCCTTGGAGGCTTTCGATGGGCGTATCGATCCTTTCATGGATTGTATCCAGCAGATGCGTCCGCATCCCGGACAAATCGAGACCGGGGCCGCTTTTCGACGGCTATTGGAGGGAAGTGAGTTAATCGCCCGGAAAAAGGAACATGTTCAGGACCCGTATTCATTCCGTTGTATCCCTCAAGTGCATGGGGCTACGAAAGACGCTATCAATTATGTGGCGAATGTCCTGCTTACCGAAGTAAATTCCGTGACGGATAACCCGACGATCTTCCCGGAGGAGGATAAGATTATTTCCGGCGGTAATTTCCACGGTCAGCCCTTGGCGATTTCTTATGATTTCTTGGCGATTGCCTTGGCTGAGTTAGGAAATATATCGGAACGTCGTGTCGCTCAATTGATCATGGGTTTGCGGGGATTGCCTGAGTTCTTGGTCGCTAATCCCGGCCTGAACTCCGGTTTCATGATCCCTCAATATGCGGCCGCCAGTATGGTAAGCCAGAATAAGATGTATTGCTATGCGGCGAGCAGCGATTCTATCGTGTCCAGTAATGGGCAAGAGGATCATGTGAGTATGGGAGCGAATGCGGCGACGAAGTTGTTTAAGATCATGGACAATTTGGATCATATCTTGGCGATCGAGTTGATGAATGCGGCACAAGGAATTGAGTTCCGTCGTCCGGCTAGGACTTCTCCGGTATTAGAGAAGTTCTTGAAGGATTACCGGAAAGAGGTGCCATTTATCGATGAGGATATTATTATGTACACGGAAATACATCGTACGGTGGCGTTTATCCGTAGGAAAGACTTTGTATATTAATGAATATCGTTAATAGAGGTTAGAAATCCAGCTGAATTTCCTATTCGGCTGGATTATTTTGTATTTTCGCCGTCAATCTAAACACAATCGATCTACTTTATGCAAAATGTAACAAATCCTACCGTGAAAACACACGTAGTTTGGCTGGATGTCGTACGCTTGATAGCCATGTTTACTGTTGTTTGCTGTCATTGTACAGACCCGTTTAATTTCTATCCCGGAGATTCTCCGATTATTGGAGATATTAAGTTTTGGGGAGCTGCCTATGGGGCTTTTCTTCGTCCTTGTGTACCTCTGTTCGTTATGATTACGGGAGCCTTGTTGCTACCGGTCCGGGAAGAGACTTCTATCTTCTATAAGAAAAGGATCTTGCGGGTGTTCTGGCCTTTCTTGATTTGGTCTGTTATCTATAATTTATTCCCTTGGTTTACGGGACTGCTTGGTTTGAGGCCGGAACTTATTCTTGATTTCTTCCCTTATTCGGGAGAAGAGGTGACTCGTCAATCGTTGAGTGTGTCTTTAGGCTATATCGCCCAGATACCGTTCAATTTCTCATTGTTGGATGTACATATGTGGTATATCTATTTACTGATAGGTTTATATCTTTATTTGCCGATCTTCTCCGCTTGGGTCGAGAAAGTTTCGGATAAGGCGAAATTATGGTTTCTGGCAGGTTGGGGAGTGACTTTGTTTATTCCTTATTATCGGGAATTCGTATCTCCTTACATTTGGGGTGGATGCTCATGGAATGAATTCAGTATGCTTTATTATTTCGCCGGGTTTAACGGTTACTTGCTATTGGGGCATTATCTGCGGAATCATGATTGGTCGTTAGGAAAGATCGTTGGGATAGGCATTCCTATGTTTGTCGTAGGCTATGCCATTACTTTCTTCGGTTTCCGCTATACGACCGCTTTGCCTGCTTACACGGAGGAACAGTTAGAGTTATTCTTCTATTATTGTTCTCCCAATGTGGTGATGATGACGATTCCTATCTTCTTGCTGGCGAAGAAGGTAAATGTTAAGTCGGATACGATTAAGCGAATGTTGGCGAACTTAACCATATGCGGTTTCGGTATCTATATGGTACATTATTTCTTTACGGGACCCAGCGTGCTGTTGGCGAGAGCCTTGAATATCCCTTTGGGTTTACAGATTCCTGCCGCTTCTGTGGTAGCATTCGCTGTATCTTGGCTGATTGTGTTGGGTATCAGAAAGATTTGCGGTAAGAAAGCCAAGTATATTGTGGGCTGAATTTATACGTACGTTCGCATAAGCTGATACGTATATAGGCGTAGGCCCATGCGAGCGTACGTGTAGGACGATACGTATATACGTGCGAGGCCACACGTATATACGTATAAATCATCTTTATTTCTTGGTTACAATCACTCGCTCTGTCGGAGCCAGATGCTCGTTGCGATAGTCTATTTGCTTGACTACATTCTCGGCCAATTCTTGGAATGCCTTACCTGTGATCGAGTCCGGGTTCAACGCTACCGGCTTTCCTTGATCTCCTCCTTCGCAGATACTTTGTACGATAGGAATCTGTCCCAGTAACGGCACGTTCAGTTCTTCAGCTAGGCGTTTACAACCTTCCTTTCCGAATATATAATATTTGTTTTCCGGTAATTCCGCTGGGGTAAACCAAGCCATATTCTCGATTAACCCTAAAACAGGGACATTAACCTTGTCTCCGGTGAACATGCTGATACCCTTACGAGCGTCCGCTAAAGCAACCTCTTGCGGCGTACTTACCACCACGGCTCCGGTTATCGCTAGTGTTTGTACCATTGTCAAATGGATATCACTCGTTCCGGGAGGTAAATCGATTAAGAAATAATCAAGCTCACCCCAGTTGGCGTCGCCGATCAATTGCTTCAATGCGTTGCTAGCCATTGCTCCACGCCATAGGACCGCGTCGTTTTTATTTACGAAGAAGCCGATGGATAACATCTTGACACCATAATTTTCGGCCGGCTTGATCAGTTCCCTGCCCTCTACCTCTTCCATATAAGGGCGAGCCTCTTCTAGGTTGAACATCTTGGGTTGGGACGGCCCGAATATATCGGCATCCAGCAACCCTACCTTATATCCTTGTAAAGCCAGTGCGACAGCCAGATTAGCGGCAACGGTACTTTTACCAACTCCTCCTTTACCGGAAGATACGGCGATAATATTTTTTACTTGCGGTAATAATTTATCCGGTTCCGGGCGAGCTAACTGACGGGCTTTTACCGTGATGTTCCCCTTGATATTCACCTCCGGGCTTACATAGGTTAAGATAGCTGTCTCCGCGGCTTTTACTACGGAGCGGATAAACGGATCATTCGGCTTCTCGAATAATAACGAGAAGGTGACATTCATACCATCGATACGAATGTTGTCTTCTACGAGGCCCATGGAAACGATGTCCTTTCCCGTACCCGGGTAACGAACGTTCTTCAACGCCTCAATAATCAGATTCGGATAGATTGTCATATCTGTTGATTTTTTTAAGTCATTCTTTTATTTACCAGAAGCCAAAGCGCTTCGTTTACTGCGATTAAAGCTACGATAAGGATCTAACTCTATTTCTACGTCAGGTTCCACCAATCGCTCTCTTTCCTCACAAACAAATTTGATGTATTTGATGTTTAAGCCACGATCTAGCCATTGTTGCTCGTAATAGGTCTTGATGGATAAGATCTCATCCGCCAGATTGGAATGATATAGGTCGTCTGTACTGAACAATACGGGATAATGGTTCGTTTTTACCATCTCGCACGTATAGGTATACATGAAGTTACTGTCCGTTTTTAAATGGATAATACCATCTCCGGAAAGGATTTCCCGATACATTTTCATAAAACGGGTTCCGGTCAGACGCTTGTTGACCTTTTTCATTTGAGGGTCTGGAAATGTGATCCAGATCTCGGCTACTTCGCCTGGAGCGAAGAAATAGGAAATCAATTCGATACTCGTACGTAGGAAAGCCACGTTCTTCATCCCGGTTTCCAGCGATTCTTTCGCGCCGGTCCACATACGTGCTCCCTTGATATCGACACCAATAAAATTCTTATTTGGGAAAAGCTTTCCCAAACCTACGGTATATTCCCCTTTTCCACATCCCAATTCCAAAACAATAGGATGGTCGTTCTTGAAAAAACGTTCATGCCACTGTCCTTTCATGTCAAACCCTTTTTCTTGTAGGGCGGCGAAAGGGTATTGGAATACGTGCGGATAGCCCGCCATATCGTCAAACTTAGCTAATTTATTCTTTCCCATGTCGCGAAGATAATACTTAAAAAAATGCTTTTTACGTTTTTTCTACTGTTTTAGATAGGGGTTTTTATACGTTGGCGAGTCTTTTGAACATATAGGCTGTCAGAAGTTTTATTTGAAAGTGGAGTTGTAACGAATAAAAAAGGATATGTTGAGAGTATTTTTTAGACGCCCGATATTTAAGAATCCGAGGTTTGTCGGATTTGTTTGGTTTGCGACGGCCCTTGTCGCTTGCTTATTGAAATTACCTGTGGGAAGGACTTATAATAACTTTATGATTTATAGGGCTTCCTTTTTCCATGCGTTAGAGTTGAAAGACCTTTATATATATTATCCGAATGAATACCACGACCGGTTTTTATACGGGATCCCTTTTACGGCTATAATAGCGCCTTTCTCCCTCTTCTCTCCTTATATCGGGATGTTGCTATGGTGTCTCGCGAATAGCTTGTTGCTTTATATGGCTATCCGTAAACTCGGATTGGCGGATTGGAAACAGGCGTTTGTCATTTGGGTATGCTTGAATGAGTTGTTTACGTGTGTTCTTATGCAGCAATTTAACATAGCCATAGCCGGCATGATTTTATTCTCGTTTATTTTTATTGAGCGGAAACAGGAGTTTTGGGCGGCGCTAATGATCGTCTTGGGTACGATGACTAAGATTTATGGCATTGTCGGTCTTGCTTTCCTGTTATTCTCAAAACGCCGGATCGCCTTTTTGAAAGGACTTATTTTCTGGGGCATAGTCTTGTATGTTCTTCCGATGTTATATACATCTCCTCAATATGTGGCAAGTCAATACGTGAAATGGTATGAGGTACTTCTCGATAAGAATGTAGAGAATTTATTTACCCCTTATACAAATATCTCTTTGTTGGGAATGGTTCGTAAGATATCGGGAGTCAATACGTATAGTGATCTCTGGTTGGTTATCCCCGGGCTACTTTTATTTATTGCTCCTTATTTTAGGATAAATCAATATGATAACAGGCGGTTCCGCATGCATTTTCTTTGCTCTACTCTTTTGTTCATGGTCCTTTTTAGCTCCGGAACAGAGAATAGCGGATATTTGGGAGCCATGATAGCCGTCTGCCTTTGGTATATAGGTACGCCTACCCGTAAGACGACTCCTGGCTTGAATACGGTACTATTCGTTTTCTGTTTTATTCTGACATCCCTTTCCCCTACAGATATATTTCCCTGTTATATCCGGAAAATGTATGTTATTCCTTATGCGTTGAAAGCACTTCCTTGTGTGTTGATCTGGTTTAAGATCGTATGGGAGCAATTGACATTGGATTTTTCAGAGCCGCTTCATCGGCCGAAGACTCTCCCGGGTAAAGAGGAGGCGATCGACCTTATCTTGCCTTGTTATAACCCACAAGAAGGCTGGGAACGTCTGATGATCGAGAAACATGCGGAATTGGTAAAGATGCTTAAAGGCCGCTCATTCCGTTTTATCGTCGTGAATGACGCTTCGAAGAGAGGATTTACGAAGGATGCGGTGGGACGTCTTCTGGAGGCTCTCCCTGATACGATGATCGTAAGTTATGATACGAATAAGGGAAAAGGAGCCGCTGTTAGGGCTGGCTTGTCTCATTCCACCTCATCTATTACTTTATATACGGACTATGATTTCCCGTATGAGACGGATTCTATCTGCCGGATGGTAGAATGGTTGGAATCGGGATATGATGTCGTTATCGCCGTGCGGAATCATACTTATTATACCCATTTAAGTACTCGAAGAAAGATTATGAGTTATGCTTCCCGTATATTGAATTTTACGCTTCTAGGATTAACGCATACGGATGCTCAAGGAGGTTTGAAAGGTTTTAACCAGCGGGGAAAATCGTTCTTGGCCTCAACTCAGGTGAATCGCTTTTTATTTGATACGGAGTTTATTTATAAGGCTTCGCAGGAGTCGGATGTACTTATTAAAGACATGCCCGCTGATTTGCGGGATAACGTTCATCTTCCCAATATGCGTCGTGGAGTCCTTGCGGAAGAATTAAAGAACTTATTTTTAATCGCTTGGAGAGGGTAGGAAGATTACAGGATTGTTAATAACCCTGTTGAAAACCCTGTGAATAACGGAAAAAGAACAAAAGAAAAAAGAGATACCTATTAATAGGTATCTCTCTTTTTGCTCTTCCTCTTGGACTTGAACCAAGGACCCTCTGATTAACAGTCAGATGCTCTAACCAACTGAGCTAAGGAAGAATCAGTTTTTAACTTTTTAATCTCTATATGAAAACTCTTTTCGCTCTTCTTCTTGGACTTGAACCAAGGACCCTCTGATTAACAGTCAGATGCTCTAACCAACTGAGCTAAAGAAGAATGTTTTTCAGTCTTTCCCGATGTCTTTTCGCTCTTCCTCTTGGACTTGAACCAAGGACCCTCTGATTAACAGTCAGATGCTCTAACCAACTGAGCTAAGGAAGAATTTTTTGCTCTTTCAAAGGTTATTCCGTAACCCCTTTCTGAAATTGCACTGCAAAAGTACGGGGTATTTTCGAAATATGCAATATCTTTGCGAAAAAAATTACGAAAAAATGAATACAATAGGTTTAGGAAACGCTTTGGTTGACGTTTTATTGAGGCTTGAAAATGATGATGTCCTATCGGAAATCGGTATACAGAAAGGAGCTATGGATATGATTAACAGGGAACAAATGATCGCTATCCGTACAACTTTAGCTGGCTTGCCACGTACGCAAACCCCGGGAGGATCTGTCTGCAACACGATGCGTTCGATGTCTTCTTTAGGGGCGAATTCCGGTTTTATCGGTAAGATCGGGGATGATTCGATCGGCGGATTTTATGAGGATGCGTTGGAAAAAGCGGGTGTCACTTCCTATTTTATCAAGACGGATGGACTTACAGGTAGCTGTACGGTGATGATTTCTCCGGATGGGGAACGTACGATGGGGACTTTCCTTGGCCCGGCCCCGACAATAACCCCGGATGAGATCACCGAGGAGATGCTAAGTAAATATCAATGTATTTATATAGAAGGTTACTTGCTCGTAAACGAGCCGTTGGTTCGTTCTACGATGGAGAAGGCTAAAAAGTTGGGCTTGAAAGTAGCGCTGGATTTGTCGAACTTCAATATCGTGAATGCTTTTAAAGGAATGCTGGAGGATATCATTCCTAAATATGTGGATATTTTGTTCTCTAATGAGAGTGAGGCTGAGGCTTTTACCGGGCAAAAGGCTGCTGAGGCCGTACATACCTTGTCTGAGTTGGTAGAGGTCTCATTGGTCACTTTGGGAAAGGAAGGTGCCTTGATCGGTAGTCATGGTCAATTTTATTCTGTCCCGGCTGAGGGGGGCAAGCCTGTTGATACGACTGGCGCCGGTGATAACTTCGCCGCCGGATTCTTATACGGTCAATCCATAGGAGCGTCTTTGGTACAATCCGCACGCATCGGATCGATGCTGGCGGGCTATGTGATCGACGTGGTTGGCCCGGAGATTCCGTATGATAAATGGGAACAAATAAAGTTAAAAGTAAAAGGGATATTGGCTTAGGCGGCGTATTATTCCTTACATTTATGCCGTTAATTAACTAAATATTGTATGTACAGATTGGTTCAACGAAGAGGAATTATAGGTTTATTTTGCTTGCTGTTCGTCGCAAGTAGCGTAGTGCCGGGATGGGCGCAAAAAGATAACCGCTTTGAGGTGAGTAAGAACCTAGACATTTTCAATTCTTTATTGAAAGAAGTAGAGATGTTCTACGTGGATTCAGTGGATGTGGATAAAACCGTTCAGCGGGGAATCGAGGCAATGTTGGCTGGTTTAGATCCTTATACGGAATACTATCCTGAGCAAAAAACGGAGGAATTGAGTCTGATGACGACCGGCGAATACGGAGGTATCGGTTCCTTGATCCGTCAGCGTAACAACGAGGGAGGCGTGATGATTGCCGAGCCTACCGAGGGAATGCCGGCCGATTTAGCGGGTCTGAAGCCGGGCGATCTGATCTTGGCGATCGATACGATCGATGTTTCCAAGGCGACAAACTCCCGGGTCAGCGAGTTGTTGAAAGGTGTTCCGAATACGAAGATGGTTTTGACGATCCAACGTCCGGGCGAGAAGAAACCCCGGAAGTTCGAGATTACCCGTAAGCAGATCACGACACCTCAAGTTACTTACTACGGGGTTAAGAATGACAGTATCGGTTATATTTATCTAAAGGCATTTACTATCAAGAGTGCTCAAGAGGTGAAAGAGGCATTCTTGGATTTAAAGAAAAATCATAATATTAAGTCTTTGGTACTGGATTTGCGCGGTAACGGCGGCGGTGTGCTGGAAGGTGCCGTACAAATCGTAGGTATGTTCGTACCGAAAGGCAGCGAGGTGCTTTCAACGAAAGGAAAGATCAAGCAATGGGATCGTACGTACCGAACCTCTACGGAGCCTTTGGATACGGTAATGCCGTTGGCTATATTGATCAATGGAGGTACGGCTTCCGCCGCTGAGATCGTATCGGGATCTTTGCAGGATATGGATCGTGCCGTGTTGGTGGGACAACGTTCGTTTGGTAAGGGGTTGGTGCAAGCTCCTCGTGACCTGCCTTATAATGGGAAAGTGAAAATCACGATGAGTAAATACTATATCCCGAGTGGCCGTTGCATCCAGCAAATCGATTATTCGCACCGGAAAGAGGATGGTAGCGTGGCTGCTATTCCGGATAGCTTGACTTCCGTATTCTATACGTCCAAGAAGCGTCCGGTTCGTGATGGTGGTGGCGTACGTCCGGAGTTTGAGGTGAAGGAGCCGAAAGTGCCTACCATGATGTATTATTTGGCGGCGGATACGGTCTTGTTCGACTTCGTTACGGATTGGGCACAAAAGCATAAGACAATCGCTCCTATCGAGGAATTTACGGTTTCCGATGAGGATTTCGAAGCTTTGAAGCAATACGCCAAGTCCAAGAATTTCACGTATGACCGCCAAAGCGAGAAAGTATTGAGGAACTTGAAAGAAGTGGCTGAGTTCGAGGGGTATCTGGAGGAGGATTCTACTGCGTTCAAGGAATTAGAGGCTAAGCTGACTCCGAATCTGGAAAAAGATTTCGATCGTTTCAAGGATGAGGTGAAACGAGTAATGGCCGCCGAGATCGTAAAACGTTATTATTACCAACGAGGAGAGTTGCAAGAAAGCTTGAAAGATGATCTTGTATTGGAGAAAGCGTTGGAGGTATTGGGCGATCCGGATTTATACAGGCGTACATTGAGCGTGCCGGTTGAGTTGGAAGCGGCCACCAAGGGTACCGAATAGGCGGGTTTCTGCCGATGCCCATTCAAAGGGCCTTACAATGCCCATTCAAGCGAGCTTACGATGCCCATTGTCAGCTCCCTTGAATGGGCATCGTGCTTTTCCCTCTTTCGCCAGTCTGTTTGGGGGCTTTGAAGCGGATATGCAATACGACCAATTCCGAGACGGTTCCCACCCGATAAGGAGGTCCTGCTATACCAATGCCGGAAGATACATAGAATTGCGTAGGTCCTTTCTTATAATATCCGTACGGGCATTCATACACAAGTTTCATCAGTAGGGGATAAGGCCATAACTGCCCGTTATGCGTATGTCCGTGCAGTCCCAAATCCACCCCATTCATATTCATCTCGGCGAACGACCAAGGTTGATGATCCAAAACGATAATCGGTTTGCCGGTATCCACCCCTTCCATTAACGAATGAAGCGATTTTCGTTTCTTATGGATGAAATCATCCCTCCCTATCAAATAAAAAGTTGAGTCCGGTTGGACCACCGAGTCTATTAGTAGCGTACCTCCGGTCTTTTGCAGCCAACGATATTTGGCGTTCCGGTTTGCCCGGTATTCATGATTCCCGTAAACGATATATACGCCCAACGGAGCTTTTAATTGTTTTAAATCATCCTCGATGTGGGCGTTTTCCGCAAACCGGGATTCATAATCCATGATATCCCCCGCTAATACCACCATATCCGGATGCTGTGCGTTGCTGAGTGCCACATATTTTTGTACCAAGTCCTTCCCGATAACCTCTCCGATATGTAAGTCGCTCATCATGACAATAGTCAGACTATCCCGATCCCCCGCGGCTTTGGGCAACGTGATATATACGTTCTTAACAATCGGATTCATTACCGTATGGTATGCGTGAATCATTAAACCGGTAACACCGAATACGATAAGAAAAAACAGGGTTAGCTTGGTTTGCTGCCAATGCCCTTTCATCCATTTGGGGAACCATGGCTTGATACGTTGGGAGAGCCTGATCAACTCAAGTACCAAGAGAGATAAAGTGATATAAATGGACGCTATATACCAAGTGTTACAGATGTATTGGATCGTGATTATCACGTTATCAGGTAGTTCATTCCTAAAAATAAATCCGAAAAAATAAAGCGATAGTTCGAGTACGAAAAACAAGATAAAAGGAATCCGGCAACTTTTCTTAGGAGGAAGCGCTTGATATCCTCTCCAGAAAATATACGGATTTAGTAATAGCTGCGCTACGATCGATTGAATAAATACTTTCATCTTTACTCTTTGAATGTAATATTGAACACCACCATCTCGCTGTCCGTCCCGATACGGAAAGGCGGTCCCCACAAAGATAAGCCGGATGAGACATAAATCGTACTATTTCCGATTTTTTTAATCCCGTAACTTAATTCGAACAGATGATCCACGATCCAGTTCATCGGCCATACTTGTCCTCGATGTGTATGTCCGCTAAACTGTAAGTCTACGCCAGCCTTTTCCGTTTTTTCTAAATCGTAGGGTTGATGGTCTAGTAAGATAACAGGTTTGCTTTTATCAAGGTTCGCAGTAAGCTGACCTAAAGTTTTCCGTCCTTTGTTATGCCGGTCGTCCCGTCCTATGAGTTGGATCTGATTGGGCAAGATAGCCACGGAATCCCTTAAAAGTACGATGGGCGTCTGCGCTATAAATTTCTCGCTCTCCTCTATGCCACTGATATACTCATGGTTACCCGGTACCATATAAACGCCTAATGGGGCGTAGATCTTGGACAGTTCCTCTTCCATATGCTCGTATCGCAGAGGTGCGACACTGTTGTCTATCAAGTCTCCACCGATAAGAACGATGTCCGGGCGTTGGGCGTTTATCATATCCACATATCCGGCAAGCATTGTCTTGTTGGTAGCGTATCCTAAGTGTATGTCGCTAATGGCTACGACCTTCAGCGGCTGTCCATCGGTATCGGCCGGTTTGTTGATAACCATGTTGATAATTCGTGTATCAGGATGTTGGTAATTATAGTTTCCATATCCTAATAAGCTGAGTGTTAAGAATAAGGATAAATAGAATGAGTATTTGAAACGTAGGTGGAAAAGTCGTAAGATATCAAATACCAACAGGGCCAATACCATGTATAAAGTGAACACGAGCCATCCTGTTCCTACTTGGGAAACTGTTTGAGCGAAAGAAGCCGGCATATCTAGGTTCCTGAATAGAAAACTACTGAAGAACGACAAAGCTCCTCCCCAAAAAACAATGGATAACAATACTTTAACTCCGGTAGACTGGCTTTTCAAAGCCTGTTTTCCCTTTAGATAAATATAAATATTCCCTGCAAGATACAGGATTGGAAGTATGATAAAGAACGTCCACATCTCAATTAATTTTCCGCGAAGATAATGAAAACTCTTTAGGTAGCAAACGCTGCACGCTACGTCCCTATAGGATCGATATAAATTCCAAACAATAAGTTTGGTAATGAAAAGAATTATATAATATGCTGATTATTAGTATGCTAAAAACAGGATGATCTTTTACTCAAAACATGTACGTGTTTTTCAAAAAAGTCGTACGTGTTTTTCCCGAATCATGTGATAGGGAACAAGGGCGTATCTAGAAATCTACAATAAGCCCCCCTTAATTACGATGAGGAGAGTTGGTCTTTTTTTGATAATATATATCCAACTCCTTTTACGGCATCTATTGAAAGTGTGGTATCTTTTTCCAATAATTTGCGCAAACGTGAGATGCTGTTGTTTAGGCTATCATGAACTTCTTGCCCATCCCATATTTCATGAAAAAACTTTTCTCTGCTTACTGGCTGATTTAATTGCTCGGATAACAGATAGAATAACTTGAAATCTTTAGGACTTAATGTTTTTGACTGCTCTTGTTTATAGAATAATTTATGAGTGGAGAGTTCCAGTTGGTAATCTCCAATAGATATACTATTTGATATCGGACTGGCCTTTTTACAAAACCTTTGGATTAGGAAATCTATTTCTTGTATATCATACGGTTTTTTGGTGTAATGATTAGCTCCGGCTTCATAGCAGCGTGTTATTTCCTCCCCTTCGTTGTGGGAAGAGGCTATCAGTACAGGCAATGAAGGATGCTTTGAACGAATAAAAGGCAAATAATCCAATGCGTTTTGATTGCCAACTTCCAGATCGAGAAGCAGGATATTAGGGTAGTCTTTTTCTATCATGTCTTGAATACCGCTTAACGTGTTGGCGTAGTAAACCTCGTATCCTTTACTTTGCAAGGCCAATACGATGATTAATCCAAGGTTTGGGTCATCTTCAATAAAGATCACTTTCAGCTTATCTTCCATATCGTGTTATGTGTTTTCGGCCGGCAAGTTAATGAAAAATGTTGAACCTACATTTTTCTCGCTCTGAAAAGTTAGGGAGCCGCCCATTTCTTTAGCCATTAGCATTACGCTACTCAACCCTAATCCATATCCCGGTTGCGCTGGCTTGTCGGCTTGTTTCACCCGGAAGAATTGTTGTCCGAGTTTCTTCTGGGCTTTCTTGGGGATTCCCCAACCGGTGTCTTTTATGGCTATTCGGTAATGGTTGTTTTTCATAGTCAACGTTACGGTGATTCGTACATCGTCATTCGAATATTTCAATGCGTTCTCTAGCAAATTCCGGAGGCAACGTTCCAGACGAACGGTATCAGCTTCGATCATGTCGGGGAAATCCTCGCTTTTCTCAAGCTTGAACAAGGGGATCTTGTTAGGATAGAGCCTTGCTATCGCTTGGTAGGTTTGCTCAATAAATGATTTAATATCTATAGGCGACTTTCGTGCGCTCTCTTTTCCATCCGCTGTTTTCAATAGTGACAGCATGGACTCGATGATCTCTATCAACTGTTTTATCTGAGTTTTTCCGGTATTTAATATATTCACTTTCATCGGTTCATTCTCTAGGCTAGCGATAAGATCCATAGAGGCATACGCCGTGTTCAGCGGGGATTTCAAGTCGTGGATAGCGCTATGTACGGCTATTTCACGGTCTCGGAGTTGGGCGTGGGCTTTACGTATTGTTCTTAATAAATAATATAGGCAGCTCGCCGAGGTAAGGATGATTAGACAAGATACGATAAAAGCCAAGAGCTTTCGTTGGACAATGTCAGAAAGAGGTAATTTAACGAAAGCCTGTACATATTGTAATCCCTGCGTTCCTATCGGGAGCTTTTCTGTTTGGAACTTATAAAATGAAAGGTTGAATTTTTTTCCTACCGTATTTACGGTTTGCCGGGTAGAGTCTGATATTTCTATATAAGATATTGCTTGTAAATTGTGATCAGTTAATGTTTTATTGAATAGGCTGTCTAATACATTTGGTTTTAAGGGTCTATTTGCATTACGTAGACCGTCTTGCATACGTTGCGCTAATAGGTCGGCATAGTTATCTTTTAGATTCCGATTTTTTATTTGTGGCCAGATTATGGTATCCCCTTTTAGCTTGGCTCGTTCCTCTGGTGTCATATCACTAGCTCTTCTTATGATTCTTTTGGGGTTGTTGGGGTCTTTCGGTTTGTTGCTAACCATTCGCTTGGACATTTCTTGCTTGATAGCCTCTTCGAATAGCTCTTCAAGGACTTCTTGCGTTTTATATTTTTCAGCGTTATATATATTGTATAGCCAATATCCTTGGGAGAGTATTAAGACTAGCAACATAATGGCTGCAATATATAAGGAGTGTTTCATGATAGATTCGTTATTTTGGATGTGAAGATAGTGAATAATCTTAAAAAAGATGCGTTTTTCTCGTTTTGTTAGCTTTTTGTTAGATGAAAATTAGGTGTTTGTTAGATAGAGTACGAAATTTTACTTATATTTTTGTAACAGACTAAAAAAGCATATAGACATGGAAATTGGTGATTTGTTGTCGAAGGAAGAACTTTCCGCTATAAAAGGTGGTGAATGGCATTATGATGAAGAGACTGACGAATGGTATTGGATTGAGGATGGACGGAAGGTTCTGTGTCCACAAGAAAATCCTAGACAGTCATAAGTAAAATAGTAAATGAAACGGTCATAGATTATGACCTATTATAAACTATAAATTTTAGATATTATGAATGATTTAATGAATTTGCCTAGCCTTATTTTAGAGAGGCTAGAGGAAAATGAACTTATTTTAGTTCGTGGAGGAGAGGATCCAGATGATAAGGCTCCGAATAATGGGGATGGAAGTTGTTCTGGTACTAACAATGGCTCAGGTAAGTGTGGAGGAGTCAATAATTCTTCAGGGAGGTGTGGCTAATTGATAGTTTTTTTAGTTTGATGCTTTCCCTGTAACAGGGAGAAGGCATCAGCTATTTCTATCGAGAAATTAATGAAAAATGAAATGAAGAAGATATATTATCAGGTTGTAGAGAACGTTTTGCCGCAGGTTTATTTACTTTATAATTCATTTAATAATAAATTTATATTATTAAATAATGTGAGATATGAAAAATATAAAAAAGAAAATATTTTAAAATTAGAGCAATCTGATCCTGTATTATATAAATCTTTGGTGGATAATCAATATATTGTTCCTGATGATTTTGATGAAAGAGAGATTGTCTTGTTTCGGAAAAAAAGGATGCAATTTGATGCCTCTATGTATCAAGTCATGGTGAATACAACATTGGATTGCAATTTAAACTGTTGGTACTGTTACGAGAATAGAATAGCGGGAAGTTTCTTGAAGAGTGAAGTAATAGAAGCTATAAAAAAGAATATAGAACAAGAATATATTAAAACATCTTATAGGATATTAAAATTATCATTCTTTGGGGGAGAACCTTTTTTGTATTTCAGAGGGATAAAAGAAATTCTGGATTTTGCGAGAAACTTTTGCCAAGTTAATCAATTGGATCTAATTGCTGAATTTACAACAAATGCGATTTTGATAACAGAATCTATTATAGATTATTTAAAAAACTTTGAATGCCAATTCCAAATTACTTTGGATGGTGATAGAATACATCATAATCAAATAAAGAAAGATAAGGATAACCCGAATCAGGATACTTATGAGAAGACATTGAGAACTATTCGGCTTATTAATGATAAAATTCCCAATAGGTGGCTTGCGGTAAGAATAAACTTTGATAATAAGACATTAGAGAAAATAGATGAAATCATTGGTGATTTGGATTTTCTAGATCGTAAGTATTGTTTTGTCATTTTGAAAAAAGTGTGGCAACTAGAAAAAGATAAAGTTAATGTGCCGTTATTACATGCTTCGGTTCAAAAGTTTTTAGATAAGAAATTTTTATTGGATTATTATATTATGCCAAAAGGAGATGTTTGCTTTGCTGAACGGCATAGAGAAGTTTTGTTTAATTATGATGGTAAAGTTTTTAAGTGTTCTACGATTTCTTCTTTTGATGATCAAAATGCGTTAGGAGAATTTGATTTACAATCAGGACAGGTACATTGGAATGAGACAAAACTTTCTTATTGGTTAAAGGAGATATTGCCTCAAAATTGTATAGATTGTAAATTACTGCCTGCCTGTTTGGGACCATGTAATAAACAAATAATGTTGCATCCGGGGGAAAATATATGTACATTTGACGCAATCAATATGACTTTGAAAGAATATCTGATGTATCTTTTCAAATGTCAATTATTAAAAGAAGAATTATACGCATAATACCATGAGAACTATCGCTTTCTGGCTTCTGTTCATCTCACAAGGCCTCTTCACATTGTCTGCCCAGTCTTACACCTTCTCAGGAATAATTACAAACGAGAAGCGGAAGATGATGGATGGGGTACAGGTGATATTGAGTGTGGAAGACTCGTTATCGGCCATGGCTTTAACTGATGAAAAAGGTCATTTTCGTATAGATGGATTGAAGGAGGGAGCGTATGAGCTACGTTTGTTTTTCTTGGGGTATAATGCGCAGGAGCAAATATTGCGAGTGGAAAACAGGGATGTTAGAAAAGACTTCTTGCTGACACCTGAGAAAACGGTCGTATTGGACGAAGTAATGGTGACGGGTAATCGGAATGATCAAGTGAATCGGACCGCTACGGGAGAGATCTTTTATCTGTCAGAGAAGGCTAAAAATATGAAAGACCCTTTCCGGGCCCTGCAAGAGATCCCACGCTTGTACTCGGATGTGGCTAACCGGAAGGTGCAGTTGGAGGATGGGGCGCAACCCTTGATATTGATAAACGGGAATCGTTATAACTCGGGAATCGCCACTCTTGATCCGAGAGAGATAGAATCCGTGGAGATAATCGATGTGGTGAAAGCCCGTTACTTAAAGGATGGTTACCAAAAGATATTGAATATAAAATTGAAAAAGAAGACACAACCTTTTATCTTCTTGGAAGGAGCCACGCGGCATGATGTCCCTTTCCGTAAGGGGCTTGGGGTAGGGTATTTTGAGGTTGGAAACTCTCGATACGCACTTTATGGAAGAGCTTCAGTGGACTATTTGTATGATGATCGCTCGGAACAGGAGCAACGGCAGCTAAATACGGGGTATAGTAAATGGACGAAGGGAGAGGAACGTTTGGATGGTACTAGCTATTTAGGTGAGTTGCAATTCCGTTGGATGTGTACAGACAAGGATTATATCGTAGCTCATATGTATGGTAATAAAAAAATCAATAAGAAGAAAGGTTGGGGTGATGGACTTTTAACGGATGGAATACCCCAAGAATTCGATTATTCTTCTTTTAATAAGGATCAATCGTATATTTTTACGGCTAGCTTGTTCCATAAGCATACGTTTGCGAAAAACCATATATTGGAAACGACCCTTGCTTTCAATAAGAATCATAACGAGAATGACGGAAATCGCTCGGAGTCATATCTGGATTGGTCTTATCTGAATACATATTTATATAAGAACGACCGGAATTCCGGTCGTTTTGATGTGGATTATAATGTGGATTTTGCAAATGGAGGTAGCTTGAATGTAGGGAATCAGACTCGTTTTACGAGTGATCGTATACGTCAAGTGAGTATAGGAATGCCTACTTTCCGGCACGAGAAATGGGAAGAGTATTTGTATGCGGACTATAGCCAGTCTATAAAGCGTTTTTCTTATATGCTTTCTGCTGGGCTGGAAGGAATTTGGCTGAAAGCGGGTGAGGCCTCTAATCATTACTTCAAGCCTCGCATTTCTTTAAGCGGTAATTATGATTTTAGCGATCATCTATCTACGAGATTGGGATACACGCTTACCAATACGGCTCCTACCGAGAGCGAATTGAATCCTTATAATATGTCTACGGATTCTTTAGTGAAGACACAAGGAAATCCTTATCTGCTTCCGAGCCAAAATCATAAATTGAACCTATCCTTGACATTTAACACGAAAGGATTTTATTTGACACCGAGCGTCTCTTATCGGATCAGTACGGACTTGGTGGAATCGTATGGATTCAGCGAAGAGGATATTTATATCAGTAGCTATAGGAATAGCGGGAAGTATAAGAATTTACGCATAGGGGGAAGTCTGTCTTATCGGATAGGCAATTTAGGGCGTATAGGTGTCAATGCGTATCATGTCGTGGATTATTATGAGAATGAAGATCCAAGGAAAGGGTTTAGTACCTATTTGTATTTCAATGCGAATTATAAGAAGTGGTATTTGGGTGCTGATATATTATATAACAATTATACCTATACGCCAATCTCTCGTGTGAAGTATCATAGCCCTTCTTTTTCGATGGTACAGGTCTCTTATAATTTTACGGACTATTTCTATATTTCCGTGGCGATGGAGAATTGTTTGGTTACTTATCGTACCTCGATGGAATTACGTAGTGGTAGCTATGAGAACTACAGCGATCAACGAAAAATCAGTGCCTCTTTTCGGCCTTGGATCTTGCTTCGTTATACATTCCGTAAAAACAAGTCGAAAGCAATGAAAGAACGGAAAAATGTGTATAGTATAGAGGAAGGTATTAAATTATGAGCTTCCCCCATATCAAGCAACCCGACTCCATGGAATGCGGCGCCACCTGCCTCCGCATGATCGCCAAGTTCCATGGCAAGGAGTATTCCGCCGAGACGATGCAAAACCTTTGCGTCGTAACCCGGGAAGGAGTCTCCATGCTGGGTATCGCTGATGCCGCCGAGTATATAGGATTTCGTACGATATGTGGACGAATGACCTTGGGGAAGATGGTGGAGCAACGCCCCTTCCCTTGTATCCTCCATTGGAACCAAGATCATTTTGTCGTATTATATGACGTTAAAAAGAAACAGGATGGGAAATCTGTTTTTTATATAGCCGATCCCGGTAAGAATTTGTTGCGTATCGATGAGGAAGAGTTTCGTAATGCGTGGATCAGTACCCGTTCGAGAGGGGAGGAGAAAGGCATATTAATGGCCTTGCAGCCGACCCCCGCTTTTTATAAGCGGAAAGATGAACGCCATACGGGAAGAGATCCCTTTCATTTCCTTTGGGGGTATATGAAACCTTATAAACGTTTCTTTATCCAGTTGTTGCTGGGGCTTGCGCTGGGAAGCGTATTGCAATTAATCTTTCCGTTTCTTACCCAAGCGATCGTGGATAAAGGTATCGCTACTAAGAATCTGAATCTGATCTATCTGATCTTGGCGGGACAATTGATGCTGGTCTTGAGCCGTGCCTCGGTGGACTTTATCCGTCGCTGGATATTACTGCATATAAGTGCGAGGGTGAATATATCATTGTTATCCGATTTCTTGATCAAACTGATGCGATTACCCATGTCGTTTTTCGATACGAAGATGACGGGCGATCTCTTGCAACGCATCCATGATCATGAGCGTGTGGAACGTTTCTTGACGGCGCAGACATTGACGGTGCTTTTCTCCGCTTTCAGCTTTGTGGTGTTCGGTGGGGTATTACTTTATTATAATCGATTGATATTCTTTATTTTCGTACTAGGTAGCGCTTTATATGCCGTATGGGTGACATTCTTCCTTAAAAAACGCCGTTTGCTGGACTATACTTATTTTGAGCAACGGGCCCGTAATCAATCGAAAACCATGCAGTTATTGAATGGTATGCAAGAGATCAAGCTCCAGCATTGTGAGCGCCGCCGCCGTTGGGAATGGGAGGATATACAAGCGGACTTGTTCCGGACGAACATCGAATCGATGCGGCTGCAACAGAGTCAGGAGGCCGGCAGTATCTTGATTAATGAGGTAAAGAATATCGTGATTACGGTGATTGCCGCTACGGCTGTGATCGGGGGTAGCCTGTCGTTGGGTATGATGTTGGCTATACAGTATATTATCGGGCAGTTGAACGCTCCGGTGGAACAGTTCGTGCAGTTTCTTTATAGTTGGCAAGACGTGAAGATTAGTCTGGAACGGATGAGCGGGATCCATGATCGGGAAGAAGAGGAGACGCCGGAACGTATGATAACCGGTTTTAACGGAAGCGATAGGGACATTGAGATTCGTAACGTGACGTTTCAATATGAGGGCATCCATTCGCCGAAAGTCTTGGAGCGGATAAACCTTAAAATACCTCGAGGCAAGATTACGGCGATTGTAGGAACAAGTGGTAGCGGGAAAACAACCTTGATCAAGTTATTATTGGGCTACTATAATCCGGTAGAAGGCGATATCCGAGTGGGTGGAGATGATTTGCGATCTTTCAGCCTTTTATGGTGGCGTGACCAATGCGGTGCGGTGATGCAAGACGGTTATCTGTTCTCTGAATCGATCGCACGCAATATTGCCGTGGATGACGGTGAGATTGATAAATCTCGCTTATTATTGGCAGCTCGTATCGCCAATATAGAGGAATTTATCGAGCGCTTACCCTTAAAATATAATACGGTGATAGGTCCGGATGGTCAAGGCGTAAGCCAAGGCCAGCGTCAGCGGATCTTAATTGCCCGTGCGGTTTATAAGAACCCTTCTTATCTCTTTTTCGATGAGGCGACGAATTCGTTAGATGCCAACAATGAACGTGCCATAGTGGAGAATCTGACGGACTTTTACCGGGGTAAGACAGTAATAATCGTCGCCCATCGATTAAGTACCGTACGCAATGCCGATCAAATCGTGGTGCTGGATAGAGGCCGTATCGTGGAAGTAGGTTCACATGAGGAGCTAATCAAACGTAATGGGGCCTATTACAACTTAGTGAAGAATCAATTGGAACTAGGAAACTAAATATATGGCAACGTATAATGAGATGAAGAAAAAAGCGGATTTGGAAAAGGATCGTATCGAATTGCGTAGCGAGAAGGTACGTAACATGATTGGCGAGATGCCTTCTTTTTTGATCCGGTGGGGGAATACGATCTTGGTGATCATATTCGTTCTGCTGGCCTTGATCGCTTGGCTTGTATATTTACGCCCCTAAGTTGTGCTGTAAGACCGTATTCTTAAGGACGTAAATATATGGTTTCTGGCCTTGATGTCTACCCTGTTGAACTTATCGTCGGTGGTGAGTTGATTACCTTCGCTCTCGAGTAATTCAATGATGCTCACTTTTTCACCCAGCAACACGGTGAGGAATCCTCGTAAGCCCACAAGATTATTCTCGTGAGCCTACGAGTATAATCCTATTATTTCGCATAACCTACCGGATGATTGATCATCGGGATTTGGGAGTCGGATAGCTTTAATACCTTCTTCAACGCATCCGCCTCCATGCTGCCACGGGGAACCGTAACCAAACCACATCCGGAACAGAACAAGGCGATGTTTTGAGAGACCAATCCTGCGTCTAACGCTCCAAAGCGCTCGCGCATTTGCGGTGTGCCCACGTTGCCGAACTTAGAAATATCAGAAACCATCAACAGGCAAACAGGGGCAGAGTTCACGGAGGTTTGCTTGCCACCGATTAACGGACGATGGTCACCTTCCACTACCGGGTTTAGTTGGTGGGCCTTTGGATCATACAAATAAGCGCCCTCTTCCATAAGTACATAGACATCTATGTCTTGCTTGTTCAAAGCGGAAGCGGCGGTACGTTTCCCATCCTCCCGGTTGATACCGATAGCGGCCCATATCAAATCGGAAAGATCTTGTTGGCTGAGTTTCTTGTTGGCGAACTCACGCTCGGAATGACGATCTGCCAAGGCTTTCATCACCGAAGCGCCTCGGGTCTTGTCGGGAGCATTCAACTTAATGGCTTTTAAACTCTGGGCCTGCATACCGGCTATGCCTAACATCAAAGTGGCTAATACACAAAAAATAGTTCTCATAATGTTGTTATTTAGAAAATTAGATGTGCAAAAATAATGATATATTTCTTTTTTTAGACTTTTTGTGAGAAATAATAGCCAACGAATGTTTATAATGTTTTTATTTGTACGAATAAATCGTAAACGCAGTGTTATGAGTGGAATATATTGTGTTTTGTAATAAGTGACGCATGTATGGGAGAAAAGTTGTTAACCTTATTTATGGTACTGTTCCTTGCGCTTCCGCTGTATGCGCAAATGGATAAAGCCGCTTCTTTTACGGTTAAAGGCCAGGTGCTGGATTCACTGACAAATGAATCCGTACCGTATGCCACATTGAGAATCGCTTTGGCAAGTACACCGGAGAAGCCAATCAAGCTGTTGGCGTGTGATATAGATGGGAAGTTCCAGACTCCGCTGAATAACATCGGAACGTATATTATCGTTATGCAATCTATCGGGAAGGCTCCGGCAGAGAAGGTATTCACCCTTTCGGATGAACGGAAAGTCATGGATCTCGGCGTGCTGTTTATGCAGGATAATAACCTGCGTTTGGAAGAGGTTACGGTCACGGCGCAGAAACCTTTGGTGAAAGCAGAGATCGACAGGATCATTTACTGTCTGGAGGATGATCCTGAGGCTCAGACCAATAATACGCTTGAAATGCTTCGTAAGGTCCCGATGGTTACCGTGGACGGTGAGGATAAGATTGAGTTGAAGGGGGCTTCAAATTTTAAGGTTTACATGAACGGTAAGCCATCGAATTTGTTAAGCAATAATCCGTCGGTAGTATTGAAAAGCATGCCGGCAAGCTCGGTGAAGAACATCGAGGTTATCACGGAGCCGGGTGTGAAGTATGATGCCGAGGGAATTGGGGGGATTATCAATATCATCATGGTGAAAAACACCTTGCAGGGTTATACGGGATCGGTAAGTTTGAACACCATCACCAATGGGCGTATCTTCGGGAGCGGCTATCTGTCGCTGAAAGCCGGCAAGTTCGGATTGTCTGCCAATTACAACTGTGACCGTGACAATACGCCTTGGAACGATGCTTCTTCCATGCGTGAGGATCTGAATAATAAGGAAGAACATTATCTGAATCAGGTGGGACGTAGTAAATCGAGAGCCCCTTATCATTTCGGGAATCTGGAAGGTAGTTATGAGATCGATTCGTTGAACTTATTGACTGTAGGGATTGGTCTGTACCTCGGAACCACGAGGAGCGTCTTGGAATATGCGGTGAAGATGCTGGATGCCGACCGGAACCCCGTTTATAGTTATAACCGTAATTCGGAATCGAGCCGCAAGTCCGGCTCAGCTGACATGAATGTGGATTATCAGCGTTCCACGCGCAAGAAAGACGAACTACTCACTCTCTCGTACCGTTTCAGTCGTTCCCCGAACGATAACGAGGATTATACGGAGTTGACGGATATTCGTAACTACGAGCCGTGGTTGGGCTATCCGCAAAATAATATCAATAAGGCATCGACGAACGAGCATACCGGGCAGTTTGACTATACTACACCTACTTGGAAAGATCAGAGCTTGGAAGCGGGCATAAAGTATATCTACCGTCAGAGCCGGAGTAATACGGATCGTAAGGCCTTCAACCAGACATCGCAAATGTGGGAGGAGGCGACTCCCGCGGATAGCCATTTCGATCATTCGCAACAGATCTATTCCGGCTATCTGGGATATACGATGAAATTTGGAAAATTCGGGGTGAAAGCTGGTGCGCGGGCAGAAGGGACTTCCTTGAAAGTGAGGTATGAGCTGGCACCGGATATGAATTTCGGGAACGATTACTTCGACGTGGTGCCAAGCGCTGTCGTATCGTACCAGCTTAGTATGAGCCAGCAGCTTCGTCTGGGATATAATATGCGTATCCAACGACCGGGTATCTGGTACCTGAATCCGTATGTGAGCAATGCGGATCCGCAGAACATCTCTTATGGTAACCCGAACTTGGATTCGGAGAAGAGTAACGGTGTGAACCTGAATTATAGTATATTCGCCCAAAAGTTCAGTTTCAATACAAGTATCTCTTATACATTTATAGATAACTCAATCGAGCGGTATACGTTTATCGATCCGGCGGATCCAGGAATTTTCCGGACTACTTACGGGAATATCGGGAAGAGGCAGACTACTGGCCTTTTTGTTTACGGTAGTTGGAATCCGATCCCCCTGTTCCGCGTTAACTTGAATGGAAGCTTGAGCTATACGGATTTGAGGAGCGAAAAGAATGACATGGCGAACAGTGGCTTTAGCGGGCGTGTCTTCGCCGGGGCTCAGTTTAACTTACCACTCGATATCCGGTTGAATCTGAATGGAGGCTTTATCTCTTCGGCGATACAGCTGCAAGGGAGGCGTTCGCCGTTGAATTTCGCTACAGTCTATGTGAGCAGGGATTTTTTGAAGAAGAAACTGTCCGTATCCCTCTATTTTTACGATATGTTTTGGAAACGCAGGAAAATGGAGGCTACGATCTACGACGATACTTTCCATAGGCAAGATATCAGCTATTCTCCGATGCGTACATTTGGTATCGGCATCTCCTATCGTTTCGGTAATTTGAAAGACGCTATCAAGAAGGTGAAACGTGGTATAAGGAACGATGATGTAAAAGCTTTGGAGAGCGGTTCATAAAGGATATAGATGAGGAAATATGCAACTTATCGGTATCAAAGCTCGTCTTTGTATGAAAATAAAGTTTTTTCAGACTTTTTGTGAGGAAAAAATGCTTACGAACGTATATTAATGTCTTTATTTGTACGAATCAATCGTAAACAGTGTGATTTAGTACAAAAAGTTGAGAGATAAGTATAGTATTATGTAATAGATGATGAACGTATGAAAGAAAAATTGTTTGCCTTATTTTGGGTACTGTTCTTTGCGCTTCCTCTGTATGCGCAAGCGGACAAGACAGGTTCTTATTCTATCAAGGGACAAGTGTTGGACTCGCTAAGCAATGAGTCCGTACCCTATGCGACGTTGAGAATTGCTTTTGCGAAGACCCCCGAGAAACCGGTCAAGCTTTTAGCGTGTGATGTGGATGGTAAGTTTCAGGCGCCATTGAGTAGCGCCGGCAAATATATCATCTCTATGCAATCTATAGGAAAAACTCCTGCCGAGAAAATATTTACGATCTCGGATAAACAGAGGAACTTGGATTTGGGTAAGTTATATATGCAGGAGGATAACCAGCGGCTGGGGGAAGTGACGGTTACGGCGCAGAAACCTTTGGTGAAAGCTGAGATTGATAAACTTACCTATAGCTTGGAAGATGACCCCGAGGCACAGACCAACAATACGTTGGATATGTTGCGCAAAGTGCCGATGGTAACCGTGGATGGAGATGACCAAATCCAATTGAAAGGTTCCACGAACTTCAAGATCTACATGAATGGTAAACCCTCTAACCTGTTGAGTAATAATCCTGCTGAGGTATTAAAGAGTATGCCGGCCAATTCCGTGAAAAACATAGAGGTGATCACAGACCCGGGCGCTAAGTATGACGCCGAGGGTATCGGTGGTATTATTAATATCATTACAACGAAAAATGCTCTACAAGGATATACTGGTACGGTTCGTGTGAACGGTAGTTCGTTGGGGCGTGTAGGCGGTGGTGGTTATGTATCTCTAAAAGCCGGAAAATTAGGACTTACCGCCAACTATAACTATAATCGGGAGCGGGACCCATGGAATGACGCTAACTCCGTACGGGAAGATTTGCAAAATGACGGGGAACACTTCTTGACACAAAATGGACGTAGAAAGAGCCGTGGACCGTTCCAATTCGGTTATTTGGAGGGAAGTTATGAGATCGACTCTTTGAATCTATTGACCGTTGGCGCGAACTTATTCCGTGGCGAGATGAAAAGTTTCTCGGAGTATAACGTGAATATGCAGGATATTAATCATAATCCGGTCTACAGTTATAACCGTAACTCGGAAACGACAGAGACATTTGGTTCTACGGACGTGAACGTGGATTACCAGCACTCTACCCATAAGAAAGATGAGTTGCTGACGGTCTCTTACCGTTTCAGCCATTCTCCGAATGATAGTAAGGATTATACGGAATTAGAGAATGTCGTGAATTACAATCCTTGGCTCGGCTATCCGCAAAATAATATCAATAAGGCTTCTACGAATGAGCACACCGGACAGGTGGATTATACGACTCCTACATGGAAGGACCAGACCTTGGAGGTTGGCGCGAAATACATATTCCGCCAGAGCCGGAGTAATACAGATCGTACCGCTTTCAACGATTCGCTGAATATATGGGAAGATGTTACTTCCAAGGATAGCCATTTCCGTCATACCCAACATATCTATTCCGCTTATCTGGGCTATTCGATGAAGTTTGATAAGTTTGGCGTGAAAGCGGGTGTCCGTGCGGAAGGAACTTCTTTGGATGTGAAATACGAGATGGCTCCCGATATGAATTTTGACACCCATTATTTCGACGTGGTGCCAAACGCTACGATCTCTTATCAACTGAGCATGGCGCAACAGCTTCGCTTGGGATATAATATGCGTATCCAGCGTCCGGGTATCTGGTATTTGAATCCTTATGTAAACAATGCGGACCCGCAGAATATATCCTTCGGTAACCCAAATCTGGACTCTGAGAAAAGTAATAATATTAACTTGAACTATAGTATGTTCGCCCAGAAATTCAGCATTAACGCGAGCGCTACTTATACGTTCGTGAATAATTCGATCGAGCAATATACCTTTATCGATCCGAAGAACCCGGGTATTTTCCAGACTACTTATGGTAATATAGGAAAGAAACAATCTACGGGCTTGTTCGTATACGCAAATTGGAACCCGGTTCCTTTGTTCCGTATTTATATGAATGGAGGTGTGGATTATACGGATTTGAAGAGCGATATGAATGATATGGCGAACAGTGGTTTCAGCGGTCGTATATTCGCCGGTACGCAGTTTAATTTCCCGATGGATTTTCGCTTGAACTTGCATGGAGGATATTTCTCTCCTTGGATTCAGTTGCAGGGTAAACGTTCTCCATTCTATTTTACGGGAATCTCCGTAAATAAGGATTTCTTGAAGAAAAAGCTCTCGGTTCAGTTGTCTTTCCAGAACCCGTTCTGGAAACGAATGAAGATGGAAAACACTTCTTCAGACGATACGTTCTTCCGCCGTGAGACCAATTACCGAACGATGCGCATGTTACAAGTTAGCGTATCCTATCGTTTCGGTACCTTGAAAGATGCTATCAAGAAAGTAAAACGCGGTATCAATAACGATGATGTGAAGAGCGGCGGCTCTGGCGGCGGCGAGCAGCAGATGTAAGTACAGGATTGAACACGGAACACACAGCGATACACTGAGGTATATAGTATCAGTCCGTGTGTTTCGTGTATTCCGTGTTCAATATAATAATTAAACCTTTTCTTTTGCCGTCTTCTATATACTTTCTATCTTTACGATCCGAAAAACAGTTGGAGAATGAAGAATAGACTATTTGTTAACAATAATACCATTATACTATTCCTTTTTATTATAGGTAGTTTCCTATTCATAGAGTTGAATTTTCGGTATTGGTATCGTTTTCTGGAGCAGTATATGATGTTTCAGACTGCCGGTAGTTATTTCCAAGATCGATTGGCCGAACCGGGTGGATTGAATGAATATGTGACTGAGTTCTTATCGCTTGCGTTTATCCATCCTAATGGAGCTTCGGTAGTGATCGCTTTATTATTAGGGCTGATCTCCGGCTGTTTTTTCCTTTACTTAAAAGCTTGTGGGGTTCGTGCCTCTATGTTGGCGGCTATTCTTCCCTCTTTTTTAATTTGGATCTATCCGCAGGAGTCAATCGCCTTGTTGACGATGCTCGCTTTCGTGCAGGTTCTTGCGTATTTGTATACTTCAATCAAGATTGATTGGCTTCGTTATCTCTTTGGCTTCTTGTTTTTGGGGGGCTCTTATTTTTTTGCGGCACCCGCTAATTTATTGTTGGCCTTATTGATCGCGGTTTATGAGTGTTGTGCTAAAGAGGATAAGGCTCGTTTTGGAGTAGCCATTATCGCTATCGCTTGGGGAGGTTTGCTACCGTTGATCGCCATGCGTACGGTTTATATTCTTCCGATGCGGGAAGCTTTTTTCAGCAAACATCTATGCCATCCCGAATATCCGATACCTAATTCTTTAGGATATATCATGCTTGCGTATCCTTTGATCGCTTTCATTCTTTATTATGTAAGGAGCCGGGTTTTCATCCGTAAGGAATCTTGGAAACGAATCGTTTCTTACGTTTTTCTTTTGATAGCGATGGTCGCCGGGATTCTCTATAAGAAAGATCCGATGGAGCAGGCCTATCGGTATGATTACTATGCACGGCTGGGAGAATGGCAGAAGATTGTCTCGCACGCTCGTGCGCATTCTGTGCGGGATATGGATGCCTTGATTTATCTGAATTTGGCTTTGTCGAAAACCGGACGTTTTACTTCCGATTTGATGCGTTTCCCCCAGATCGGTGAGGGTGGTTTTATTCCGCACGATCCGAAAAGCCGGATGGGGTTGATCGAGGCGAGTGAGGTCGCTTGGCAAGTCGGGCAAGTGAACGCCGCCCAACGTTTCGCCTTTGTGGGGGTATTAAGTTCACAACGTTGCGTGCAACCTCGTTTGATGAAGCGTTTGGTGGAGACTTATCTGGTAACCGGCGAATATCGTGCGGCGGAGAAATATATCAAGATACTGGAATCGAACCCGCATTACCGGGATTGGGCAACCGCTCAACGTCCATTATTGGACTCCGTGGCTTGTGCGTCGGAAGATTGGATAGCGGCAAAACGGGCGATGCTTCCGATTACCGATAATCCTTTGGACCTGACCTTGATCTTTCCGAACGCATTGGCTTTTTTGATCGATGATCATGCCGATAACCGTCCGGCTTTCGAATATGGGATGGGATATCTTTTGGTTTATAAGGATTTGATGACTTTTATGCATTATATGGAATTGATGAAAGAACGGGGTGAGGCATTCCCGGTGCTTTATCAAGAAGCTATTTGCTTGTTCTTCGCGGCCGTACAGAAAGATCCGGAGGCGTTCCGGAGCTTCCCGATCAGTCAGGAGGTGCAGAATCGCTTCCTGCAATTCATGAAAGTGGCACGCTCTATGCCGCCGGCAGCCTTGAAGCAACAGTTTGGTGATACCTATTATTATTACGCTCAATTTATCCCGACTCCTAAACGACAATAATACATGGATAATACAAAGAAAAGAAAGATCGTCCGAAATTTTGTGATCGGATATCTAATAATACAAGTTCTCACTATAGTCGTATATTTAGGCTTTTGGTCCTTGCATCCGGAAGGCATTACGAATGTCACGAACGAACGTATGTCCCCGCCTCCTATTTTTCCGGATTATAAAGGGACGACTATACCTTATAATATAGCTCCGTTGAATTTCCGGATCAATGTACCAGCGGATGAATGCTATGCGAAAATAGAAGGTAGTGAGTCGGAAGTATTTGAATATCATGGGACAAATACGATCCGTTTTAAGATGAAGGATTGGATTCGCTTGACACGTGCGAACCGTGGAAAAGCCTTTTTTGTTACGATCGCCACGAAGATAGGTGATGAGTGGACTAAATGGGCACCATTCTCTGTCTATATCAGTGATCAAGCGATCGACTCTCATTTAGTATACCGTTTGATAGAGCCGGGATACGAGAAATGGCATATTGTGGGTATTTATCAGCGGAATTTGGAGTCGTTTGACGAACAGCCGATTATCCGTAACGATATGACTGGCTATAATTGTATGAACTACCATTCGTTCTGTATGGGAGATCCGGGGCAGATGATGTTCCATATGCGTGCGGCGAATGGGGGAACTTATATTGTCCAAGACAAGAAAATCAGTAAATTGAATACGAAAACGAATGGGACGATCAGTAATATGACGTATCCTTTCTGGCATCCTTCCGGGCGCTATATCACCACATCGGTAAATGATATCAAACAGTTTTTCCATTCCGTGAAAGAGAAAAAGATGGAAGTGTTCGACTTGGAGTCCGATGTGGTGGTGTATGACGTGAAAAACAAAGAAATCCTTTCGAAAGCCTCATTGATCACAAAAGATGCATTCGAGACTTTCCCCGCGTTCTCTCCGGATGGTAAATGGCTTTATTTCTGTACGGCCCCGGCCCAGAAGATGCCGGAGAATTATGATAAGGTACGTTATAATCTCTGCCGTGTGGCGTTTGATCCGGATCGTGGCGAGATCAGCTTCCCGATCGATACGTTGGTACATGCGGATAGCTTGAGCTATACATTTCCCCGTATCTCTCCCGATGGGCGTTTCCTGATGTACACGGAAACCGCTTATGGGCAGTTCCCTATTTGGCACCCGGATGCGGAGATCCGGATGATGGATTTGGAGAATCGGACAGCGATGGATATGTCTGCGTTGAATAGCCCGGATACGGATAGCTATCATTCTTGGAGTAGTAATAGTGATTGGGTCGTATTTAGTAGCCGCCGGGATAACGGTTTATATACTTTACCTTATATTTGTTATATAGGGAAAGACGGTAAGCCTTCGAAACCGTTCTTATTGCCTCAAGAAGATCCGGATAAGTATGACTATCAGTTGTATTCCTACAATATTCCGGAATTGACGAAAGGCGCCGTAGAGGTCAGCCCCTATGAGATCCAGCAAGTAGCCGAGAAAAATAAACCGGAGCAGGTTCGGTTTAAATGACCGGATCTATTTATATTCGCGTATAAATAAGAGATAAGATGACAAAAGATATTATAGCCGAATCTGTACAAAACGATTTACGGTATTTGCAATTGTTGGCACGGAGTTTCCCGACGATCGCGGATGCCAGTACGGAGATCATTAATCTGGAGGCGATCTTGAACCTACCGAAGGGTACGGAGCACTTCTTGAGTGATTTACATGGCGAGGATCAAGCCTTTAGCCATGTGCTGCGAAACGCTTCCGGTGCCGTAAAGCGCAAGGTGAACGAGATTTTCAGTAATACGCTCCGGGAATCCGAGAAGAAGGAGCTTTGTTCCTTGATTTATTATCCGGAGGATAAGCTGGAACTGATCAAGAGCCAAGAGCAAGATCTGGAAGATTGGTATCAAGTTACCTTGAATCAATTGGTACGTGTTTGCCGGAACGTGTCCTCCAAATACACCCGTTCGAAAGTACGTAAGGCTTTACCCAAGGAGTTCTCCTATATTATTCAGGAGTTATTGCACGAGTCTTCCGTAGAGCCGAATAAATCCGCTTATGTGGATCAGATTATTTGTACGATCATCTCCACGGGACGTGCGGACGATTTCATTATCGCTATGTGTAACTTGATCCAACGGTTGACAATCGACCTGTTACATATCATCGGCGATATTTACGATCGGGGTCCGGGCGCTCATCTGATCATGGATATCCTTTGCGATTACCATAATTTCGATGTTCAATGGGGTAATCATGATATCTTATGGATGGGAGCCGCTTCCGGTAATTTGGTAAGTATAGCCAACGTGATTCGTATGTGTTTACGCTTTGGTAATATGGCTACCTTAGAAGATGGATATGGTATCAATCTTTTGCCGTTGGCCACTTTCGCGATGGAGGCGTATGGGGATGATCCTTGCGCGTTATTCATGCCGAAAACAAAGTTCGCCGATAATGCAATGGATGAGAAGACCACCCGTTTGATCGCCCAGATGCACAAGGCGATCACCATCATCCAGTTCAAGCTGGAGGGTGAGATCATCCGCCGTCGTCCGGAGTTTGAGATGGATGACCGGATGTTGTTGCACCATATCGATCTGAAGCGGGGAGTGGTTCATATCGATGGAAAGGATTATACGCTTAAAGATACTAACTGGCCTACTTTAGACCCGAAAGATCCGTATCGTCTTTCTATTGAGGAAGAGGATTTGATCCGAAAGATATTGCATTCTTTTGAGAGCAGCGAGAAGATGAAAAAGCATATGCGTTGTTTCTTCCGGCATGGGGGAATGTATCAGGTTTGTAATTCCAATTTACTGTTTCATGCCTCTATCCCGATGAATCCGGATGGTACATTTAAGTCAGTACGTATCTTGGGGCAGGATTATAAGGGCCGTGCTTTGTTGGACCGTGTAGACCAACTGATCCGTACGGCTTATTTCAAGACCGGGGAACAGGAAGAAGTGGAATATGCGCATGATTATATCTGGTATCTTTGGGGCGGCAAGGACTCCCCGTTATTCGATAAAAGCAAGATGGCTACTTTCGAGCGTGCCTTTATCGAAGAGGCCGAGACTCATAAGGAGGAAAAAGGCGCTTATTATACGTTACGAGAGCAAGAGGAAATTTGTGATAAGATATTGGATGAGTTTGGGGTGACCGGTATGCATCGGCATATCATCAACGGACATGTCCCTGTCCGTTCCAATCAAGGTGAGAATCCCATTAAGGCGAATGGCAAGATGTTGGTAATCGATGGCGGTTTCTCCCGTCCGTATCATTTGGAAACCGGTATCGCGGGCTATACATTAGTATATCACTCCCGTGGTTTCCAGCTTGTGCAACACGAACCCTTCGAATCCCGGGCGAAAGCGATCGAGGAAGGCTTGGATATCAAATCCACCACGATCGTGGTAGAATTAAGCTCCCATCGCCAGATGGTGAAAGATACGGATAAGGGTGCGGATCTTCAAAGCCAGATCAAGGACTTGGAGAAACTGCTTTATGCGTATCGGAATGGGTTGATAAAGGAGAAGGAGAGGATGGAGCGGTAGTTCCTGACAGATAGGGTATCGGACATACTGTAACGCTCCCCTAATGCCCATAAGCATTTGGGCACACGTTCATTCTTTCAAACGCCTAGTAGGTAAGAGCGCAATATTCAAGATCGGGGGACAAGAAGAGGCAAAGAATCTACTACATTGATCCTCATATAAAAAAGGTCTATGGTATTGACAAATATCCAATAGAATAATAGAAGATACAAAACAAGCAACGCCCCGTCACAGACTTACGAATAAGTTGGTGACGGGGCATTACTTTCTAAGAATGTCTTCACTTTCAACATCAATAGAATCCGAAAACCTTTGTCACCTGTTGACCGGTAGACGCAAGAGGACCTGATAGAGTAACCGTACAGCCACGTGATCCTCCTGTCTTGAAGAATATTTCACATAAATGGCTATCAGAGATATAAGATGATATACCATTACCGGAGACAGACCAATTATAGGAAGATAATACGGGATTACTTACGACAATTGTAAGCCTTGTGGGTGTATTGTATCCGGGAATCTGGTTTGCGGTCATCAACTCAATCTGCCCGGAGAAAGTATCACCTGTAAAATATCCTTCTAGCATCAGAGGGTCAGAAGCTCTATACGCTTCTTGGGAGGCTTCCACATAATTAGCGGGCTTTTCCGCATAGTTCGCAACGGCGACGAGTAACATCGCAAGTAAAATCAAATACTTCTTCATGTTCGTATTATTTTAAGATTATACAAAAAGGGCTAGACGAAACCTAAAAAGTCTCATCTAGCCCATAGAATATTTTAGAATGCGGGATAACCCGGGTTCTGTTTTAAGTTCTGGTTCGTTTGCCATGCGTCTTGAGAGATCGGGAAGATATTCATGTAGTCTTTCCCTTTCGTTTCAGATTTCAGCCAACGAGCGTTTTGGAAAGTTCCAAAGCGAATATTGTCTTGACGTGCGTGGCATTCCCATGCCAACTCGAACTTACGTTCTAAGGCGATCTTTTCTAGATCTACGGATGCGTAATTGTGGTTAGAGTTACCGTAAGCACGTTTGCGGACCGCATTGACCAAACGTGTAGCCTCCGCATTGTTGCCTCCTGTGCGTATCAAACACTCTGCTTTCATCAAATATACATCAGCCAGACGGAAGATATGGAAATCATTCTCCATCGCATTAGTTAAGGACTTATCGAAAGTCCATTTGTTACAACGAGCGCCGTCTTCTTGGTTCACGTCACCCCAAATCGTACCATCACGTTCCGTTCCGGGGATAACTGTAACTTCCGGAGTGTGTATCAAAGGACGGTCGTGTGCCGTGATCAACACTTTCCCAGTAGCAGGGTCGATACTTGGACCTACTAAGAAAGAGCCTTCATAGCGAGGATCTTCCTTGTCGAATAGCAATACATAATCCGGCTGTGCGCAAATACCGTTCCATGCGCTGAAAGTAGCTCCAAGAGGTATATTATCTTTATAGTGCAAAGTACGGTAATGTAATTGATTTTGCCATTCCGTATCGTTCGCACTAAAGCAGCAAGCCAAGATAGCTTCTCTTGATTGTTGGTTATTTACTTGGAAATTTGTTTTCCAGTTAGCCTCTAATATATAAGGAAGCCCCATCACGACATCACAAGCGTCAGCGGCCTCTTTATATCGAGGAGAGTCTACGCCCCAAGCCTCTGCGTTTAGGTACAACTTTGCCAATAAGGTATAAGCGGCACCTTTCGTGAATTTTCCATAACTAGCGTCAGAAACATCTTCACGAAGCAAGTCCTTGATCTCGTTTACCTCTTTAACCAACCAATCATAAACTTCCTTCCTTGTTTTGCAAGTGGGCAGTTCTGTGTCATTGTAATCTATACTCAATGGAACATTTCCCCAATTATCCATCAGGTAATAAATCCAGAACGCACGTACACCGCGGATTTCCGCTAACGCTCTAGCTTTTACGGATTCTTCCAATGCGGAAGTACTAATAGTCTCGTAAATTAAGTTACAAGCAGAGATCGCTTCCGTAGATCTTGACCATGCGTTTTTCACGGCTGAGGTATTCGCAGTCCATGCGTGCATGTGTAACTCACGATACTGACCACCATCATACCAGTCACCACCTTTACGGGTAGGTACGACCGCCATATCTCCTGAGCATTCCGATAAAGCAATACATGCGTCAGAGAAATATCTTTTAAATGTATTGTATGCAGGGCCAATGATCGAATTGATTTCACCATCGGTTTTACCGAAGTTTTCTGCTGGAATCTTATCATACACCGTTTCATCCAAATCCGTACAGGAGGGCATGGAAAACATTAGTGCAGCACCAGTAAATAATGATATAATTGATTTTTTATTCATAATTAATAACGATTTAATTTAGAAAGTTAAATTAACACCCAATGTGAAGGTACGTGCCTTCGGGAAGAATTGACGAGGCTCAATACCCGGAGACAAACCAGCATCCGTATCGGAAGATTCACCACGGAACAATTCAACCTCTGGGTCTAAACCTTTGTATCCAGTAATTACGAATAAGTTCTGAGCGGCGAAATAAAGACGAGCTTTATCCAACCAATTAATCTTCTTCGTATCGAAGGTGTAACCTAAGGCCAAGTTATCCAAACGGATGAACGAACCATTCTCCAAATAATAAGAACATACGCGAGAAGATTCTTTCATCGTATAAGTCAATTCATCATCTAATGCGTTTGTACCGATCAAGTACGTATTATTCGCATAAGCCGCACGCGGGTTGTTCAATACCTTGTTGCCGATCGTTCCACGGAAGAAGAAGCTGAAATCCCAGTTCTTCCAAGTGAAATTATTTTGCCATCCAAATGTCAAGTCTGGTTGTGCGTCTCCTACGTATGTGCGGTCATCGTCCGAGATCTCACCATCACCGTTCAAATCCGTAATGATATATTTTCCGTCCTTGATACCCGTACATTCCAGCATGAAGAATTGTCCTACGGGACGGCCTTCCTCTACTACGTGAGAAGTTACGCCGGAAGCACCACGGATCCATGGATCGCCTGTATAAATACGGTCTGTCGTATAAAGATCGCTTGACAACTTCGTGATTTCATTCTTATTGTGGGACAAGTTCAATGACATATTCCAGTTGAATGTCTTGTTACGGATCACATCTAAGTTTAACAAAACCTCGATACCTGTATTTTTCATATCACCTACATTGGCTTGCATACGGTCGTAAACATACGGAGGAGTCGGAACCTTGTAAGTATAAAGCATGTCTGATGTACGTTTGTCATACCATTCGATTGTACCACCTAAACGGCCATTGAACAAAGAGAAATCTAAACCGATGTTTAACATAGCCGTAGACTCCCATTTCAAATCCGGGTTGGCATTCTGGGAAATCTTATAAGATGTAGCCCAATTACCATTGTCATAATAGATACCGGACATGCCATAAAGCTCCATGCTCTTATACGGCTGTAAACCATCTTGGTTACCGGTAACACCGTAGCCCGCACGTAACTTCAAGTCATTGATCCAGTTTACGTCTTGCATGAATGCCTCTTGTGAGATACCCCAAGCTGCGGAAACAGAGGGGAACGTACCCCATTTATGATTCGCACCGAACTTAGAGGAACCATCTCGACGGACGGTAGCCGTAATCATATAACGCTCGTCATAGCTATAGTGAGCGCGGGCGAACATAGAGATCAATTTGTAGTAGTTCTTACCAGACTCAACGTCGCCTGTCTTTAATCCGGCTCCGGATTGCAAAGCGTTATATGACAAATCGTTGATCAAAAAGTTGCGGTTTTGAGCGAAGAAATAAGAATATGTGTTATCCTCCCAAGAGTAACCGAGAATCGCATTCAATTTATGTTTTTCGTCCGCACCAAAAGACTTATTGTAGTCCAAAGTCCACTCCATCAAGTTACGATCCCATGCCCGATTACGTTTTTGCGCAAAGCCATTATTACCCTGTCCGACCGTCGTACGAGAGTCGTCATAGCGGCTATACTCATTAGAGAAACGGCTCTTATATAAATTTGCCTTGATGTTCAATCCGTTGATAATCTCAAATTGGATATCACCGGCACCATAAAAATAAACGTTGCTGTTTTTTCGCTCGTTCAGATTTTGGTTTTGAACAGGATTACCTTGGTCATACTCCGCATTAACTTTCGTGAAGTAAGAACCATCAGCGTTATAAACTGGGTAAACAGGCAACATGCTGTATGCCAACACGAAGTTGTCACCATTCGGAACATGTGAGTCTGTCAAGGTAGCAGATCCAGCCAAACCAATACGCAAACGGTCATTGATCGCACGCTGCTGGAACTGGAAGCGGAAGCTATGGCGTTGCATATCGTTATCGCGCATGATACCATTTCGATCCAAATAGGTATAGGACGCACGATAGTTGTTCTTAGAACCACCACCAGACAAAGAGATTGAATGGTTCTGAGAAACTCCGGTACGAGTCAGTTCATCAAACCAATCTGTGTCGGCACCATATTGGTCGTATACGCTATAGTCTAGACCTTTGCTATTTGCGTAACCTCTCCATTCGTCCGCATTCATTAAATCGGGCTTATTGGCCATCTGATCAAAGGCAACATAACCATCATAGCTGATTTGTGTCTTGGAGCCAGAACCTCTCTTGGTCGTAATCAATACTACACCACCAGCGGCACGAGAGCCGTAGATAGCGGCGGAGGAGGCATCTTTCAAGACGGAGATAGACTCGATATCGGAAGGAGCTACCGTCGACATATCACCACCGGGAATACCATCGATAACGATTAACGGACCTTGGTCGTTCTGCAACGTGGATGTACCACGCAAACGCATCGTAGATCCACGCGTCACATCACCGGAGCCGGAAGTGATCGTCAAACCAGCTACCTTGCCTTGCAACAAGTCGGAAGCGTCACGTGTGATACCTTTGTTAAAACTTTCTTCGGATACGTTCGCCACGGATCCTGTGATCTCCCTACGGGTCTGCGTACCGTAACCGATCGCCACGACCTCTCCTAAGTTTACTACGGATGGAGATAACTTAATCTCTACCGTGCTACGTCCTTTAACACTCTCTTCGATCGTGTTATAACCAATAAAGGATGCTTGAAGAACAGCCTTTTTTAAATCATTTACGGTAAGGCTGTAGTTACCGTCCATGTCAGTGATAGTACCATTGGTAGTTCCCTTTTCTACGATGTTCGCACCGATGATGGGTTCACCAAGTTCATCTAGTACTATGGTTCATCTAGTACCATGGTTTAGAATCATGCTACGTATACTTTGTTAATATCAAACATATTCAATATTTTTCCGTAATAAAAAATCAAGCATGGTAGCATCTAGGTATATCAGGTACCATATGAGTATTACACAATAGAGTGAAATAAATCAATCATCAAAACAAAGTATGGATGGTTTTATGTAATGTTTTTTTACATTATCATGGTTTAATTTTAAAAAAGTTATTATATTTGCCTCGAAAATTCTCAATTGTGTTTGTGAATTCAATGATTGTTAACCTAAAAATTAAGTAATTATGCAACGAAAGAAAACATTTGATTCTTTCAGACGCTGTAAGGTAGTGATACTTTCAGTGTTGATGTCTTTTTGCATGACAGCGGCTTTTGCCCAATCTGGCGCTGTTAAAGGAAAAGTTCTAGATGAACAAGGTGAGCCCATCATCGGTGCGAACATTGTAGAAAAGGGTACTACCAATGGTACGATTACCGATATTGACGGTAATTACACTCTAACGCTTAACGACTTGAAAAAAGCCGTTCTTCAATTTTCTTTTATTGGTTATAACACTTTGGAAGAAGGTGTTAAAGGACGTAACAAAGTGGACGTTAAATTAGCTCCATCCGTAGTAAATTTGGGTGAGGTTGTTGCGATCGGTTATGGTACGCAGACTCGTAAGGAGATTACCGGATCTGTAGCCAATGTCTCCGAGGAAAACTTCAACAAGGGTGTTAATCGTGATGCTTCAGATTTGCTACAAGGTAAAGTGGCTGGTTTGCAGATTACTTCTGGCTCTGGTGATGTGACTCGTAGCTCTCAGATTCGTTTGCGTGGTACTTCTACCTTGCAAAACGATCAAGGTCCTATGATCGTTATCGATGGTGTTCCCGGTGGTGATATGTCTACGGTTTCTCCTTCAGATATCGAGTCTATTTCCGTATTGAAGGATGCCTCCTCCGCCGCTATCTATGGTTCTCGTGCCGCAGGTGGTGTTATCTTGATTACGACCAAGAGAGGTTCGGGAGCTAAGACTCAGATTAATTATGATGGTTATGTGACAATGGATAAGGTTGCTAACAAACCGGATATGCTGAATGCTTCCGAATGGCGTGATGTGAACAAACAATTGGGTAGTGACATCTCGCAATATGACAAATATAACGCTGATACTGATTGGTTCGGTGCTTTATTACGTACGGGTATTTCTCAGAATCATGCCTTGTCATTGTCTGGAGGTTCTTCCAAAAGTAACTATCGTGCGTCTTATACTTACTTAGACCGTAAGGGTATCGCTCGCGATAACTGGATGAAGCGTCACAGTTTCCGCTTCCAATTCCAGCAACGAGCTATCAATGATCGTTTGCGTATTGGTTTGACGGGAGCTGCTACCTTGACAGATATGCAAGCTACGTTTGCCGACTATTTCATCGCTGCTTACAATAATGTTCCGGTCGTTCCGATTTACAATGAGGATGGCTCTTATTTTACGGGTAACGACAACGCTTATAACCAAGGTAACATGGTGAAAGCCCAAGATGAAAACTACAAATTATTCAAAAATAATTATTTCTATGGACAAGGCGATGTGCAGTTTGAAGTAATTGAGGGCCTGAACGTAAAGGCGAACTTATATAAGAGTCGTTATACTAGCGATTATAGCCAATGGGAAAGTCCCGACAATGCGTTAGGTGGTGGTGCTGGAAACTCTTTGGGTGATAGCTCGAATGGCTATGCCAAGAGACGCAACTTCGTATGGGATCGTGAGTTGATGGAATGGACGGCCGACTATAACAAGTCTTTCGGTGCGGAGGAAAAACATAAACTGAACGCTTTGCTGGGTTATTCTTGGGAAACCAACGGTTATCAGTCGCAAGAATCTTTGGCAACACAGTTCTCTGTAGCATCTATGGGTGCCAACTCTATCCAAGCTGGTAACGATTTGAAGATCGGTAATGTGACTTCCAGCAAGAATGACTATAAATTGATCTCTTTCTTTGCTCGTGCGCACTATAGCTACGATGAGCGATATATGATCACCGCTACGATGCGTCGTGATGGTTCTTCTAAGTTCGGTGCTAATCATAAATGGGGATGGTTCCCGTCTGTATCTGCTGCTTGGGGTATTTCTCAAGAGGCCTTTATGCAGGATATCAGTTGGTTGAACGACTTGAAGTTGCGTGCTGGTTATGGTGTGACAGGTAATCAAGATGGTTTGAAGCCTTATAAGAGCTTGGAGTTGTATCAGCCGTATGGTACTTATTATAACGGTGGTGGTACATCTACCTCTTTCCGTATCACGCAGAACCCGAACCCGGATTTGAAGTGGGAATCAACTGCTATGTTTAATATCGGTGTAGACTTCCAGTTATTTAACGGTCGCTTGGGCGGTACGGTAGAATATTATAGTAAGAAGACTTCCGATATGCTTTATGACTATGCTGTACCGACTCCAACGTATGTGTATAAAAAGATCGCTGCCAACGTTGGTGATATGAGCAATAAGGGTATCGAGGTCATGTTGAACTTAGACGTGATCCGAAACAAGAGCTTTAACTGGAATACTTCTATTAATTTGTCTCACAATAAGAATGAGATCACGAAGTTGTCTAACGACCTGTTTTCAACAAGCCGTGTTTATGTAGGTGATCCGTGGATCCGCGGTGCTTCCGGCGTGACTTCTCATGTGGTAGAGGAAGGCTATCCGGTCGGTCAGTTCTTTATGTTGAAATGTAACGGCATTGATGAAAACGGTAAGTTTATTATGGAAGATGTCAATAAGGATGGACAAATCTCGGACGATGACCGTACATACGTAGGTGATTCCCAGCCGGATTTGACATTTGGATGGAACAATACCTTCACTTGGAAGAATTGGGATGCCAGCTTCTTCTTACGTGGGCAGATCGGTGGCAAGTTGTTGAACAACCCGCGTGCCGCTTATGGTAATAATACCTATGTAGCCGGAGCTAACGCTATGAAAGGTGATGACTTGATGTTACTGAGAGAGAATTCGCGTGTAAGCTCATATTATTTGGAGAATGCCTCTTTCGCCCGTTTGGATAATATGTCTATTGGTTATACATTCAATACGAAGAAGATTGATTGGCTAGACAAAGCCCGTATTTATGTAGCTGCTCAGAACTTGTTCGTAATCACAAGCTATTCCGGTTTGGATCCGGAAGTGGAGCTCTTCCGTGGCGAGGCTAGCGATACGGATGCCGGTCTGTCACCGGGTATCGAACCGCGTAACTATATGCCGAAGGCTCGTTCATTTACATTTGGTGTTAACTTATCATTCTAATTTTAAATGCATTCGTTATGAAAAAAAGAAATATAATATCGTTCTTGACTGGTACGGCTCTCCTTTTTTCTATGCCAGCGTGTACGAACTTGGATGAAACGGTATACGATAATGTCCCTGCGGATTCATTCGGTTATACTGATTCGGAGATCAGTGTGTTGGTAGGGACCGTGTATAAGACATTGAAGAATTATCCTGCGGATGGAAATTTTATTGCGCTGGATGTGATGTCGGGATCTGATGCTGTTACTCCTACCCGTAAGGGTGGCGACTGGTATGATGGTGGTCAGTATCGTGAGATCTACATGCACACATGGACTTCGCAGACTTCTGTGATCAAGGGAGCATGGTCTACGGCTTCTGAGGCTATCGGTACTTGTAATGCCAACTTGAAGGTAGTGGAATCTTCTGATTTCTTATCGGACGAACAGATGTCTCTATATACATCTGAAATCCGAGGTATCCGTGCTTTTTGGATTTACAAGATGATGGACGATTGGGGCAATATTCCATTGGTTACTGATTATGCGGATAAGGAACTTCCGGCTTGCCAACCTCGCCAGGCCGTGTTTGATTGGTTGATTAAAGAAGTGACAGAGATTGCGGAAACTTGTCCGGGTCGTGAAAATGGTTATGCTAAGTTTACGAAAGGTGCAGCTTATACGTTGTTGGCTAAATTATATTTGAATGCGGAAGCTTGGGGTGTAAGTTGTAACAATGCTTACCAGATGGCCGCAGAGTGTTGCGACAAGGTGATGGCGATGGGTTATATATTAGAGCCGGACTTTAAGACAAACTTCTCCTTGACGAACGAGAGTTCTCGTGAGGCGATCTTGGCCGCTCCGTTCTCAGAGACGGATACGGATAAGGATAATCGTTGGCAATTGATGAACCGTACGTTGCACTACAAAGATCAGTTGGCTCTTTCTAACGGTGTTTCTGCTTGGAATGGTGTTTGTGCGCAGCCGGAATATGTTAAATTGTTCTCTGATGACGATCCTCGTAAGGAAGCTACATTCTTGATCGGCCAGATGTATAATGCCTCGACCGGTGAGCCTATTGAGACAGACCATGGTTTCTTGTTGAACCATACGATCGATGTTACTATGTTGGCTGGTACGGAATATGATGGAACAACTTGGGGAGCGGTAAATCAGCACGATGGCGCACGTTGCCAGAAATGGCCGTACTCAACGACTTTGACAGACGCTATGGGTAATGACTTCCATGTGTTCCGTTATGCGGATGTTCTTTTAATGAAAGCAGAGGCATTGCTTCGTAGTGGTGGTAGTGCGTCTGAGGCCACAAGCTTGGTTAATCAAGTCCGTGAACGTGCGTTTGGTGATTCCAATCACAATTACGCTACTGTTACGCTGGATGATATCCTTCTTGAGCGTCGCCTCGAATTGTCTTGGGAGATGCACAACCGCCAGGATGATATCCGTTTCGGGGTCTATGACAAAGGTATGTGGGCTGCTTCAAATTGTGTGAGAAAGACAGATGATTATTTGAAATTGTTCCCTATATCTCAAGATGCTTATCAATCTAACGATAAATTGACTCAGAATCCGGGTTATCCTGCATTCAAATAAAGACTTTCAGAGCTAGATGAGGTACGGTAGTACTTTGTCTAGCTCACTAAAGTAAGGAAGAATCGTTTATTTCGAGCCAAAGTATGTCTTGTCATCAAATTTGAAAGAAAATTTTAGCAATCCATTGCCTTATAGTGATTTCTTGAAAAACGCCCTTTTGATCCTTTTTTGATGTTTCCTTGACACACCTTATTTCCGTGCAGAAACATATCTCCTCTTTATTCTTATTTCCCATCTCAAAATCATGCCCATAGTATAACCGTGACAATCTAACTGGTATAATATAACTTGCTTTTTGGGCTTTAGCCACAGTGTGTCTTTTCTTGAAATAGCTGGTTCTTCTTTAATTTAGTTGAAGAGCTAGTTGAGTAGTAAAATGCGTTTGCGAAATATATCTGGTATACAGTTGATTAAGTCACTCGTAAAAGGCTTTTCAAGTGATTAGTTATTCACTTCCCAAGCCGCAAGCTAACGGCTAGGTATAGTCGTTAGTTATTCACTCGACAAGCCGTTAGTTATTCACTCGACAAGCCGTTAGTTATTCACTTCAACAGCCAAAAATAGTGTGCTTCTCAACGACCAAAGCATCTCCTTTTGAGAGAATGGAACTGTAAGCAAAATATTGAAATGAATGACTTGATCGAGTTTTATCGAACCAAAACAACAGACAGATGCATTCGTTTGTGAACTAAACTTGAATAAATGCATTTGCAAACATTGTGGTTGCTCTTTTTTCTAAATATTAGTGCTTATTGCAAGGAATAGACTAACTTTGCCTACAACAAGTATAAAAGTTATCCAGTATATGAGTCAAGTGAAAGGAATCCCTTACGGATTATCAGATTTCAATCGAATAAGGAATGGTAATTTCTATTTCGTGGATAAAACGATGTACCTTCCGCTTATCGAGAAGATGCCTAGCTATCTTTTCTTGATCCGTCCGAGACGGTTTGGCAAGAGCGTATTCCTTAGCATGATGCGTACGTATTATGATATATTGCGTCAGGATGATTTTGATGCATATTTTGGAGATCTATGGATTGGTACGCATCCAACCGGTGAAAGGAATAAGTATCAGGTACTTTATTTCGATTTCTCTAAAGCGGGTTGTTCGATGCCGGGAGCGGACCTGATGACAAGCTTCAATGACTATTGTGGCTTAATCATTAATCAGTTCGCGCATGTGTACGCAGCTTATTATGACGCTGATTTTAAGGAGACCGTCGAGCATATAGAAAGCGCGAAGTCTAAGCTGGCTTACATAGAGGTAAAAGCGAAGGAAAAGGGATATCCCCTGTATCTCATTATAGATGAGTACGACAACTTTACCAATGTGATATTGAGTGAGCATGGGCAGCGAATGTTTCATGACTTGACTCACGCCAGTGGTTTCTACCGGGAGTATTTCAAACAATTCAAGGGAATGTTTGACCGTATATTCATGATGGGGGTAAGCCCTGTGACGCTGGATGATTTGTCGAGTGGATATAATATAGACTGGAATATCTCGGTAGATCCTCGTTTTAATGTCATGATGGGTTTTGATGAAACGGATGTTCGTGAGATGTTCCGTTATTATCAGCAAAACGATATGCTCAAAGGGGATGCTGAGGCTATGATTACGGAAATGAAGCCTTGGTATGATAATTACTGTTTCGCAAGAGAGAGCTTGGGTGACGATCGGATTTTTAACTGTGATATGACTTTGTATTATTTACGTTGGCAAGTTGATTTTCATTGTTCCCCGGTAGAAATGGCCGATAAGAATATCCGAACGGACTATAGTAAGCTGAAGATGCTGGCACGTATTGATCGTGACTCTGTACAGGAGGAAAATCGTATGGGTACCATCGAGGAAATCGCGGCAAAAGGAGAGATCTTGGTGGACTTACATACATCCTTTCCTGCCGAACGGGTAACGGATATAGATAATTTCCGTAGTCTACTTTATTATTACGGTTTGCTTACGATGTGTGGTACTCGAGGCGATCGTTTAAGAATGTGTATTCCTAATAATTGCGTACGTGAGCAATATTTTGGTTTTCTTCGTGAGGTAGGGAGAAGTATAACATAACTCCGCTTTTTTGTATACCTTCGCGCCATGAACAAACAAGCACTGCTTTTTTATCCGTTGTTGGGGGTGGTTCTTTTGGTGCTCTTTGTGGGAGGGCTGGCGTATGGGGCCGTACCGATTCCTTTGGATCACGTGATGGATATTTTGCTGGGGAAGGGATCTGATAAGATCGCATGGCAGAATATCGTGTTGCAATCTCGTTTGCCTCAGGCTATAACCGCATTATTGGCGGGGGCTTCCTTGGCTACCAGCGGGTTGCTATTACAGACATTGTTCCGGAATCCGTTGGCGGGACCTTCCATATTGGGCATTAGTGATGGCGCTAATCTTGGAGTAGCCGCTATCATGCTCTATTTCGGTGGTACGTTGGGGCAGTTCACGGATTGGCCGATCAGCGGATATATGGCGGTAATCCTCGCGGCCTTTGTGGGGGCTTGCGTGATACTGGGACTGATTATCTATTTTTCGGCAAAAGTGAAGAATAATGTCATGCTTCTGATTATCGGAATCATGATTGGCTATCTAGCTTCTTCGGTTATTTCTATCTTGAATTATTATTCATCTACAGACCGGGTACATGCGTTCGTGATGTGGGGGCTTGGTAATTTTTCCGGTGTATCCTTGGAACAATTACCATTCTTTGGAACTTGTGCGTTAATCGGGCTGTTATTAGCGATCTTGCTGATCAAGCCTTTGAATGCCTTATTATTGGGAGAAATGTATGCCGCTAATTTAGGTATCCGGATCAAACGAACACGGATTGCGATTCTTTTGTGTACGGGAGTATTAACGGCTACAACTACTGCTTTTTGCGGCCCCATTTCCTTTGTCGGATTAGCAGTTCCACATATCGCCCGGTTGATGTTAGGCTCTTCCAATCATAAGATGTTGGTGCCAGTTACAATGCTGACAGGTTCCTGCGTTGCTCTTCTATGTAATATGCTGATGGTGGTACCGGGCAGTAATACGATCCTGCCATTGAATGCCGTTACCCCTATGCTTGGGGCGCCTGTTATTATTTACGTAATCGTGAACCGGAAAAATATTCAATATTTTAATTAGTGGCTATGGAACGGATCCCTGTGATAAAGACAAGTGATTTAAGTATTGGGTATATATTGAAAGGCGGACAGAAAAAGCGCGTGCATGATGCGTTGGATCTGAATCTATATCCGGGTGAAGTGACCTGTCTTCTCGGATTAAATGGAGCGGGAAAGTCTACCTTATTGAGGACATTATGTGGTTTTCAACCTCCTCTGGGAGGAGAAATCGAGCTAATGGGGAAGCCGCTGAATTCTTATTCACAAGGTAATTTCTCACGGCTGGTGGGAGTTGTCTTGACAGAGAAGACAAATGCCGGTGGAATAACGGTTTACGAGTTGGTCTCTTTAGGAAGACATCCCTATACCGGCTTTTTCGGACAATTAAGGCAGGAAGATCGCAGGATTATCGAGGAATCGCTTGCTGCCGCCGGTATCGCTCATAAGGCTTATAATTATGTGTCGGAACTTAGTGATGGCGAGCGTCAGAAAGCCATGATCGCCAAAGCGCTGGCACAGCAATGCCCCATCATATTGTTGGATGAGCCGACGGCCTTTTTAGATGTGACAAGTCGGATAGAGACTATGGTCTTGTTACATAAATTAGCGGTAAAGCAACAAAAAGCGATTCTGCTATCGACGCATGATCTTGATTTGGCGATCCAGCTGGGAGACTGTCTATGGTTACAGGAGAAAAGTCGCCCAATGGCATGTGGAACGCCGGAGGACTTGATTATGGGAGGAGCTTTCGAGACTTTCTTTAGTAAGGAAGGAATCGTGTTTGATCCGAATACCGGGAAATTGAATACGGCAGCTCCAACAAAGCTTATTGGGGTTGAGGGGGATTTTATGACTTCTTATTGGGTTGGGAATGCCTTGATCCGGAATGGCTTTAAGCCCTCGTCGGTTAGCGAGGATTATATAAGTGTTTATTGTAATGCTCCGGATAGCCTGCGTATTCAGTTCCCTGCGGAAGAGGGCACGAGAATCGTAGGAAGTGTGGCGGAGATGATCTCAATCATAATTCATAAATCATAAGTTATATATGTCAAATGAGATTACATGGCGGCTGGAAAATGAGAATATAGGCCGTTTGTTGGTACATTACGCGATTCCCGCCGTTATCGGGACCATGGTTAATGCTCTTTATAATATCGTAGATCGTATATTTATCGGACAAGGAGTGGGTGCGCTAGCTATCTCCGGATTGACTTTGACTTTCCCGATACTACTCTTTATGCAGGCATTTGGAATGTTGATCGGTGCGGGAGCCGCTACAAGGGTCTCCATTCATCTAGGCCGTAAGGCGAATGATCTGGCAGATAACGTATTAGGAAACGCTTTCACTTTGACATTCATTATCGGAGCCTTGACGATTATCCCCAGTATGATTTTCTTGGATGATTTGTTAACGTGGTTCGGAGGAAGCGAGCAGACGATACCTTATGCGAAAGACTATTTATATATCGCTATCCCGGGTAATTTGCTGGCTACATTAAGCTTTAGCTTTAATGCCGTGATGCGTGCTTCCGGATATCCGAAAAAGGCGATGTTCACGATGATGATCGGTGCCGTATTGAACGTGATCCTAGACCCGATCTTTATCTTCTGGCTGGATATGGGGATACAGGGTGCCGCTATCGCTACGGTGATCTCCATGGCCGCCGGTGCCGCTTTCGTGATGAGTCATTTTATCAGCAAGGATAGTATCGTACGTTTCCATACGAAATATTTCCGGTTGAAAGGTTCCATTATTTGGAATATATTTACGATCGGCATGTCTCCATTTTCCATGCAGATGGCGGGCAGTGTGGTTGTGGTGATCATGAACCATGCGTTGAAAGAGAATGGAGGCGATTTGGCGATTGGTGCCAGCGGTATTATTTCCAGTATCGCCATGCTGCTGGTTATGTTGATTATCGGTATCGCCCAAGGGATGCAACCGATTGTCGGGTTTAATCATGGCGCTGGGCATCATGACCGGGTATTGGCTACCTTGCGGTTGTCTATTATAGTATCGACCTTGATTACAGGGGTAGGATGTATCGTCAGTTTATTATTCCCGAGACTGATCGTTAGCGTATTCTCGACGGATGCCGAATTGGTGTCGATTACGGATAATGGATTACGTCTGACGATGCTGGTCTTTTTCGTTGTCGGTTCCCAGATTACGATCAGCCAGTTTTTTCAAAGTATCGGTGTCGCATGGAAAGCGATGTTTCTGAGTCTAAGCCGGCAGGTTTTATTCCTGATACCGGCTATCCTGCTATTTCCTCCGATCTGGGGATTGGATGGCGTTTGGCTAGCGCAACCTTTCTCCGATTTCATCGCGGCGGTAACCGCATGGGGCTTTTTATGGTATCATGTTAAAAACGTGAAAAATAAGGGTTAAAGATGAACTTATGTCGATGTTAATTGTATTTTTATTGTATGTATAAAAGTACTTTTATAGACAAACCTTTAAAAATGAGTTAATATGAAGAAGATTGTATTATTGCTCGCCGTTTTATTATTTGGTGCAGGGTCGATGATGGCACAGCAGGACAAGTCAGCAGAGAAAGCTGCGAAGCAGGCCGAGAAAGAAGCAAAGAAAGCAGAGAAGGCAGCGAAGAAAGCTGCGGAGGAAGCCGAGGCTAACGCATTGTTTGAACAAGCGGTGCAAGCTTTGAAGAATAAGGATTTCGTATTGGAAGCGGATCGTATAGAGTTTAAGCGCGGTAGTTTTGTTTATGTTACTCCGAACACGAACTTCGTTTCGGTGAAGGGTGAGAAGGCTACCATTCAGTTAGCGTTTAATACTCCGGCGGCCGGTCCTAACGGAATAGGAGGTATAACGGTTGATGGAACAACTTCCGGTGTACAGATGAAGACTGACAAAAAAGGAAACGTTATGTACGAGATGAATGTGCAGGGTGTAGCGGTATCCGCTAGGGTTACGTTCCGTATGGCGAAAGGTACGAATAAATGTACTGCCACGGTATCGCCTAACTTTAATAGCAACCGTATATCCTTTACGGGAAATCTCTATCCTTCAAGCGAGTCGAATGTGTTCAAGGGACGTTCTATTTAATGTAGATACAAAGAATCGTGAAGGCGGACTTTCTTTCGGGAAGCCCGCCTTTCTGTTTATAAGAAGGATGAGATTGGACTATTTCCAAGCATCATTTTGTACCAGATAAGCTTGGCCGTTCTCATCGTTTCCTGCGGTCTGGATCTCTGTCTCGGGAAGCGGGAACATCGTCTTAGAAGCGGTTGGAGCGGATACACCATAGAATTTAGTTAGGTATTGCTTCTCATAATTTATATATGCCGTCAATTCCTTGTTCATATAATCACCTCCCCAACGAACCAGATCGAAAAATCGTTGTCCTTCCATCGCAAGTTCCAGCTTACGTTCCATATGAATCGCCTTGATACAAGTTTCCTTGTTGCTGAATGCGGCGTGACTGGATGGATAAGGTTTCACTAAATAATTGGCGGCAGGCGTTCCGTCTTCCAGATAAATGATATTATCCGGTTTGGCTGCACGTTCACGGATATCGTTTACTTGCTGCATGGCGGCACTTAATTCTCCGTCGTTCGCTAGGCATTCCGCGTATAACAATTTACAATCACGTAAGCATAGATATTGTAAATTCATGGCAGAACCGGGAGCCCAGCCGGATGAATAGGTGGAGCCAGCTAATCCGGCATCCTGTTCCGCTTTGCTATAGACATGCTTTTTCGGTAGGAATACACCACCGCTACTTACATTTCGTATCCAATCATTAGCAGGCAATCCCCAATCTTTATAGGGAATCTCCATACGTCCTACGGCGAAATCTAAACGAGGGTCCACGGCGATTGTTTTATCATTCTTAGAGATGTAATCATAATCGGTAACACGTTCTGTTACGGATTTTTTATTTCTGTACTCTCCGTCAAGATAAGGAAGTCCGTTTTCGTCTACTTGGAATGAGTTTACCAGTTCGTAAGAGGGTTGATAAAATCCGCAACATCCACCGGGGCCTGTGTTATGAGGATAATTCAGTAAAAATCCGTAATTCCCGTTATTATTGGCTCCGACAGAGAATTGTACCTCAAAAATAGACTCTTTCCCATTTTCGGTAGTTGCGTTAAAATTTGCGTCCAGATCATCTTGTAAGGCTAATCTCTCTCCTTTAGGGCTTAATCCGTTTGCGATAATATCGGCCAAGATCGGTTTGGCGGCTGTCATATCACCTTGTTGCATTAGTATTTTAGCCTTTAACGCTTTTGCCGCTGTTTTCGTAGGGCGTGCCACTTCGGTCTGTTTTTCGGGTAATCCTTCAATGGCCGCTTCTACGTCTGCTAAAATATTAGGATAGATGTCCGTACCGTTATGAACTTTCGGGTCATTTTCTTCAGCGGCGATCGTCTCGTCGATATAGGGCATGCCGGTCGGTCCGAAAATCTTTACCCCTTCGAACATGAATAGGGCACGTAAGAATTTTAGCTCCGCGGTCCGGTAGGCCTTGGTTGTCTCATCCATGTCTGCCGCTTCTTTCATCACATTGAGTGCTAAGTTGCAACGTTGTGCTCCATAATATGCGTCTTTCCACTTATTCTGTAAATAGTCGTTTGTGGCCGTGACGGCATACGTCTCTACGGAGTTCAATACAGATTGGTCATTGGATTCGGAGCCTTTATTAGCGTCACCTCCGTATACACCACCGAATACCCAATTGAACATATTGTCATATCCGGTCGGCCGGGTCAAACCGGCATAAGCGTTGACCACCAATAACTCAACCCCTTCAGCATTTGTTAATGCTTCTTGGTCAATACTGCCTTGAGGAGCTTTATATAGAAAATCCTCACCGCAAGAACTCAAGGTAAATAAAGCAACTGCGCTTACTATTAATATTTTATGTCTCATAATAGTCGTTTTTATAGTAAAATGGATTTAGAAAGTAAAATTCACGCCCAATAAGAATCGCATAGTTGTAGGCCAGCCTCCCATATCGACTCCTCTTTTTAAGTCTACACGTCCGGCTCCGTCGGTGTCAGAATCGCTTTGCCGTAAATAGGCGTTGGTAAACTCTGGGTCCAAGCCTGTATATCCGGTGACCGTAAGGATATTCTCGGCTTGTAAATACAGGCGGAGATTCTGGATACCAGCCTTCTTGAGTAATTCCTTAGGCAAGGAATATCCCAATACGAGATTTTTCAGGCGTAAGAAGGAGGCGTCTTCTACGTAATAAGAGCTAGAATAAGCTCCGGAATAGTTATCTTCCGTATTCAGCATAGGAAGGATAGCATTACTGTTATCGCCATTCAATGTCCATGATTGATCTCTGAGGCGTGAGGATTTATTACCGTTGAAAGTCCAGAAATCGGTAAAATATTTTGTGTTATTATATAAGTCATTGCCGATAGAGAAGTTCCAGAACATAGTAAAGTCCCAGTTTTTCCATGTTAACGTGGCGTTGAGGCCTCCGGTTAAGTCCGGATGAGGAGAGCCGATAAAGGTCCGGTCGCTATCATCCAATTTGCCGTCTCCGTTCAAGTCCTCGAAACGGAAGCGGCCGACATAAGCGGCAGCGTCTGCCTCTGTGATATCACTTTGTCCGAATGGCTTGGTTGCCATAACATCGGCTACGGACTCATAAAAACCATTTTGCTTCAACCCCCAGAATTCAGACACGGCATGTCCTTTTGTCGTACGGGTTACGTATCCTTCGATGCGCGTACCGCTAGCCCATAGAGAATAATCGTCAGCTTCCGCGAGTTTCAAGACCTCATTTTTATAATGGGATAAATTCAAGGATAGATCCCATGCCCAGTCTCCTTTTCGGTCACGGTAATTAAACATGAAGTCGAAACCGGTGTTCTTTATATCTCCGAAGTTGATATAAGGGCTTCCGGATTCTCCGGCCATCGAGGTGTAGGCCGCTTGTATCAACATATTGGATGTCTTCTTCGTATACCATTCGAATGAACCGCTGAATTTACCATTCAGGAAGGTTGCGTCCAGACCCAAGTTGACCATCTTGGTCATTTCCCATTTCGTATCAGTGTTACCGTAGGTACTGAGGCGGAATCCGGTTGTCTCGCTATTGTTCGCTCCGGTCATGTCGTAATTCGTATAGGAGGTGCTGGTCGTGAACAAATTGGCGAAATTAGTCGCGACAGGAATCTCTGAGTTACCCGTGATGCCGTAACCGGCTCGTATCTTTAAGTCGTCCAGCCAATCTCGGCTTGGTTCCATAAATGCCTCCTCTGACATACGCCAACCGGCGGAGATAGATGGAAAGACTCCGTAACGATTATTTTCCGAGAAACGGGAAACACCGTCCCGGCGGATAATACCGGTTAATAGATACTTATCCTTATATCCATAGTCTGCACGGGCAAACATACCAAATAGCGCGAATTCTCCATTGTAAGTGGAAGAATTGGTACGTTGGCTATTGTTCTCGCCCATATCCAAGGTGTATGTATTGGTATTGTCTTCGAATAAATAGTTATATCTACGTGCGTTGAGGGATCTGCCTAAACCGTCCCGAATAGCCTCTGTTCCCAATAAGATGTTCAAGGAATGGATCTCATTGAATGTTCGGCTGAAAGATAACGTGTTGGTCCAAACCCAACGATAATTAAAGTAATTACTTTCGTAAAAGTTATTTTGACCGCCGGACTCGGAGAACTCTGGGTTGTTTTTAGTCATCGAGTAAGAATAGTCATTACGATAATCGATACCGAAGTTTGTTTTAAAAGTCAGTCCAGTCCATAGGTCTGCCTCTCCATATACGTTGCCAAATACACGTTGGGTAGTGGCATAATTATCCTTATTCCTTTCACGAATAGCTACAGGATTCTGGAAATTGCCGGTCCCGGCGAATAAGGAGCCTGCATAATTGCCCGCATAGTCATAAACCGGTACATAAGGAGAGGCCCGATAAGTCCATGAGTAGATGTTGGACTCTGTACCTGAGAAGCTAAGTCCGTTGTTTTTGCTAAAACTATAAGTTAGGTTCTCTCCGAATCGCAACCATGGGCGGACGTTATACGACGAATTAGCACGTGCTTGATAGCGGGTGAAATAAGATTCGATAGCGGTACCTTGCTGGTCGAAATAGTTCATGCTCATGGTGTATTGCCCTTTATCGGTACCTCCAGACAAGGACAGCTGATGATTCTGCATCCAACCGAGTTGACTGATCTCATCCCACCAATTCGTATCGCCTACGGGCGCATAGACAACGTTGTTCGCTTGATCGTAATCGCTAGGATCGATGGAGGTGCTACCACCGGCGCCGGTTACGGTCATGTAATTAGGGAGATGATTAACCCAAGAGTCGGAAGTGCTTCCAAATTGCTGGTGGAAAGGTAATTCTCCGTTGGCGCTAGCTCCCGTTAGGTCCAGATTGTTTTTCGAGGCTTGCCATTCAACATCAATACGGTCATAAGCGTTTAAGACGTCATAGCGTTTACCTGTTTTAGAGAAACCGTAATATCCGTCATAGGTTAATCTCGGTTGTCCCGTTTTTGTCCCTTTCTTGGTCGTGATCAAAATGACGCCATTCGCTGCTTGCGCTCCGTAGATCGCAGCGGAAGAGGCGTCTTTCAATACTTGCATACTCTCGATGTCATTGGGATTGATAGAGCTTAGGTCTTGGTCACGAGTGGATACGCCATCGATAACATACAAAGGTCCGTTGTCATTGATGGAATTAATACCTCGGATGCGTACCATCGTGGCTGAACCGGGAGCACCGGAGGTACCGATGTTTACGCCCGCCGCTTTACCTTGCAACTGTTGTGTGGCGGAAGAACCGGAAGACGCCAATAGCTCTTCGGTATCGATAACCGCTACGGAACCTGTGATGTCCTTTTTCTGTTGGGTACCGTAACCGACAACGACTACCTCGTCTAGATTTTGGGTGTCTTCCTTTAAGGTAATGTTCATGACGTTCCCGCTTGCAGGTGTTTGTTGAGTTACGTACCCGATGTAAGAGATGACCAGAATGGCATTCGGCTCTACTTCTAATACGTATTTACCATCCAGATCGGTGATCGTTCCGTTCGTGGTACCCTTTACGACTACGTTAACACCTAATAGGGGCTCTCCTTTAGCGTCGGTGATCGTACCCGTTATTTTCCGGGATTGTTGCGTAACGGAGGTTTCCGCTTTTAATACGGAACTTTGCGGTATGATAGCACCGCCTGCCAATAAAAAGCATAAGGCCAATCCTAGCCTGCTTTTAAAGATCGCATGTCTGTGTTTCATAATAAATAGGTTAATAAAGTCTAGTAAACTGAGGCAATATTAAGGTTTGTTTAGACGAAGACCAATAAAAATCAATGAATGCCTTTATCTATTCGGTGAAAAAGCCTTTTTAATCGGCGAACAACTTTTGGTGGAATTCTTTTGTTTTTTATCCGTCTGGGCAAAGAAAAAGGACACCGGCAGGTGTCCTTTTTCTTTAATGTTTACCTATTCTGCCGGTCTGTATGATGAACCGGTTTGTTAGGGCTTTCACAAGTCCTAACGGTGCAAATGTAAATCAAGGAGAGAAGTATAAAAAATAGAATCAGTGAACTGGCGGAATTATTCGATGAACAGGGTTTTTTGTTCGGTAAACTTTCCGTAAGTTCGCGAAATAAAAATTTAACATCTTATAATCATGCAACTATCCATAGATCAAAAAGACATCGATAAATTTCTGATGATAGGCGATAAAGTATTGATTAAGCCTAAGAATCCACAGAGCCAGACTAAGACCGGATTGTATCTGCCTCCCTCGGTTCAACAAGGGGAGAAGATACAAGCGGGTTATATCATAAAGACGGGGCCCGGATATCCGTTGCCTTCTCAATCTGAGGAGCATGAGGTCTGGGAGAAAAAGAAAGGGGAGGAGGTGCAATACTTGCCGCTTCAAGCCCGTGAAGGTGATTTGGCTGTCTATTTGCAGAATGCCGCTTACGAGATCAATTTTAATGACGAGAAGTTCTTGATTGTTCCTCATTCCGCTATTTTGATGTTAGTGCGTGATGAAGGTTTGTTTGAATAAAGCCTTTTGTTAAGGAAAATAGGGCTATATTCACTTTTTTATCTTATTTTTGCCAGCAAAACAAGACAAACTATCAACAGTAGCGATTATAATGAATAAGATTGTAAGTAAAGAACATTTCTCAGCCAACGTGGTGAAGCTGGAAGTCGAGGCTCCTTTGATCGCCCGCTCCCGCAAGGCCGGTCACTTCGTGATCGTGAAGGTTGGCGAAAAAGGCGAACGTATACCTCTTACCATTGCCGGGGCGGATACCGAGAAAGGTACCATCACCTTGGTGATCCAAGCGGTAGGCGGCTCATCCCGTAAAATCTGTGAATTGAACGAGGGTGACTATATCACGGATGTGGTGGGTCCGTTAGGGCAGGCTACCCATATCGAGAAGGTTGGAACGGTTGTTTGTGCCGGTGGTGGCGTAGGTGTCGCTCCGTTGTTGCCGATCGTGGAGGCTTTCCATAAGGCAGGAAATCGTGTGATCGTCGTATTGGCGGCCCGTACCAAGGACTTGGTGATCCTTGAGGAGCAGATGCGCCAAAACTCGGATGAGGTAATTATCATGACCGATGACGGATCGTATGGTATGAAAGGCTTGGTGACGAATGGCGTGGAGAGCGTGATCAACCGGGAGAGGGTGGATTTATGCGTTACGATCGGTCCGGCTATTATGATGAAATTCGTTTCCGCTCTTACAAAGAAATACGAGATTCCTACCGTAGCTTCCTTGAATACGATCATGGTGGACGGAACGGGTATGTGTGGTGCTTGCCGTATTACGGTAGGCGGGAAGACCAAGTTCGTTTGTGTGGACGGACCGGAGTTCGATGCTCATCAAGTGGATTTTGATGAGATGATCATGCGCCTCGGCGCTTATAAGGATATAGAGAAGAAATAACGAAACCACGTAATTGAATCATGACAACAGAAGAATTAATCGCTGCTCGTCGTGCCGAACCTTGGCGGGAGGCGCTTCGCAAAAGCAAGAAAAATAAAGAACGTGCGGATATCCCCCGTGTGAAGATGAACGAGTTGGACCCGGAATACCGGAGTCGTACCCGTTTGGAGGAAGTTAACTTAGGCTTGACAAAAGAACAGGCTATGCAAGAGGCCGAGCGCTGTCTGGATTGTCCGAATCCTACTTGTATGCAGGGATGTCCGGTAAATATCAATATACCTACTTTTATCAAGAATATCGAGCGTGGGGAATTCTTGGAGGCCGCTAAGACCTTGAAAGAGACAAGTGCCCTGCCCGCTGTTTGCGGTCGTGTATGTCCGCAGGAGAAACAATGTGAGAGCAAGTGTATCCATTTGAAAATGGGTAAGGAAGCGGTTGCCATTGGCTACTTGGAACGTTTCGCCGCTGATTACGAACGTGAGAGCGGTAATATCTCGGTTCCGGAGATTGCGGAGAAGAACGGTATCAAGATTGCCGTGGTAGGTTCCGGTCCTGCCGGATTGTCTTTTGCCGGAGATATGGCGAAGCGTGGATATGATGTGACTGTGTTCGAGGCATTGCATGAGATCGGTGGTGTATTGAAATATGGTATCCCGGAGTTCCGCCTACCGAATAAGATCGTGGACGTGGAGATTGATGGCCTTCGTAAGATGGGCGTACGGTTTGAGAAAGATTGTATCGTGGGCAAGACGATCAGTTATGATGATTTGCATGCGGATGGCTTTAAGGGCGTGTTCGTGGCAAGTGGCGCCGGTCTGCCTAATTTTATGAACATTCCGGGTGAGAACTTTGTGGGCGTGATGTCGTCCAACGAGTATTTGACCCGTGTAAACTTGATGGATGCGGCGAATCCGGAAAGTGATACGCCGGTGCTACAAGGGAAGAAGGTGGCCGTGATCGGAGGTGGCAATACCGCTATGGACTCTGTCCGTACCGCTCGCCGTCTGGGCGCTGAGCGTGCTATGATTGTCTACCGTCGTAGCGAGGAGGAGATGCCTGCCCGTCTGGAAGAGGTGAAACATGCGAAGGAAGAAGGTGTGGAGTTCATGACGCTTCATAATCCGATCGAATATATAGGTGATGAAAGAGGCCGTGTGAAACAGATGCGCTTGCAGAAGATGGAGCTAGGTGAGGCGGATGCCTCTGGTCGCCGTCGTCCGGTACCTATCGAGGGAGCTATCGAAACAATCGATGTGGATGAGGTGATCGTTAGCGTCGGTGTATCTCCGAATCCATTAATACCCCGTGCCTTTGGAGGCTTGGAGGTGAGCAAGAAGGGTACGATCGTAGTGGAGGAAGACAGTATGCGCTCCGCTTTAGGCGATGTGTATGCCGGTGGTGACATCGTTCGTGGTGGAGCTACCGTGATTCTGGCGATGGGAGACGGTCGTAAGGCTGCCGCCGCTATGGATGCGGACTTAAGAGGATAAGTATAATATCTATTAGTTCTATAAGGAAAGACGGGTTTGTTTGGACGATCCGTCTTTTTTCTTTTATCGTGATACGGAGATTTATGTTTATTATCTATAAGACTAATTCTTGAAATAATCTCTCAAATGTCTGTTCTAGATCGTTGGAAAAACCGGGATGTGGACGCGAGGTTTGGATAGAGGCACTTCTTATGGCGGTAAGCCAACGAAAGCGCTCCGGAATATCTAGGCTGGCTATAGGACCTCCATCCTTCGCGCCGGAACATATCTTATCGAAAACGTGGAGATTCGTACACAAAGATTCTTTATCTATATCTGATGTGAACAGACGAAGTTTCTCCTCGTCTACATGATAGCGAGCCTTGATGAATTTAGGCCGTTTACAGAACATGATAAGGCCTACATTGATAAACTCCTCCCGTTCGATTTTCGGCACGATACGGATTACGGCATATTCATATAAGTGTTTGTCTTGCATGTCGAGCTTCATTTATAAACGTGTCAGAATGGGCGATTCGGTCAATTAAAAACCGGATATATACATCACGTATCTCTTGAGGCGTACCGGGACTATCGTTCCAATACAACCAATCGTCGGGTACTAGACCTACGATCTCACGAATTTTCTCTTCAGTTAAGATACGTTTGAAATCTTTGTTTACTTCCTCCAGCAGCGTCGCTTGTGGCAATAATACATGATCCTTGATATGGATGAAAGGGCCGATCGCATGTTTTTGCCAATTTACCCATGAGAAATGGAAAAATAAGGAAGCTCCATGATCGATGAGCCAAAGTTCTTTATTCCATATCAACATATTCGTATTCCGGACCGTGCGGTCTATATTTGTCAAAAGAGCATCGAGCCATACGACTTGTGAGGCGAGTTTGGGATCTACACGATTGACTACCGGATCGAAAGTCAAGGCTCCGGATAAAAAATGTAATCCCAGATTGAGCCCTTGACTTGCTTGTAGTAAGTCTTGTATCTCCTCGTCACCTTCCGACCGCCCGAAAGCCTCGTCAAGATTCAGGAAGACCAATTCTGGTACATGGAAACCCAAGCAACGAGCGATCTCACCTCCGATCACCTCGGCTATCAAGGCTTTTGTCCCATGTCCGGCTCCCCGGAACTTAACGACATATTTAAACTCATCGTCCGCCTCCGCTAAAGCAGGCAATGATCCGCCTTCCCGCAGAGGCATGATATATCGGGTAACATTCGCAGTACGTAATTCCATAACCCTCACTTTAATTGAAGATAAAGATACGATTATATTTTAGAAATAAAAAGCCCCGCTATTCTTTCGAACAGCGAGGCCTTTTGGAAGCGAGCGGAAGACGGGACTCGAACCCGCGACCCTAACCTTGGCAAGGTTATGCTCTACCAACTGAGCTACTTCCGCAATTAAATTAGATCGTACTCGAAGCGGGACTTGAACCCGCACAGCCGCAATGGCCAAAGGATTTTAAGTCCTTCGTGTCTACCGATTCCACCATTCGAGCATCCACCTCTTCTCTAAGAGTTGAGCGGAAGACGGGACTCGAACCCGCGACCCTAACCTTGGCAAGGTTATGCTCTACCAACTGAGCTACTTCCGCATTGTTTGTTTCTCTTTTGCGAGTGCAAAGGTAGTACAAATATTTATACTACCAAACATTTTCGGTGAAAAATTTAATTATGGATGTAAATTTTATTACCGTTTGTATCGACGACATATTGTTTGAGGGCTTGTTTCTCCTCAGCGCAAGGTCCTTCCACCGGATTGCCGATACCGTTTAAAAGTTCAAATTTACTACCGCATTTCGGACAAATGGCGTATACGGCAGATTCGTCCACATCTACGATGACATTAGCGGATGCCTCATGAGGACAAGCGGCATCGAACGCAAAGAATGCCCCGGTTCCGTTACTGGACAATCCATGATAAACCAATACGCCTCCAAACCCTGTTTGCTCGCCAGCTTGGTCTACATCTTTAGAGGTGTAGATCTTATAAGCCTGTATTGCATTCAACGCTTTATCTTGATAAGTCAGATCTAGTTCCAGATAGACCGCACGATAGGGAATGCGAGTCTCTATCGTATCTGCGCAAGATAATAGCGTAAACAAGATCAAAAGTGGAAATATCCGTCTTATCTTATCCATGGATCAATTTCTTTTCAGCCTCGTTCATCCGTTCGAAAGAGAAAGAACCTATCACGCTACGCATCATGGTGGCGATTGGTTCGTTACATAGATTACCGATACTGCCTTCGTGTGTATGGTTAACGCTCTTCGAAGGAACGAATTTACCGGCCTCGATATCCAAACCTACTTGCTTATAAGCGTCACGGAAAGGCATTCCGGCCAAGACACGGCGGTTCACTTCTTCCACGCTAAACAATAGAGAATATTTATCATCGTCCAATATATGCTCGTTTACTTTCACCTCGCGCATCATATGAGTTACCATGCGTAAGCAATCCTTCAGCTCGTCGAAAGCCGGTAGGAAGACTTCCTTGATGATCTGGAGATCCCGGAAGTAACCGGAAGGAAGATTATTGCTGATCAAGATGATTTGCTGAGGCAAGCCTTGAAGCTTATTGCATTTGGCACGTGTCAACTCAAATACATCCGGATTCTTCTTATGCGGCATGATACTGGAGCCGGTCGTGAACTGATCCGGCAGTTTGATGAAGCCAAAGTTCTGGCTATTGAACATACAAGCGTCGAACGCTAACTTGGAGAGCGTAGCGGCGATACCCGCCATAGCGAAAGCTACGGTGCGTTCCATCTTGCCACGTCCCATCTGGGCGTATACCACATTGTAGTCCAGCGAGTCGAAACCTAATAAATCCGTAGTCATCTGGCGGTTTAGCGGGAAGGATGAACCATATCCGGCGGCGGAACCCAGCGGGTTACGGTTGCAAATACGGTATGCGGCTTGCATAAGTTGCAAATCATCTACCAAGCTCTCCGCATAAGCGCCGAACCAAAGTCCGAACGAAGAGGGCATAGCTACCTGTAGATGCGTATATCCGGGAAGCAGTACATCCTTGTACCGGTTACTCTGGGAGATCAAAACGTCGAACAAGCCGGAAACCAACTCAACCAATTCTTGTATTTGCGAACGGGTGAAAAGTTTCAGATCCAATAGAACCTGATCATTGCGGGAACGCCCGCTATGGATCTTCTTGCCCATATCGCCCAAACGGCGTGTAAGCATGAGTTCCACCTGCGAGTGCACATCCTCGATGCCTTCCTCGATGATGAATTCTCCACGATCCGCTACGGCGTATATATTCCGTAATTCTGCTAATAAGACGTTTAGTTCCTCTTTGGTCAACAAACCGATACTTTCCAGCATCGTGATATGCGCCATAGAGCCTAATACGTCATATTTAGCGAGGTAAAGATCCAGCTCACGGTCCTTACCTACCGTGAAGATATCTACTTCATGATCTACCTGTACATTTTTTTCCCAAAGTTTCTGAGCCATAATGAAAAAGGAATTAATAAGGCAAGGAGGCGATAACGGTCGAGATTTTATCGACAGCCTCTTGCAAAGGTTTCGATACCATTGGTTTCAAGAACGGATTCAGATCGGCACGAACCGTGATTTTTAACCGTGTGTCGTCCTCGGCCACCTGTTTCAATTGTATCCACAAGAAAAGGGGAACAGGAGAGTTGGTCGTCGTGAACTTGATTAATTTATTCGGCTCTCTTTCTACGATCTGGAAGGTAATCTTACCAACGGGATCGACAGCGAAACTACAGGTATCGCTGTCGAACTCAAAATTTTTTATTTTATCTTGCGGGATGCGATCCTTGATACGTTCCAAGTTGGAAAGATCGGACAACATCGTGAAGATACGTTCATCATTGTGTGGGATCTGTTTGACCTCACTCACAAATTCTTCAGTCATTGAGTGTTTTTTTGTTTATTACTTATTTCGGGTCCCAGTTAGCCGGATCTTTACGCCATTCCTGAAGAACCGCGATCTCAGACTCATCGATGTAATGCGTACGGACAGCTTCTTCCAAGACTGCGTCGTAGTTACTCAATGTAGTCAATGTCACTTTAGCGTCCTTGAAAGCGGCTTCCGCTACAGGGAATCCATAGGTAAAGATAGCTACCATACCTGCGACATCGCAACCAAAGTTACGTACGGCTTGTACGGCTTTCAAGCTACTACCTCCGGTAGATACCAAATCCTCGATGATCACTACTTTAGAACCCGGTTTCAATTCTCCCTCGATAAGGTTTTCCAATCCATGATCCTTTGGCGTAGAGCGGATGTATACGAATGGCAATCCTAATAAATCGGCTACTAAAGCACCTTGAGCGATCGCGCCTGTAGCAACACCGGCAATGGCATCTACGTTCTCGAATTTTTCACTAATCACACGAGCCAACTCCAATTTAATGAAGCTACGAACGACCGGATAAGAAAGAGTCTTTCGGTTGTCATTGTAGATCGGAGATTTCCAGCCGGATGCCCAAGTAAACGGATTGGCCGGTTGCAACTTTACGGCTTTAATCTTTAATAATTTTTCTGCTACTAAACTTTCCAGTGTTTTCATACAATCCTATATTTATATCAGTTTGCAAAAATAGATAAACTGAATGACATTACCTTGAATATCGTACGTTAATTTTTTATTAATATTTATGCGACAGATAGGGCTAAAATGCTGATGCGTATGCCCGGAATCCCTGATAAAGCCTTTGCGCAAGCGGAAATCGTGGCTCCGGTTGTGATCACGTCGTCTATGAGCAGGATATGTTTGTTTTTTAAGCTTTCCGGATGAATGACATTAAAAATAGAACATACATTTAACCAACGGTCGTAAATGGCCTTACGAGTTTGGGTGCTTGTGTGGGTGGTGCGGGCCAGACTTTGCGTATCGATGGGGATATCCCATATGGAACGGATGCCGGAGGCGATCCATTCGGACTGGTTGTAACCTCTTTGCCGTTTTTTGCGGGGATGCAGGGGAACGGGGATAAGGAGGTCTACGGTACATATCGGGCTGTGATCCGCTTGGAGCTCTCTCGCTATCTGCCGTCCGAGTAGATAGCCCAGCTCTTTATTATCATGGTATTTGAGCGAGTGGATCAGGCATTGTACTTTTCCACCTTTCTCGTATCGTAGATAAGCGGTGGCGTATTCGATCCGGTCCTTTCCGATAAAAAGTTGCTCGACGGGGTTGTTCACCTGTTGATGATATCCCGTGTGCGGCAGATCACATAGGCATTTCAGGCAAATTTGTTCTTCTCCCTCGACGAGTGGTCGTTTACATATTTTACATAAGTTTGGGAAAAACAGGTTGAGCAGATTATTCCATGTCGTCGGCATAATCCTCGCAGTCTATTTCTTTGAATAATTGACTTAGGCAATCCAACGTGATCCGGCTTTCGAAACCTCGTCCGGCGGCGAAACGGAGTAACTTGTTGAATAGGTCCCGCTCGTCTTTTCCTTTGGTCGATTTCTTTTTGCTTTTTAGTAAATCGAGTAAGATGGAGCGGTATTCTCCCTCGTCGATGGCGGCGAGCGATTCTTCCCGGATCGGGGAGGGGATGTTTTTCTTATAAAGCTCGTAGCCTATTTTTACCCGTCCCCATTTATTGAATCGTAGCTTATCGTTCACGAAGAAACGGGTGTAACGGGATTCGTCGATAAACCGCTCTTTCAGCAAGCGGGCGATGATACGCTCGGAGGCGTCGGGGGGAAGTCCGGCGGCATCGATCTTTTTCTGTACGTCTTGTATGCAGCGTTCGGCGGCGGAGCAATAGGCGGCTGCCCGGTGCAACATCTCGGGTTCGGTTATCTCTTTCATATTTTCGCTTTTACGATACGGTCTTTCCCGTATAGATCTTGTATTAATTCGACTTCGGTGTAATTCTCTTGACGTAGCATCGCTACGGTCTCTTTTCCGCAAAGGGCATTGATCTCGAAGTAAAGATGCCCGCCTTCCACCAAATGCCTTTGTCCGAAGCGGGCGATGGCCCGGTAGAAGAGAAGCGGATCGTCGTCGGGAACGAACAAGGCTAGATGAGGCTCGTTCTCCAGAACGTTCGCTTCCATGGTCGCTTTCTCTCTATACATTATATAAGGGGGATTACTGACGATGCAGTTTAAGTTTCCTATAAGAGACGCTTCGGTTTCCTCCGTATGGGATTTTAGTTTCACGTACGTGAAAATTTTGTTTCTCGTACATGAAAATCTAGTTTCACGTACGTGAAAATTTTGTTTCTCTTGCATGAAACTGGAATAACCTTCGGAAAGGATATCCAATTCATGGAAGGATACGGAAACTTGATTCATACGGGCGTTCTCCTCGGCCATGGCGAGCGCTTCGGGTGATATATCCACCGCCGCTACCTCTGCCTTCGGAAGATGTTTCGCCAAGGAAATAGCGATACAGCCGCTTCCCGTACCAATATCTAATATACGAGGGGCTTGGCCTTGGTAGTCCGTGATGATCCGCTCGACCAACTCGGCGGTTTCCGGGCGGGGAATCAATACGTCCGGCGTCACCTTAAACTCCATCCCGTAAAAATCCGCTATGCCTAATAAGTATTGTATGGGCTTGTATAAACGCAGTCCTTCTACAATCTCCTTGATTTTAAATTTCTCCGTATCAGATAATTCTTTACCTTTGCCTAACAGGAGTTGATGGGTAGAAAGACCGCAAACACGTTCCATGATGAGCCGGACGAGCGCTTGGGCTTCGCCGGGAGGATAAATATCTTTGAGGGAATTTCGGATGTAGGCGATGGTCTCAGTCATATCTTACTCTTGTTTTATCGCGAAAGTAGTGTAAAAACCGTTTATATGCAAAGATTATGGTAGAGGTTGAAGAGAAATACATGGCTCGTTGCATCGAGTTGGCCAAAGGAGGGAGGGGAAATGTCAGTCCGAATCCGATGGTTGGTGCGGTGGTTGTGCATAAGGGCCGTATTATCGGTGAGGGATTTCACAGGAAATGTGGGGAGGCGCATGCCGAGGTGAATGCTATCGCTTCCGTGAAAGACGAGTCTTTGTTGAAAGACAGTACGATTTATGTGAGTCTGGAGCCTTGCTCTCATTATGGGAAGACGCCTCCTTGCGCCGAGTTGATTATCCGGAAAGGGATTCCACGGGTGGTGGTCGGTTGCTTGGATCCTTTTCCCGAGGTGTCGGGGCGAGGCGTGCGGATGTTGCGTGAGGCTGGTGTCGAGGTCGTCACAGGCGTGATGGAGGAAGAAGCCCGTGCGTTGAACAAGGCGTTTATGACGCTACAAACGAAAGGCCGTCCTTATATTATCTTGAAATGGGCGCAGAGCGAGGATGGGTTTATCGATCGTTTGCGTACGGACGTGTCGGAGCCGGTCACGGTTTTGTCTTCTCCGGAGACTTCACGCTTGGTGCATAAACTTCGCTCGGAGGTGGCGGCTATCATGGTCGGTACACGGACCGCTTTATTGGATAATCCTTCATTGAACGTGCGCCATTGGTCCGGTAATTCTCCGGTTAGGGTCGTATTGGATCGCCGGCTCGTTATTCCCGATTCTTATCGGTTGCTGAATGGTTTCTCACGTACATTAATATTTACGGAGAAGGAAGTGGAAAACCGAGAGAACATGGAGTATATCCGGATAGATTTCGAGGGCCCGGTGATCCGGCAAGTGCTAGATCATCTTGCTGCCCGGAAGTTGGATTCCTTATTGGTGGAAGGTGGGGCCCAGTTGATTAATTCTTTCGTGGAAGCGGATGTGTGGGACGAGGCGAGGGTGGAAACAGCTCCGGTTCGCCTGTATCAAGGGGTGCATGCGCCGATGCTTGGAAAGGAGGCTGTTAGCGGCATCTCTAGACGTTCTGTTATGAGCATTAAAAATCATAACTATGAAATTTTAAATCATAACGATGAGTTCGAAAAATCATAACTATGAATTTTAAGGCTCATATAATCAACTAAAATATTATAAATATTAGCAGGTATTAGGGTGAAAGCAAAAAATGTTTCTACTTTTGTGCCTTTATATGCGACAAACTTATGTTTTTGATGAAAAATAAATTAGTACTATTTATAACAGGTTGTTTTGCGTTAGTGCTGTCTTCTTGTTTGAAGTCAGATGAAATCGTTGGTGTAGAAGCTATTAAGAATTGCCAGATACATACTTTTTCATTAAGTCATGATTCTGTGTCGGGGTTGGATACTGTGAAGTTTACGATAGACCAGCTAACGGGACGGATTTTTAATATAGACTCTTTACCTTTTGGTACGAAGATCGAGAAAGTGGTTTGTAAGATTGGGTTCGCTAATTCTTCAGTGATAGGTGGCGTGGAGGCTAGTCCCGAGGCTTATCCCGATTCCACTTATTATTTAAGTAGTTTGTCGGATTCCATCGATTTCTCCGCTCCGGTAAAGTTCGTGGTTCATGCGTATGACCAAGTCACGACAAAAGTCTATATGGCGCAGGTGAATATCCATCAAGTGGTTCCGGACTCTATGGTTTGGAGTATGTACGCGAATCCTATGATTGGCATTACCGTGAAGGATCAGAAGGTGGTAACCTACGATTATAATGGATCGGAGAATTACTTTATGTATGTGAAACCCGCCGAGTCCGGTAAACCTTACCAATTATATTACGCTTCGGTAAGTGCGCCTAAGGGCTGGCAGTCATTATCCTTGGCCGGTCTGCCTTCCGATGGGCTTTTGATCTCCCAGATTACTGAGTATAACAATGCTTTATATGTGCCGGCTACAAATGGCACATTATATAGATCCGAGGATGGCTTGACTTGGAGCGCTGTAGAGAACGCCCCTTCCGTGAAATACGTTTTGGGTAGCGTGAAGCAGGGCACGAAACAGCCTTCCGCCTTAGCTACGATCGTGGATCAGGAAGGAAAGCTAGCGTTCTATGCGATGAACGAATCCATGGAGTGGATCGCCGGAGATGCGGTGGCTAGCGGATTCCCTGTTACCGGATTTAGCAATCTCCAATATGCCGCAATGTATCATGAGTACTTGATGACCGCCGGCGGACGTACCGCGGACAACCAAGTGGTTAATACGACTTGGGCGACCATGGATGGTATCTCTTGGGCGTTGATGGCTTCCGGTGACGCAAACTTCACGAAGCGTGAGGGAGCGATGATCACGAATTATGACGATAAGTTTTTCTTGATCGGAGGTATCGACGCTTCGAACAAGGCATTGAAAGATATGTATCAATCGATAGATTATGGTATTTCTTGGTCGTTGATCGACTCGATGGTGGTGTTACCGACCGACTATGCGGCGAGAGGCTTTTCCTCAATTATTGTGGATAAAGAGAATTTCGTGAACATTTTCGGAGGAAAGACCAGCACTGGTTCCAATGACTTGAACCAACTTTGGAGAGGCCGTATCAATCGTTTGATCCCGAAGGAATAGAAAAGTTCGATAGGAGATGTATAATTTTATGAGGCTTTTAGCGTTAGAAAAAGAAGTGTGGTATATATAACAGCAAGGCTTATGACTTCAACTTTTTTTCAGCGGCTTCTCATAATCATCCTATTAGCGGGTACGGTCCCTACGCTTTGGGCGCAGGAATATAAGTACGAGATCGGTGGTATGGCTGGTGGCGCCTTTTATATGGGCGACGCCAACAAGAATACGATATTTAAAGGAATGAATCCGGCGGTGGGAGCCGTGTTCCGGTATAACATCAACTTTCGTTGGGCCTTGAAAGCCAACTTGATGTGGGGACAGGTTTCCGGTAAGACCGAAGGTATGGAGAACGTTTTTCCGAATAATGCCCAAACCTCTTTCAACCGTAGTATCATGGAGTTGGGGGGACAGGCAGAGTTCAATTTTTTCCCGTATAGCGATAAGTTCGACTATGCGGGGGCGAAGCGTTTCTCTCCTTATGTCTTGGTGGGCATAGGGCTGACGGTGGCTCCGGGTGGCGGGAAGACTTTCGCCAGCCCGAATATTCCTTTAGGCGTGGGCATGAAATATAAGATCAAGAACCGCCTTAATTTAGGGTGCGAGTTCTCGTTTCGTAAGTTATTTGGCGATGGCCTAGAGGGAAAGGACATGTTGGACGATCCGTATGGTGTTAAGGGTAGCGCTCTTAAGAATAAAGATTGGTACTCTTTCTTGTTGTTGTCTGTTACATGGGATTTCGGCCCGAGGTGTCGTACTTGTAACAATGCGAAAAATATAAGTGAATATTAGTAAGATAAAAAATGTCGTTGATTGAGAAAATAGACAAGAATCGCTTGCCACGGCACGTGGCAATTATTATGGACGGGAACGGACGTTGGGCCAAGGCGAAGGGGAAAGACCGTAGCTTCGGGCATCAGGAAGGCGTTGTTTCGGTCCGTAAGATTATGGATGCGGTCACTCAACTCGGATTGAAATATCTGACGTTGTACACTTTCTCTACCGAGAACTGGAATCGTCCGGAAGAAGAGGTCCAAGCGCTGATGAGCTTGCTGGTCTCTGCCATTCACCGGGAGACTCCGGACATGATGAAGAAAAACGTTCGCCTTACCGCCATAGGCGATCTTTCCCGTTTGCGTGAGGATGCTTATAATACATTGCAAGAATGTATCGATACGACTTCGGCGAATACGGGAACCACACTTGTTTTGGCGCTTAGTTATTCTTCCCGGTGGGAGATCACCAGAGCGGCTAGGCAACTCGCCCAAGAGGTCTTGGAACAGAAAATAAACCCCAATGATATAACCGAGGCTATGGTCTCGGACCACTTGACGACCAAAAATATCCCCGATCCCGATCTTTTGATACGGACCGGAGGAGAGAAACGCATCAGTAACTTCTTGCTATGGCAGTTGTCATATGCTGAATTCTTCTTTACGGATGTGTTTTGGCCGGATTTCAGAGAAGAAGAGTTGTATGAGGCTATATTGTATTACCAGCAACGTGAGCGTCGTTTCGGTAAGACAAGTGAGCAATTAATCTTATAAACAATAGCTGTTATATGTACAAAAGAATAGTGCTGTTTTTTATTTGCTTGGGTTTCGCTTGCGGTGCGTTTGCCCAAGAAATAGACACTACCCAAGTTGAGGCGCCGGCAGAAGTGCCGGTCATTTCGTACTCGTTAGCTCCGAAGAAATACAAGATTGCGGATATAAAGATTACGGGTATCAAGAATTATGATGATTTTGTGTTGATCGGCTTCTCGGGCTTGTCGGTAGGCGATGAGATTACCGTGCCGGGGGAAGAGATCACTACAGCAGTGAAACGTTTTTGGAAACATGGCTTGTTTTCGGATGTGAAGATCTTGGCGACGAAGATCGAGGGCGACCAGATTTGGCTGGAGATCCAGCTGAAGCAGCGTCCGCGTATCTCGCAAGTCAATTACCACGGTATCAAGAAAGGCGAGCGTGAGGACTTGGAGGCGAAGCTGGGCTTGAAGAAAGGTTTTCAGGTGACACCGAACGTCATGGACCGTGCCAAGATCGTGATCCAGAAGTTCTTCGATGGCAAAGGCTTTAAGAACGTGGATGTCGAGATCGAGCAAAAGGACGATCCCGCGAATGAAGGCGAGGTGATCGTGGATATCAATATCGATAAGAATGAAAAGACCAAGATCCATCGTATCTATTTTGAGGGTAACGAAAAACTGACCGCCCGGGAGTTGAAGAAGGCGATGAAGAAGACGAACGAGAAGTTCAGCTTGCCGAACGACTGGAAAACCAGTATCATGGAGATGTTCAGCACGAAGAAGTTCACGACTGAGGAATATGAGAACGATAAGAAAAATATAATCGCTAAATATAACGAGCATGGTTATCGCGACGCCGTATTGTTGTCCGATAGCGTAGCGAACTTTAACGAGAAGAAGGTAGATATCTTCTTGAAAGTGGATGAAGGTGAGAAATACTATTTGAAAGATATTCGCTTCGTGGGTAATACGCAATATTCTACGGACTATTTGATGGCCGTGCTGGGTATGAAACCGGGCGAGGTGTATAATCAAAAGAAATTGAACGAACGTTTGAGTACGGATGAGGATGCCGTTTCGAATGTCTATTTTAATAACGGTTATTTGTTCTTCAACGCCGATCCGGTAGAGGTGGATGTAGCGAATGACTCTATCTCGTTAGAGATCCGTATCCAAGAGGGTCCGCAAGCGACGATCAACCGTATTATCATTAATGGTAATGACCGTCTGTATGAGGATATCGTTCGCCGTGAGTTGCGTACGAAGCCGGGTATGTTGTTCAGCCGCGAGGATTTGATGCGTTCCGTTCGTGAGTTGGCCCAGATGGGACACTTCGACCCGGAAAACATGAATCCGGTGCCGCTGCCTGATCCTGAGAATGGAACCGTGGATATCGAGTATAACTTGGTTTCCAAGGCGAATGACCAGATCGAGTTCTCCGCAGGTTGGGGACAGACGGGTGTGATCGGTAAGTTAAGTTTGAAGTTTACGAACTTCTCTATGAAGAACTTCTTAAACCCGAAAACCTATAAGGGCATCATCCCGCAAGGTGAGGGACAGACATTGACCTTGAGCGGCCAGACGAATGGGCGTTACTATCAGGCTTACAGCATCTCCTTCATGGATCCTTGGTTCGGCGGTAAACGACCGAATACATTGTCTGTCAGCGCTTATTTCTCAAAGCAAACCGATATCAGTAGCAATTACTTGACCAATTCCGGTTATGGTTATGGCTATCCGGGCTATGGCTATGGTTATCCCGGTTATTATGGGGGCGGTTATGGCTATGGTAGCAACTATTACGGCAACTATGGTTACAATAATAGTTATGAGTATGCTTACGACCCGGATAAGTCTATCATGATGTTCGGTTTAGCGGCCGGTTATGGTAAACGTTTGAATTGGCCGGACGACTACTTCCAGTTCATGGCGACGTTGAACTATCAGTTGTATATGATGCATGATTGGGACTATTTCTTGGTTAATAACGGAAATTGCCATAATATCAACTTGGAGTTGATGTTGCAACGTAACTCGATCGATAACCCGTTGTATACTCGTAAGGGTTCACAATTCATGTTGTCTGTAGCTGCTACGCCTCCTTACTCTTTATTCGATGGTAAGGATTATGCGTCGATGTCAAGCTCAGACCCGGATAAGTATAAATTCATCGAGTATCATAAATGGAAGTTCAAAGCGAAGATCTTCTCTCCGTTGGCTCCGTTGACCGTGAAACGTACGCCGGTATTGATGACCCGTGTTGAGTATGGTTTCTTGGGTACTTATAATAAAAATAAGAAGTCTCCGTTCGAGACCTTCTATATGGGTGGTGACGGTATGAGTGGTTACTCCAGTACCTATGCTCAGGAAACGATCGGTTTGAGAGGTTATGAGAATGGTAGTATCGCCGGTAATGGTGGTTACAACTCTTATGGATACGCTTATTCTCGTTTGGCTATGGAGTTGAGATATCCGTTCTTGCTGGAGCCTTCCTCTACGATCTACGGATTGGTATTTGTGGAGGCTGGTAACGCTTGGACTGATTTGAAGAATTTTAATCCGTTTAACTTGAAACGCTCCGCCGGTGTCGGTGTCCGTATATTCTTGCCGATGATCGGTTTGATGGGACTCGACTGGGCTTATGGTTTCGACGAGCCGAATTATGGATCTAATGGTAAACGTAGCGGTAGTAACCTGCACTTTATCATCGGACAGGAATTCTAAAATATAGATCGGGTATAGCTTCGTATGTAGAGACGGGGCGTGTTCCGTATGTAGAGACGGGGCACGCCCCGTCTCTACATTTAAATAAATACTTTTAACGAATATTGGTAGGCTGTAAGTAAACCCTCTGTTATATTTGCAGTCATAAAGTAGAACTATAAATAAAGAGAGTATGAAAAAGATTATCACATTGAGCTGTCTGATGTTGCTTTGTTCTTTTGCCGGCATGGCACAGAAGTTCGCTTTAATCGACATGGAATATATATTGAAGAATATTCCGGCTTACGAAATGACCAATGAGCAGTTGAGCCAAGTTTCCAAGAAATGGCAAAATGAGGTGGAAGCGATTCAGCAAGAAGCTCAGAATATGTATAAGAATTATCAGAGCGATCTGGTATTCCTCTCTGCCGAGATGAAAACGAAACGTGAGGAAGAGATCGTGAAGAAAGAGCAAGAGGCGCAAGATCTGAAGCGTAAATATTTCGGTCCTGAGGGTGAGTTATATAAGAAACGCGAGAGTTTGATGAAACCGATTCAAGACGAGGTGTATAATGCGGTGAAAGAAATCTCGGAAGACAAGGGATATCAAATTGTTTGGGATCGAGCTTCAGCTATGAGCATTATTTTCGCTTCTCCGAAGATCGATATCAGTAATGAAGTGCTGATTAAGTTAGGATATTCAAAATAAATGCTTACATTTGTGCGCTTTATGCATGAAAAGTGTGAAAGCTTGATTAATAACAAAGTAATTATATAGTAAAAATGAAGAAACTTATTGTTTTATTGTTGATGATTCTCCCGTTGGGAGCTATCGCTCAGGAAGTTAAAATTGCGTTTGTAAAAACTCAAGAGGTGTTTATGGCTATGCCGGAGGTATCTGGTATGGAAAAACAAATGGCAGACTTGAATGAGAAATATAGAGTTGAATTGAAGCAAATGCAAGATGAATACCAAAAGAAATATTCAGACTTCGTAGCGCAGCAAGATTCATTGACAGAAAATATCAAGTTGAGAAGAATGCAAGAGATTCAAGATATCCAAGAACGTATGGATAACTTCGTTCAGGTAGCTCAGCAAGACGTACAAAAGAAACAACAGGAATTGTTGCAACCGATCCAACAGAAGTTGCACGAGGCTATCCAGAAGGTAGGCGAGGAGAAGGGATATACGTATATCATCGATCCGGCAGCTTTGCTTTATACGGGTACTAACGCAGTAGACGCAACTCCGTTTGTTCGTACGAAACTCGGTTTGTAATTAGCGAGAAAATTTATTCTATAGAATAAAAGAGGGGGTGTTTTCCGAAAGGATTGCACCCTTTGTACTTTATAAAAGAAGGTTTCTGATATGTTTCCACAAACTCCCGGTCCGATCGGTCTTTTTGATTCAGGTTATGGCGGACTTACGATTTTCGATAAGATTCATCAGTTGATGCCCGGTTATGATTACGTTTATCTGGGCGATAACGCACGTTCTCCTTATGGAACCCGTTCGTTCGAGGTCGTTTATCAATTTACCCGTCAGGCGGTATCGCGTCTGTTTGAGTCGGGTTGCCAATTGGTGATCTTGGCTTGTAATACGGCATCCGCGAAAGCGCTTCGTACGATCCAACAAAAAGACTTGCCTACATGGGACCCCAATCGTCGTGTATTGGGAGTCATCCGTCCTACAGTTGAGTTAGTGGATACGATCAGCCGTACCAAACATATCGGTATCGTAGGTACGAGCGGTACGATTACGTCCAATTCTTATACGATAGAGATCGGCAGGATGTACCCACATATCCAAGTGACAGGCGAGGCTTGCCCCATGTGGGTTCCTTTGGTAGAGAATAATGAGTTTAATTCCCCGGGAGCGGATTATTTCGTGAAAAAGCATATCGACCATATATTATCCGTAGATCCGCAAATCGATACGCTTATCTTGGGATGTACTCACTATCCCCTTTTGATGGATAAGATCCGTGCTTTTCTTCCTTCCGGCATCACTCTATTCTCGCAAGGCGAGCATGTAGCGGAGAGTTTGCGAGATTATTTAGGGCGTCACCCGGAAATGGATCGTAAACTCACGAAGGGAGGAAGTTGCCGTTTTCTTACCACGGAGTCGGCAGAGAAGTTTTCTGAGGCGGCCTCTATCTTCATGAATACTCCGGTTTCGGTTTCCCAGATCGAGCTATAACGCCCCTAGGCCCTATGAGGGAGATGTATATGAACGCTATTTATACTTCCCTCCTTCTTTATGAATACTTGAAAGATATCGGATGAATTCATTTGAATATCTAGTATAATTCTACAGATCACGCCGTGGTCTGTAGAGTTCACGGCGTGATTTGTATAGTTCACGTTGTGGTCTATACAGACCATGACGTGAATTAGAAAATAAAATAAGGAGCGAGAACGTATAAGTATAGAAAGAAATAGGTATAATACCCTATCCTATCTTAAATTCTTGCCAGATGTCTGTCTTCTACAGAAAAGTCAGACGTTCCCTTATTGGATGCTCTTTCCAAAAGGAGCCAAGGCTAAAGCTGCCATCTTAAAATGTTGCATGCCGAAAGGGATGCCGATGATCGTGATACATAGCAAAAGGCCGAATCCCAGATGCGTAAGGCAAATCCAAAAGCCTCCGACGAATATCCAGATAATGTTCATGATAAGTGACAAGCATCCTCCGGAATTGCCCTCGTCTACGACACGGCTGCCAAAAGGCCATAAAGCCAGTATCGCTAATTTTAAGGTCTGGAGGCCAAAAGGTATACCAATGATCGTTATCATTAGTATTAGGCTGGATATCAGATATTCTACACTTGTTATAATCCCTCCGAAGAGTAACCATATTATATTCCCCAAGAATTTCATACGCTAGTTATTTAAATGGTTGATACTATCTTTCTCATATATAACAGATGCTTTACTAACTGTGGCTACATGAAAGCTATCTATTTCCGCCAAGATTTGCTGCTTGACCAAAGCGAAGCTATCCCTGTAGGCCGGTTTCACCGGTTCAGAAGGGGGAGCTTCCATTTTTAGCGGATCGATAGGCTGCCCGTTTTTGTGGACACGGAAGTCTAGGTGCGGCCCGGTAGAGAGTCCGGTGGAGCCTACATAAGCGATTTCTTGGCCTTGTTGCACATGGCTGCCTACTTGGATTCCTTTGGCGAAGCGGCTTAAGTGCATATAAGTCGTGGTGTATACGGAGTTATGTTTCACTTTCAGGAAATTGCCCCCGCCGTTTTGATATCCCTTGGCGATAACCGTACCAGCTCCGATGCTGCGTACCGGTGTACCGGTCGGTGCTGCGTAATCAACCCCATGATGCGCCCGGTATCGTTTGAGGATCGGGTGGAAACGGGCGTTCGTAAAACGGGATGTGATCCGGAAAAAGTCTAATGGGGCTTTCAAGAACGCTTTGCGAAGGCTGTTCCCTTCCTCATCAAAGTATTCGAAGATACTGTCTTGGGTGAAAGGAATCGCTACAAACTCTTTGCCTTGATGCGTAAAGATCGCCCCCTCGATAGAGGCGATGCTCAAGGCGGTGGTATCGTCGATGTAAGCCTCATTGTATAGAACCTTGAATGAGTCTCCATCTTTGATATCGAAGAAATCGATTTGCCAAGCGTACACGTCCGATATCTTGATCGCCAGATACGGATCACCTCCGTTGGCCTTGATCACGTTCCATAGGGAAGAGTTTAATACTCCTTCCGTATATTTTTTCTTGAGGGTGATCGGCTTATTAAATTCATAGGCGTTGATCGTATCGCCGGTCAAGTCGATTACGGCATAATCGGTCAGCGACTTGGCGAAGGCGATATATCGGATCGTCTCCAAGGAATCTACCGTGGAAAATGTGTAATAATGCATGCCGGCTCGCAGTTTCGTCGGATCGAGGACATGGGTGGATGCCCTGCTGATACTGTCTGCTTTCAAGGCCGTGAAGCCCAGCCCGGAGAAGATGGAGGCGGGATTATCCCCGTTTTTCATCAAATACTCTTTTACGTCCAAGGAATCGATACAGATGCCGTATTGATACAGATGCTGTGAGCTATCCACCCACTGCGTATCCATGTCTGCGTCTTCCGTGGGCTGTTGGGGCTGTTTGCAGGAGAAACAACTCATCAACATGACTAATACGATACATATAGGTAGTTTCTTGTCCATTTGTCTTCGTTTGTTCATCAAAAATTATTCAACCGGATACAAACTTACGGAAAATAATAGAAATAGCGAAACCTATTTAGCGTAAAGCTTTGTACCTTCGCGGACTCGTAAAAAAGGTGTTTAGGTAGAAAGCAGATCAATGGACATGTATAGACTATTCCGTGCCCCGAGAGGGCTGAGAGGCAAATTATTTAAATTAACAGGGCCTATCTTTCTGGAAACCTTGCTGATGTTGACTTTAGGCGTGGTGGATACGCTTATGCTGAGCCATCATTCCGATAATGCGGTGGCAGCGGTAGGTGTGGTTAATCAATTGCTGAACATGGTATTTCTGCTGTTCAATATTACCACGACCGGAACGTCTGTCATGTGCGCCCTCTATTTTGGGGCGAAAGATAATAAGAGTTTTATTCAGGTGTTAGGAACCTCCTTGTTGTTTAACGCCGGCGTAGGTTGCTTGATCAGCTTGATGCTTTTCTTGTTCGGTAGGGAGATGTTGGTCCTGATGGATATCCGTCCGGATCTGATGCCGGACGCTGAGACTTATATGCACATTGTCGGAGGGTTCGGCTTCTTCCAAGCGGTTAGTTTTACGATATCGGCGGTGCTCCGTGCGGCGAACAAGCCGAATTACGCGATGCAGGTGACCTTGCTGATCAATGTATTGAATGTGTTTGGAAATTATGCATTGATATTTGGCCATTTCGGTTTTCCTGCCCTCGGTGTACAAGGAGCGGCTATCTCTACCTCTGTTTGCCGGGGAGTGGCGATGACACTTTTGTTTATCATGCTGTTCAAGCGGTTGGTGCCTCGTATCCCTTTGGCTTATTTCCGTCCGTTCCCGTTTCAGAAGTTGAGAGACGTGTTGAAGATCGGTTTGCCTTCGGCAGCGGAACAAATCTCGTATGATGCCTCGCAGGTGACGATTGTCTACTTTATCAATATGCTGGGTAATGAGTACTTGACAGCTCGTGTTTATGTGATGAATATCGTAATAATCGGCTATATCTTTTCTTTGTCGATCGCACAAGCTACTTCTATTTGTACCGGCAATTTGGTGGGCGCGAGGAAGAAGCAAGCCGCTTATTTATTGAGTTGGTATGCTTGGAGGAGGTCGTTGCTGATTACGTTAGTCGCTAGTACCGGGGTTTATCTGCTGGGACGTCCTTTATTGGGGATATTTACTGAGAATCAAGCAATCATAACGATCGCGATGGGAGCCTTGCTGGTAGATGTACTCTTGGAGCAAGGGCGGGCCACGGTACTGCTGTTCTTATTCTGCTTGCGTTCGGTAGGCGACGTCGTGGTCCCGGTAATTATCGAGTTATTCTGTATGTGGTTCTTTGCCGTGTTCTGCGGGTATATGTTCGGTATCGTGTTCGGATTAGGCTTAGCGGGGATGTGGTTCGCTTTTGCTTTGGACGAGTGTTCCAGGGGAGCGGTACTCTGTTTGCGGTGGCGAACGCAGAAGTGGAAAAAGAGGATGTTAATCAAGAATCCTGTTAATATAAGCTAAAACAGGGTGCTCTTGGGAACATTTTGCCTTCTATTTGCGTCTTACTAATTACAATAGATATTTTATAAAAGATTATGATGAAGATGAAAAAGGTATTGTTTTATGCGTTTTTGCTTCCCGCTTTCGTTGGGATGATGTTTTCTTGTTCAGACGTCAAGACAGATGTGAAGAAGTTGGAAGGTAAATGGAATGTGGTAGAAGTGAAAGGTGAGAAAGTCTTGGAAGAAGGCCTGCCACAGATGGACTTCAATATGGCTGAGAAGAAATTACATGGAAATACAGGCTGTAATTTATTCAATACGACGATCACGTTAGATCCGGAAGATGTATCTTCTATTACGATCGCTCCGGGCGCTACGACTATGATGGCTTGTCCGAATATGGATTTGGAGACGAGCGTGCTTCAATCGATGGATCAGGTTCGTTCCGTGAAGGCCGGAAAAGATGAGAATGAGATGTTGTTGGTAGACCAAGATGGTAATGTATTATTAGTATTGGAGAGAAATTAATGAGAAAAGGTCTTTTTTATATTTGCCTGCTTTTGGTAGGCGTCGGTTTGTTCGCCGGCTGTAAATCCAAGAAAGCGGTGGTAGCTTCTTTCTCGGATCTGGATGGTGAATGGGGTGTCGTGGAGATGAACGGTAAGACGTTGAATCCCGAGGAGACTCATCAGGTTTTGGTGTTCGACGTGGCTCGTCAAGGGCTTTCGGGAAATGCCGGTTGCAATCGGTTGATGGGGAAGATCGAATATAATGATGCTTATAAAAATATCATTAAGTTCCCACAGGTAGCGACTACCCGAATGGCTTGCCCGGATATGAGCGGCGAACGTGAGTTGCTGGAAGCGCTTAATAAGGTGGTGCGCTTTGAGGCACAGGGTGAGGCGGCTCCTGTTACGGAAATCGCTTTGTTCGGGACCAATAATGATAAGTTGTTGGTGATCAAAAAGCAAAAATAAAATCACCCAGTTGTAGAGACGGGGCACGCCCCGTCTCTACAACTGGGTATTAATATTTGAAACTATAACGGAATCCTGCCTTAAACCAAATACCCGGTTGGGGGATATTTCCCAGATCATAATAAGTGGAATTGAGCAGATTATTTAATTCCGCATATAGATTTAACCGCTGATATTCCCAATTTACTTTCATATCTACTAAGCAATAAGGAGAGTAAGGTTCCTCATAAGCCGGCTTAAGATTCTCGTATTTAGTATAACTACCTGCCCGGTCTTGCCAACGGACATACCAAGTGGCCGAAAAACCTTTCCAGATAGAATGGCTTAATTGAGCCGTGAACTTGTGCTTCAGATAATCTAACGCATAATTCGATATATACCCCTCACTATCCTTGTCTTGATGGATAAACGCATATCCCAGTTCTATTTTCCGGATAAAGAACCGTTCGTTGCCCAGTTCCCTCGGTAATAAACTCAGGTTAGTCTCGAAACCAAGGTTATCGACTTTTGTCAGATTTTGGCTTTCCCAGATATCTTCCGGTTTCTCTTTCACCCAATCGATCATGTTCTTGCCTTTTCGATAAAAGCCGGCTATATGAGCCCGGAGGAAGTAAGTGTTGTATTTCAGTCCGACCTCGAATGCTTCGCTTTCCTCCGGTTTTAGGTCCGGATTTCCTTTATTCGTCTTACCCTCATAATAAAGATCGGTGAAAGTCGGCATACGCAATGCCCGGTTCCAGCTCCCATACAGACGGAAATTGTCCCCGATACGGTAACTGGCATCTATTCCCGGATAGAAATGAATCCCTTCGTTTAAGGCCGAATTATAGTTTGCCAAGACCCCGACTGACAACGTGAAGCGGCGTAATAATACGTTATGCTCAAGAAAGTAGCTGATATTATTTCGGTTATCGCTTTTTAGATATTGCCCCTCTTTCTCGAAAGGAACATCCTGCGGTTCCTTCATCGGCTTGCCTAATACGTTACTCCTTACTCCCTCGTTCCGGAATTCCACGCCCATACTGGTTCTTCCTAGTTTCCACTGTGTCGTGGCGTTGAGGTTGGCTCCAAATACTTCCGTCTCATGGTAATTATGCCCGGTATACCAATCGGCGGGATCGCTACGGAACAACTCGTACCGGTCGAAATGTCGGGTCCAGTATACCTTGGGGGTGAACTTGATTTTGCCATGTGTTTCTCCTCCGGCGGAGAGGAAGAAGCGGCGAGTCTTGTCGTATTGATTGGGATAGGAAACGGAGTAGAAGCTATTCGCTCCATAACCTTTGTCGTTGTATCCGGCTTGGAATTGGAAATCGGCCTCCTCGCTTTTAAGTTCCGATTGCCAAAAAAGATTTAATTGTTTGAAGTCCGTATTGTCTATATACCCTCCGGACGAGGCATACCCTGCGGAAAGGCGCTGTCCGAAATGAGTGGTTGCGTGATTGATGGCAGCTTCCAGTTTCCATAGCTTATGCATTCCGGCGTAATTGTCGGTCGATATCCTGTTCTCTTTTCCTGTTTTCGTGATGATATTGATCGCTCCGGCGAAAGCGCTGGCCCCGAATATACGGGAAGAAGGGCCGGATACCACTTCGATGCGCTCTATGTCCGAGAGATTCACCGGGAGGTCAAAACTATAATGGCCGGTTTGTGGGTTGGAGAGGTTGACCCCGTTTAAGAGAACCGCTATTTGGTCGAACGTCCCTCCCCGGATGGAGATATCGGCTTGGGTGCCTCCTTCTCCTCGTTGCCGGACGTCTATTCCCGCGGCATATTCTAAAAGATCTTGGATACTGGTGACAGGTGCCGCCGTGATCTCACGGGCGGGAATGACTGTCACGATCTTGGTCGCTTGATTCCGTGCGATAGGCGCACGGGAGGCGGTAACTTCTACCTCTTCCAGCTCTACGGAAGCTTCCTCGCCGGTCCGGTTAGGCTCGATTGTCTTTTGAGCTTGCGCCGTGTCGGGCAGGGCGAATAGTAGCGTACTTGCTGTTACGACTCCAATGTTAATGACTTTGTGCATACTCCGGAATGCGGCGTAACGTTTCCGGTCGAATCGGCGGAAACGTACGGCGACTTGGGTATGCGATTCCCAATAATTCATTCGTTCTTATTTTTTATTTTGAGTAGGATAGTCCGGATAAAGTAAATACTTTTTACGCATGGCCTTGTATTGATCTAGCTCGGGTTTCCAACTTTCCCGGATCTCTTTCTCGGATAAGCCCCTTACGATCTGGTAGCGGAGCTGCTTCGTGCCTGCCAATAAATCGAACCAGTTCGGACGGGAGAAGAAAAAGGCTTGATCCTTTCCCGCTTTATTGTAGAAGTCGAGGAAGAATCGCAAGGTTAATCCTCCTTCGAACGGATATTCCCGCAGATCGATGCCGTAACATACTTTATCCTTTTGCAAGGGATTGGTATCGAATCCGGGCAAGGAGGTCGGGGTAAAAGTGAAATCCCCGTATTTAGGGTCCGGGAAACCTAGTACTTGAAACGGATAATAGGTTCCTCTTCCCACGCTAACGTTCGTAGCCTCAAAAAAGCAAAGCGACGGATACAGGCGGATAGACTGGTCATTCGGGAGGTTCGGAGAGGGCTTGACCGGCAACCAATAGGGATCTCCGTGTTTCCAATTCTCCATCTTTACGATCTTTAACCGGCAGGTATCGGGCGTACTTTTCAGCCAGCCTTCCTTATTGATCATCCATGCCAATTCCCCTACGGTCAAGCCGTGCAAGATCGGGAGCGGATCGACACCGACGAAAGACTCGAATCCTTTCTGGCGGATCGGTCCGTCTACGAAGTCATTCGGGTTCGGGCGGTCCAACACGATAAACTCTTTGTTGTTTTCGGCGCAGGCTTCCATCACGTAATGCATCGTACTGATATAGGTATAGAAACGGGCACCTACATCTTGTATATCGAAAACAATCACGTCGAGGTCGCCCAGTTGCCCGGCGGACGGTTTCTTGTTTTTCCCATAAATAGAGATGATGGGGATGCCTGTTTTCAAGTCCCGGCTATCTTTTATCTCCTCTCCGGCATCACCGGTTCCCCGGAATCCATGTTCCGGAGCGAACACCTTCTTAACGTCTATGCCTTCCGCTACTAGCGCATCTAATAAATGAATCTGCCGCTTTTCCAAAATGGAAGTCTGGTTGACCACTAATCCTACCCGCTTACCCTTCAGTAAACGAGTGACGACATCCATCCGCTCGGCACCTAGCTTTAACGGGGCGTTTTGTGAATAGACCGTTGGCGTCAGGCTAAAAAGTATGACTAGAAATATAAAGATCTGTTTCATTACATATATAATAACTGTATACTAACCGCAAAAGTACGAAATGTTTTTCACAGAAAGTTTATACTTTTGAGGCGAATAACAGACAATACTAGAATATGAATGTAAAAACACTTTTTTATGCGGTAGCCTTCTTGAGTTTATCATGGGTGCCTTTTACCTATGCGCAAGATGTCCTACCGGAATATACGCAAGCACGCCGTTTCGCCCCGTCGAATGCGGAACAGCTACTTTTCTCTTATACCCTTACCCCCAATTATTTTAATAATAGTGACAAGTTCTGGTATGAGTATAAGACGAGTGAGGGGACAAACTGGTATCTGGTGGACCCCAATTCGAGAAATAAACGATTATTATTCGATCGGGATGAGTTGGCGGCACAGATAAGCGAGATCGTGAGAGAGCCTTTTACCGGACAACAACTTCCTATCGAAGATTTACGCTTAAAGGAAGATGATCGCACGTTTACTTTCTCGATAAAGGGTACGAACGGGAACTATTTTTTCTCGTATGATTATCCGTCCTCCCGGTTGACTCGGATTACGAAAGACGAGATTCCTGCTAAAATCCGTTGGGCGAATATATCGCCGGATAAAAAGCGGGTCGTCTTCGCGAAAGATTTGAACCTGTATGTCATGAGTTATGAGGATTATGAGAAGGCCGTGAAGGACCCGGAGGATAAGACGATATCCGAGATCGCCTTGACTACGGATGGCGAAAAAGATTTTGGCTTTGGTATGCCCCGGACCTTCTTGAATACCGATACTTTATGTGACCATAAGCGGAAATATGTAATGGGGAACTGGTCTCCCGATGGTCGTTATTTCGCTGCGACTTTGTCGGATCAACGTGCGGTGCAAGATTTATGGGTGATTAACTCGATCGCCAAACCTCGTCCTACACTTGAGACCTATAAATATCAGATGCCGGGAGAGGCGGGTTCTCCAATCGTTCATTTATATCTCTTTGATTTGGAAAATACCGGGAAGCGGAAAGAAATCCGGGTGGATTGTTTTAAAGATCAAACAATCAATCTAGCCTCCAAGCCGGATAAGGAGCGTACGGGACTCACTCGGAACTCGATCTGGTTGGGAGATAACCAGACCTTCTATTTGACCCGTGTCAGCCGGGATATGAAACGGGTGGATATCTGTTCGTACACGATCGGGGAGGATTCGGTAAAAGCGATCATTGAGGAACGTCTAAATACTTCAATGGAAACCCGCCCGCTAGCGATGACCGATAATGGTAAGGAATTGATCCATTGGAGCGAACGGGATGGTTGGGCGCATCTGTATCTATATGATGCGCAAGGAAATTTGAAAAACCGTATCACCAAAGGGCCTTGGCATGTGGACGCCATCGTAGACGTGGACAGTAAGAATCGTGTCGTTTACTTCAAGGCGAATGCCCGGGAAAAGGGAGATACGACTCCTTATTACGAGCATTTGTATCGGGTGAATCTGGATGGTTCGGGCTTAAAGCTGATTACTCCGGGCGATTATTTCCACCTGGTCTCTATGGATAAATCCATGCGATATATCGTGGATAACTATTCTCGTGTCAATACGATCCCGGCTACGGCATTGTATGATAACCAAGGTAACCGATTGATGACCTTGGAGGAGAGTGACTTCTCCCAATTATTCATGGCAGGTTATAAATTCCCTGAGCCTTTTTCGGTAAAGGCGGCCGATGGGGTGACCGATTTGTATGGTGTCATGTATAAGCCTTTTGATTTTGATTCCACGAAAGTATATCCGGTCATTAACTATGTATACCCCGGACCGCAACAGGAGGGAACTTTCTTTCGCTACATTCCGTTGAATCCTCGTACGGATCGTTTGGCGCAAGCCGGATTTGTCGTGGTTTGCATGGGACACAGGGGAGGGCATCCCAGTCGCTCCAAGTGGTATCATAATTATGGATATGGAAATTTGCGTGATTATCCGATGGCGGATCATAAAGTGGCTATCGAGCAGTTGTGCGCTCGTTATAAATTCATGGATATCAACCGGGTCGGCATACACGGACACTCCGGTGGCGGTTTCATGTCTACAGCGGCTATGCTCCTTTATCCGGATTTCTTTAAGGTGGCGGTATCTTGTGCCGGTAATCATGACAATAACATTTATAACCGGTGGTGGGGAGAGAAACATCATGGGGTAAAGGAGATCACGGATGATATGGGAAATATCTCGTTCGATATTCGCATCCCGACCAATCAGGAATTGGCGAGGAATTTGAAAGGCCATCTGTTATTGATCCATGGCGATATCGATAATAATGTGCATCCGGCGAATACCATTGTTGTCGTGGACGAGTTGATCAAGGCAGGCAAACGCTTTGATATGTTGATCGTACCGGGAAAACGTCATCATTTTGATGACTATAATGAGTATTATTATTGGCGGATGGTCGATTACTTCTCTGAGTATTTGAGAGGCGAACGGGAAACAGGTGCGGATATAAAAGATTTGAAACTGGGCAATTGGTTTCAGGGGTATCAGTGATGAGAAGTAGTATATGTGAGAGAGATTGTTTATTTTTGTCTCGCAAAAAAAATAAATAGGATGAAACCTCTTGATATAATAAAGAAATATTATCCGGAAAGTTCGGATGCCTACCGGATTTTGGTGACTCATAGCCGCAGCGTGGCGGATAAGGCATTGGCATTGGCCCGTTTGCATCCGGAGATGAATCTGGATCTGACTTTTATTGAGGAAGCGGCGATGTTGCATGACATAGGGATCTTTTTGTGTAACGCACCGGATATCGATTGCCATGGGGAGGCCGATTATATCTGCCATGGCTATCTGGGAGCCGATTTAATGCGGAAAGAGGGGTATCCTCGCCACGCCTTAGTTTGCGAGAGGCATACGGGAACGGGGCTTTCGCTTGCCATGATCGAGGAACGGAACCTGCCTGTTCCACATCGGGATATGCGTCCCGTGTCATTGGAAGAACAATTGATCTGTTTCGCTGATAAATTCTTTAGCAAGACTAAATTGACGAAAGAGAAACCGGCTGATAAGATAAAACAGAGCTTATCCAAGTATGGAAATGAGACAGTTGAGCAGTTTGAACACTGGTGTAAACTCTTTTTAGGGGAATAAAAGCATAAGGGCTCGTTTATTTATTATACATTTGCACGCTGTAACACACTGCAAAGAACGAAGTAATGTTTTTGATATATAGAGTCCTAATCATTCTATTCGTTTTCCTCTTGGGAGGCTTGGGCGTGCAAGCGCAGGAGATTGTCGCTCCTGTCGATAGCTTGGCGCAGACTGATTCTCTCTTGGTGGCTCCTACGGATAGTACAACGTTAGCGGGAGATTCGATTCCAGAAAAGCAGACCGGGCTAGATGCTCCGGTCAGTTATCAAGCGACCGATTCTATCGTGATGACGGCTGGCAACTGGGCATATCTTTATGGGGAAGGCGATGTCAAATACCAGAATATCGAGCTGCAATCCGAATTGATCGAGATGAATATGGATAGTAGCATCGTGTTCGCTAAGTTTGGACTTGACTCTATCGGGCAGGAGTTTGGCTATCCGTTGTTTAAGGAGGGCGATCAGCAGTATGAGTCGAAGACGATGCGGTATAATTTTGGTACCAAGAAAGGATATATCACGGACGTGATTACCCAGCAGGGCGAAGGGTATGTTACCGCCGGGCGAACGAAAAAGATGGAAGGGGATATCTTGAACATGGTGGGTGGTAAGTATACGACCTGCGACGAGCATGAGCATCCTCACTTTTACATCCAGATGACGAAAGCGAAGGTGCGCCCGAAAAAGAATATCGTAACGGGTCCGGTCTATCTGGTCTTGGAGGACGTGCCGTTGTATCCGATCGGACTACCTTTCTGTTTCTTCCCGTTCTCGAGTACATATTCATCCGGTATTATTATGCCGACTTTCGGAGACGAGTCTACCAGAGGTTTCTTCTTGCGTGACGGTGGATATTATTTCGCCTTGAGCGATTATATGGACTTGGCTTTGTTGGGAGAGATTTATACCAAGGGATCTTGGGGATTGTCGGCCAAGTCGGCTTACCGCAAACGTTATAAATTCTCGGGCAGTTTTAATGCTTCTTATTTGGTGACGAAATTGGGAGATAAGGGATTACCCGACTATAATTTGTCTAAGGACTTCAAGGTAAACTGGACGCATACGCAAGACCCTAAGGCGAATCCTTATCTGTCTTTCTCGGCGAGCGTAAACTTCTCGACCTCTTCGTATGACCGCAATAATCAGAACAGTTTATACCCGAATGCGAATGGGTATGCCGATGTGAACCAGAATACGAAGAGTTCATCCATCAACGTAACGAAACGTTTCCCGAATAACCCGTTCACGATCTCTGGTACGATGAGTATAAACCAGACGACCCGGGATTCTTCTATCGCCGTGACCTTGCCTAGCATGACGGTTACGATGAGTCGTATCTTCCCTTTCAAGCGGAAACATCCGGTCGGGAAGGAGCGTTGGTACGAGAAGATCTCCATGAGTTATTCCGGTACGTTTAGTAATAGTATAACGACAAAAGAAAACTTATTATTCAAATCGAATTTGATCAAAGATTGGCAGAATGCTATGCAGCACTCGATTCCGGTAAGCGCTACATTCTCCGTGCTCAAGTACTTGAATATTTCTCCCTCTTTCAATTATAAGGAACGTTGGTACACCAGCAAGATCGAACAGGAATATGATACGCAGAAACAGGCTTTGGTAGCCCGCGACACTACGTATGGTTTTTATCGTATTTACGATTTTAACGCTTCTATCTCTGCGTCTACTACCTTGTATGGTTTTTATAAACCGTTGCCATTCTTGGGTAATAAGGTTGAGATGATCCGTCACCGTTTCGAGCCGTCTATTACGGTAAGCGCCCAGCCGGACTTCGCTTCTTCTCGTTTTGGTTTTTATGAGACTTATGTATATCAAGACGCAAATGGTGAGGATCGTGAATATACGTATTCTCCGTTCGCTCATAATATGTATGGCGTTCCGGGAACGGGAAAACAAGGAAATATCAGTTTTGACGTAAATAACAATATCGAGATGAAGGTGCGTTCGGATAAGGACTCTACTGGATTCAAGAAAATTAGTCTGATCGATAAGCTGTCGTTAGGCATGAGTTATAATATGGCGGCGGATTCATTTAAGTGGAGTGACTTGAGTGTCGGTTTACGTTTGAAATTATCCAAGAGTTATACGTTGAACTTGAATGGTCAGTTCGATACCTATACGTACGATGAGAATGGGCATCGTGTCGATATTCCCCGTTGGAAAGCAGGCAAGGGTATTGGCCGTTTGAGAGGGACTAGCACCAGTTTTTCTTATACATTTAATAATGATACGTTTAAGAAGTTGTTTGGAGGAGGTGATAGTTCATCGGATAAATCCGGGAATCAATCGGCTTCCACGGATCCGAATGCAGATCCGGATGGCTTGAACCCGGATGGAGAAGGAGAGGGCGAGAATAAGGAAAGTGGTGGCCGTCTGTTGGGCAAAAAGAAAGAGACCGGTGAGACAGATGCCGATGGCTATTTAATTTCCAAGATTCCTTGGAGCCTCTCGTTTAGTTATGGTTTGAGTTTGCGGTATGGTGATTTTAATCGTTCTAAACTGGAGTATGATTACGCCTTGACTCACTCTTTGAGCTTTAACGGAAATATCCAGCCGACAAAGAACTGGCGTTTTAACTTTAACGCTACTTATGATTTTGACGCTAAGAAGATCTCTTATATGACTTGTAACGTAACTCGTAACTTGCACTGCTGGCAAATGACGGCTAGTTTCGTTCCGGTTGGTCCTTATAAATCCTATACATTCAGTATCGCTGTAAGCTCTGCTTTATTGAAAGATTTGAAGTATGATAAGAGAAGTAATTATAGGGATGGACAGCAGTGGTATTAAGAACCGAAAATTGAGAATTGAAAATTATTGGATTGTATAGCTAATTTTCAATTCTCAATGATCTTACCATTCGATGGGAGTTTGCCCAGTTGCGATTAAATAATCATTGGCTTTGCTGAAATGCTTGTTTCCGAAGAATCCCCGGTAAGCGGAAAGTGGGGACGGATGGGCTGATTTAAGAACCAGGTTACGGGATGAATCGATGAAAGCACCTTTCTTTTGTGCGTAGGAACCCCATAATATGTAAACGATATGGCTTCTTTCAGCCGCCAGACGATGAATAACAGCATCGGTAAAGGTCTCCCAACCTCTATTTTGATGGGAACCGGCTTGATGCGCTCGTACTGTGAGCGTGGCGTTTAGCAGTAATACGCCTTGATCTGCCCAACGAATCAAGTTGCCGGTTGTTGGAACCGGATGCCCTAAATCATCTTGTATTTCTTTGAATATATTGATGAGGGAAGGGGGGAAAGGTACCCCATCCTGCACGGAGAAACAAAGTCCGTGCGCCTGTCCCGGCTCGTGATAAGGATCTTGGCCGAGGATAACGACCTTCACTTTATCGAACGGGCAGTGCTCAAAAGCATTGAACATATAAGGACCGGGAGGATAAACAGTACCTTGGCGGTATTCTTGTTTAACGAAATCGGTCAATTGCTTGAAATAATCTTTTTCAAACTCGTCGGCTAACCGTTTTTTCCAGCTTTCTTCAATCTTTACGTCCATAATATAATAGTTGGCTGTTAACTAAATAAGCATCATTCCAGCCGCACGTGCTTCCTTGCGCATCTCCTCCGGCCAGATACTTGCCTGTATCTCTCCGATATGGGCCTTACGAAGATAGAACATACACAACCGGCTTTGTCCGATACCACCGCCGATACTTTGCGGAAGTTCACCGCTCAAGAGGCGTTTGTGGAAATAGAGTTCTTTTTTCTCCCCGGCTTTGCAAATATCCAACTGGCGTAGCAAGGCTTCCTTATTGACGCGGATACCCATAGAGGATAGTTCCATAGAACGGTTTAGTACATCATCCCAAACCAATAAATCCCCGTTCAATCCGGTTTGTCCGTTCTCGGCGATCGTAGACCAATCATCGTAGTCCGGAGCACGTCCGTCATGCTTCTCTCCATTGCTTAGCGAGCATCCGATACCGATAATGAATACGGCCCTGTATTCCTTGGTAATAGCGTCTTCCCGCTCTTTCGGTGTAAAGGTAGGATATTTTTGTAACAAATCCTCTGAATGGATGAAATGAATCTGTTGGGGGAGCGTCGGGCGGATTTGAGGAAACATCTCGTAAACTAAATATTCGGTACGGACCATAGCGGCATATATGCGACGGACGATTTCCTTGAGGAAATCGATCTTACGTTCGCTTTCGCTCATTACACGTTCCCAGTCCCATTGATCCACGTATAAAGAGTGTAAATTACCTAGCTCCTCGTCTGAGCGGATGGCGTTCATGTCGGTGTAAATACCGTAACCTTCTTCAATGTGGTAATCGGCGAGTGTCAGTCGTTTCCATTTGGCGAGTGAATGTACGATTTCTGCTTTAGAGTCGTTTAAATCCTTGATAGGAAAAGTGACGGCTCGCTCGGTCCCGTTAAGATCATCATTGATACCCATGCCCTTAAGTACGAATAAAGGTGCGGTTACGCGTCTTAGGCGCAGCTCGGATGAGAGGTTTTGCTGGAAAAAGTCCTTGATCTTCTTGATTCCCATTTCAGTCTGGGATAAGTTAAGTAAGGCTTTATACCCTGCGGGTTTAATAAGATAGCTCATATACTTGTTGTACTTTGTGTTTGTGAAATATGTGCGGCAAAGATAATGATTAATGGCAAAATAACAAGAATGTGATCGCTTTTATTTGCAAAATGGCAGAATAAGCAGAATACTTATATGCAAAATATCAAAAATAAAATATTTCTCTCCTGTATTTGCTAAACTAAGATATTATATGTACTTTTGCGCAGTCTTTGGCTCGGTAGCTTAGTTGAATAGAGCGTCAGATTCCGGTTCTGAAGGTCGTGGGTTTGAGTCCCACCCGGGTCACAAGAAATCCTTGGTAATCATTAGATTTCCAAGGATTTTTTGTTTATGTGATTTTAAGGAAAACTATAACCGCATGTGTAAAATAGGATATTCTTTACCTTCTCCGTCCAAATCAGACCTTTTGTATGTGTTAAAGCCTATATGTTTATAAAAACCGACAGCTTGATTATTTTGCTCATTCACATCGACTTTTGTTACTTGCAAATTATCTATGGCATAAGTGATTAATTTTTTTCCTATTCCTATACCTCGATAATTATTGTCAATGAATAACATTTCAAGATTTCCTTTTGCGATTCCCATAAATCCTACTAAGATTCCCTCTTGTTCAAATCCGAATAGAGTGACATGTTGAAAATATACTGGAAGTTGTTCCTTATAGTATAGAAAATCTTCCTCTTTAAGAAAATCATGTGTATTTAATACTGAACTTTCCCAGATTTCCATCAAACGTGGATGATCTGTAACTTTAATTTTTTTAATCATAATTGTAATTACTATTTAAAGCTACAAAGTTCGGAACTTTTACATTTAAAGCACTGAATCTAAGTTAAAAAATACGTTTACGGATTCTGCTTAGTGCTTGTGGTGTGATACCCAAATAAGAAGCTATATCTTTTAGCGGTATATAGTTTAGTGTAATGCCATATTCTTCAATCATCTGTAGATAATACTGTTCAGGGGAATATTTAATCAAGTCGATATTTCTTTTCAAGAGTTTATTCAGCAATATAGCATTCAAATCTTCAAATACAGTTTTTACCTTAGGTATAGCGGTGTATAGTTCATTTTCTTGTTTCTTGTCTATTCGGTAAATAACGCTATCTACAATTGTTTGCACATTAAACGCAGACTTTGTTTGTAATGTAAAAGATATGTTCGACATTGAGAACGTACCCTCTTTACAAAACCAAAAGATTTGTTCTTCTCCTTTATGATTTAATAGCCAACAACGTAATATTCCATCAAAAACGAAATAACTATACCTCTCTATTTCTCCTTCCTTGACCAAAAATGTACCTTTACTAATCAATATTCGTTCAAAATATTGGTCAAATAACTTAGATTCCTTCAAATTGAAAGTACTGGTGCTATAATTAAATCCTTTAAGTAGTTTTTCTAAAAGCATAGTCTAAATGTAATAATTCGTAATATACTTACTCATTTGATATATTCACTGTTACTCCTGTTCTCCTTAATTTAATTTCTCATATTCAGTGAAATATATTTTCGACTACAAACTTACGAAAAAACCGAAAGTTTTTATGTACGTTTATGATGGAGTTATTTAAGTAATGAAAGAACACGGAAAACAAAGGTAATTAGCATGTTGTTAAATTGTTATTCTTTTGAAGATGTATTATTTCAAGTCGTTGTATTATAATAAGGTAAATAGTGTTATGATAGTAGTGGCAAACGTTTTGCAAGGCGAAAGATAAGCCGCTTGTCAATTCCCGGAGCTTTTGCTGAACTAACCTTACTTCGTTTTTGTTTTATTACCAGAAAGATGAATTGATAAGATAAAAAATAGGGGAATTATGTCAGCATTTTACAAATTTCTTTTTCCAATGAAGCCGGATGGTACAGCTATATCGTTACTGTTGTTGGCGCTTCGTTTGTTATTTGGAGGTCTATTGCTTTCGCATGGGATACAGAAGTGGACGAATTTTGAGAGCATGTCCGCCGCATTTCCGGACCCACTGGGAGTTGGACATTCGGTTTCTCTAGGCTTGGCCATTTTTGGGGAGCTTTTTTGTTCGATTGGCTTTATTCTCGGTGCGCTCTATCGGTTGGCAATGATCCCGATGATTTTTACCATGGGAGTGGCTTTCTTCGTGATTCACGGGAATGATCCGTTTTCTTTGAAAGAGTTGGCGTTCGTTTACTTGGTCATTTTTATCTTGATGTATATAGCAGGACCTGGTAAGTTCTCGTTAGATCGTCTGATCGCTGTCCTCTTGTCGCAGAAGAGATAGGGAATTGTAGGAAAGTTAACTTGCTTTGGAAAAGTTTCTGGAACCTCGGGTAAACTCTCTGGTTCCTAAATAAAAAAAGACTGTCTGGAAACCAAACAATCTTTTCTATTGTGGGCGTTGACGGATTCGAACCGCCGACCCTCTGCTTGTAAGGCAGATGCTCTGAACCAGCTGAGCTAAACGCCCGAAATTCTTTCGGTGAAAATAATAAATTTAAAAGTGGGCGTTGACGGATTCGAACCGCCGACCCTCTGCTTGTAAGGCAGATGCTCTGAACCAGCTGAGCTAAACGCCCGAAAATCTTTCGGTGAAATAATAAATTTAAAGGTGGGCGTTGACGGATTCGAACCGCCGACCCTCTGCTTGTAAGGCAGATGCTCTGAACCAGCTGAGCTAAACGCCCTTTAAACTTATTTTTTCGTTCGCTTTATCTCTCTAAAGCGCTGCAAAGATACGGCTTTTTTTATTACCACCAAACTTTTTGACGAAAAAATGTGGATGAATATGAATTTTGTTTGGATGTGGCTACGTAAGTGTCTGATGGTCCTAAAAACGGGGCATTTAGTTAAAAATAACGATTGCTTACCTTATTATTCAATGGAAAAGACTTAACTTTGCGACTCTATATTAATAATGTATATGGTATTATCGACACTGACTGCTATTTCGCCCGTGGATGGGCGATACAGGAATAAGGCTGAGAATCTGGCGGCTTATTTTTCAGAATACGCACTTATCAAGTATAGGGTGCGAGTTGAGATCGAGTATTTTATTACTCTATCTGAGTTTCTTCCGCAATTAAGCGAGTTAAATGCGGCGGAAGTAAAAAAGGGGCTCCGGAAAATTTATCAGGAGTTTACGGAGGAGGACGCTTTACGAGTGAAGGAGATCGAGAGCGTGACAAACCACGATGTGAAAGCGGTGGAGTACTTTATTAAGGAAAAAACAAATCATTTCCTTGCGGAGAAATACCACGAGTTTATTCATTTTGGATTGACTTCTCAGGATATTAATAACACATCTGTGCCTTTATCGATCAAGGACGCTTTGCAAGAGGTGTATTATCCGGGTTTGGAAGAGGTGATCGGCGCCTTGAAAAAATACGCCGAGGAATGGATGGATATTCCGATGTTGGCTAAGACACATGGGCAACCGGCATCTCCGACTCGTTTGGGTAAGGAGGTGATGGTCTTTGTTTACCGTTTGGAGCAACAGTTGGCATTGTTAAAGGCCGTTCCTATCTCCGCTAAATTCGGTGGGGCTACAGGAAACTTCAATGCGCATCATGTAGCGTATCCGGAATATGATTGGAGGGCATTCGGTAACAAGTTCGTTAGTGAGGTGTTAGGCTTGAAGCGTGAGGAGTGGACTACCCAGATCTCTAATTATGATAATCTGGCAGCGATCTTCGATGGCTTGAAGCGTATCAATACGATCTTGATCGACTTGAATCGTGACTTCTGGCAATATATCTCCATGGAGTATTTCAAGCAAAAGATCAAGGCGGGTGAGATCGGTTCGTCTGCTATGCCACATAAGGTGAACCCGATTGATTTCGAGAACGCTGAGGGTAATCTAGGGATCGCTAACGCTATTTTAGAGCATTTGGCTACGAAATTGCCGGTATCTCGTTTACAAAGAGACTTGACGGATTCTACCGTGTTGAGAAACGTAGGCGTGCCTTTGGCACATATAGAAATTGCCTTCAAGAGCTTAACAAAAGGCTTGGGTAAATTGTTATTGAACGAGAACGCCCTAAGTAGGGATTTGAATAATTGCTGGGCTGTGGTAGCCGAGGGTATCCAGACGGTCTTACGCCGTGAGGGTTATCCGAAGCCTTACGAGGCATTAAAAGCTTTGACACGTACGAACCAGACTGTTACGGAGCAATCTATCAAGGAGTTTATCGAAACCTTGAATGTTAGCGACCGGATTAAAGATGAATTAAGGGCTATAACGCCTCATAATTATACAGGAATTTAGTGATAATACAGGTAGCCGTGAGGCTACCAAGTTTTTAACCATTGTTTAATTTATAACAAATGAGTACAGAAGAAAGAGATGAATCTCAACCGCGTCCAAAAAAAGTGATACCAAGTATCAGACGGGAAAACACAGACCAAGAAGGTGAAAGAAGACCTTACAATCAGGGTTATAATAAACCTGAGGGTAGCTATGAACGTAGACCGTATCGGTCTTATGGAGAAAATAACCGTCCTTCATACGGGGATCGTCCGAGCCGTCCGCGTTCTTACGATAATAACCGTGAAGGCGGGTATGGCAACAACCGTGAGGGGGGCTATGGTAATAGTCGTCCATCTTATGGCAACAATCGCGATGGTGGGTATGGAAATAATCGCCCGTCTTATGGCAACAACCGTGAAGGTGGCTACAACAGCGGCCGCTCGTCTTATGGAAATAACCGCCCGTCATATGGGAATGGAGGAGGGCAATACAATCGTCCGTCTCGTCCTAATTATGATGGACCGGCAAAGGCTTATTCCGCTAGTCCTTCCGGAGAGGGAATGTCTGCGGATGGTATGAAGAAAAGAAGACCTAGAGTAGGTGATACCCGGGTTGATTACAATGATTCACGTTCAAGCGGCGGGGACGGTTACGCACCCAGACGTTCGTATGGTAACGATAACTCTTATGGCGGTAATCGTCAAGGGGGTGGTGGATATGGAAATAATCGCCGTCCTTCTTACAATAATAATCGCCGTTCCGGTGGAGGAGGTGGTTTCCAAAGACAGCAGGGTTACAACATGCGTCCGAAACAGATCAAGTATAAGGAAGTCTTGGCGGATCCGAACGAACCGATTCGTTTGAACAAATTCTTATCTAACGCTGGTGTTTGCTCTCGTCGTGAGGCGGATGAGTTTATCCAGAAAGGGGCTGTTAAGGTTAATGATGTCGTGGTAACGGAATTGGGTACTAAGATTACTCGTCAAGATGTTGTTACATTTAACGAGAAGCCGGTTCAGATCGAGAGCAAGGTGTATATCGTATTGAACAAGCCGAAGAATTGCGTAACGACTTCTGATGATCCTCAAGAACGCTTGACAGTAATGGATTTGGTGAAGAACGCTTGCCAAGAACGTATTTATCCGGTAGGCCGCTTGGACCGCAATACGACAGGTGTCTTGTTATTGACGAACGATGGTGATTTAGCTTCTAAATTGACTCACCCATCTTTCAAGAAGAAGAAGATCTACCATGTGTGGTTGGATAAGAACGTGGCTATCGAGGATATGGAGAAAATCGCCAACGGCCTTGAGCTTGAGGATGGGGAGATCCATGCGGACGCTATCAGCTATGCTAGCGAGGACGATAAGAGCCAAGTGGGTATCGAGATCCATTCCGGCCGTAACCGTATCGTGCGCCGTATTTTCGAATCGTTGGGATATCATGTGACGAAATTGGATCGTGTTTATTTCGCCGGTTTGACTAAGAAGAACTTAGGCCGCGGTAAATGGCGTTACTTAAATGAAAGGGAAGTGAACGCTCTTAGGATGGGAGCTTTCGAATAAAAAAAAAAGATACAGATGGAAACAATTAAACGAACAAAAATTGTAGACGTGCTGAAAAGCGAAGCTTTCGGTACTACCGTGAACGTGAAAGGATGGGTTCGCACCCGCCGTGGTAGCAAACAGGTGAATTTTATCGCCTTGAATGACGGTTCTACAATTAATAATGTTCAGATCGTTGTGGATGTAGATAAATTGGGTGATGAGTTCTTGAAACCGATTACCACGGGAGCTAGTATCAGCGTAAACGGTATCTTGACACAATCCCAAGGCAAGGGGCAAAGCGTGGAGATACAGGCTACCGAGATTGAGATCTTCGGTACGGCTGATCCAGCTACTTATCCGTTGCAGAAAAAGGGACACTCCATGGAGTTTTTACGTGAGATCGCTCACTTGCGTCCTCGTACGAATACATTTGGCGCGGTATTCCGTATTCGTCACAATATGGCTTACGCTATCCATAAGTTTTTCCATGATAGAGGCTTTTTCTATTTCCATACGCCGATCATCACGGCTTCCGACTGTGAGGGTGCCGGACAGATGTTCCAAGTTACTACCAAAAATTTGTACGACTTGAAAAAGGATGAGAATGGCTCTATCATTTATGAGGACGATTTCTTCGGCAAGCAGGCTAGCTTGACGGTTTCCGGACAGTTGGAGGGTGAGTTGGCAGCTACAGCCTTGGGACAGATTTATACGTTTGGCCCTACGTTCCGCGCTGAGAACTCAAATACGCCTCGTCATTTGGCGGAATTCTGGATGATTGAGCCGGAAGTCGCTTTTAATGATATCGCGGACAATATGGAGTTGGCCGAGGAGTTCATTAAATATTGCGTACAATGGGCGTTGGATAACTGTATGGAGGATATCAAGTTCTTGAACGATATGTTCGATAAGGAATTGATCGCTCGTCTGGAAGGGGTCTTGAAAGACTCATTCGTTCGCTTGCCGTACACTGAAGGAATCAAGATATTGGAAGAGGCTGTCGCTAAAGGACATAAATTTGAGTTCCCTGTTTATTGGGGTGTAGATTTGGCTTCCGAGCACGAACGTTTCTTAGTGGAGGATCACTTCAAACGTCCTGTAATTTTAACGGATTACCCGAAAGAGATCAAGGCTTTTTATATGAAGCAAAACGAGGATGGAAAGACGGTACGTGCGATGGACGTATTATTCCCGAAGATCGGAGAGATCATCGGCGGTTCCGAGCGTGAGGCTGACTATGATAAGCTAATGAGTCGTATTGACGAATTGGGCATCCCGATGAAGGATATGTGGTGGTACTTAGATACTCGCCGTTTTGGTACGGTGCCTCACTCTGGTTTCGGTTTGGGCTTTGAGCGTCTTTTGCTGTTCGTTACAGGCATGGCAAATATACGTGACGTGATACCTTTCCCGCGTACACCGAATAATGCTGAGTTCTAATAGCGCTTAGTGATCATGATAAAAAGGGCCCGTAACCGGTTTCAACCGAATTACGGACCCTTTTCTTATATTAGCTTCCTTTATTAATCGTCGTCCAGATCAATAGGAATTTGTCTTTTGAATGCCTCCTTAAAGGATATGAGCGATTCGGTGCGAGCCAAGCCCAATGGTTGAAGCTTGTTGTGGATGATGCTTAGCAAATGCTGGTTGTTCTTTGCGTATATTTTTATAAACAGGTCGTATTGCCCCGTTGTATAATGGCATTCCACGACTTCCGGTATCTGCAACAGCGCTTCTGTAACGCTTGGAAATTGTCCGGGAGACTTTAGGAATAACCCCATATATGCGCAAGTTTCATACCCAACTTTTGTGTTATCCACGATGAATTCTGAGCCTTTGATAACCCCTAAATTAGTCAGCTTTTGTATGCGTTGATGAATAGCCGCTCCGGATACGTTACATTCCCTCGCTACTTCCAAAAATGGCATACGCGCATTGCCGATGATTAGTTTAAGTATCTTCTCGTCCAGTTCATCTAGTTGATGATGTGCCATATATTCAGTATATTTGTATTACTGTTAGATTATATCTTTCATATTTAATACAAATATAATGATAATCTTATAATCACCTAAAGATTATGTTAGATTATTTTGATTTTGTAAGCATTCTTTATTCAATTATTAAGTATTTTTTTTATGAGCGAAGATCATGTAATAATTAGTAAGCCTGTCCGGGAGATAGCCGATCCTTTATTGGATCTAGTAGAGAAAACATATACTAGTTCTTTCCCCGAGGAAGAGCGTCGTGATTTCTCTTTGGTACGTAAGCTTTTGGAGGAAGATAGCCGTTTCGAGATGTATGCCTTGCTACGGGATGGTATTTATGTGGGTTTCATTACGGGATGGCAATTTGAGGGCTTTGTTTATGCGGAGCATTTCGCGATCGACGAGTCCGCTCGTAACGGAGGAATCGGAGCGAAAGCAATGACAAGTTTTTTAGCTCTCCACGAAGATCCGGTTGTCTTAGAGGTAGAGATGCCGACAGAGGAGATGAGTAAACGTAGAATCGGTTTTTATGAACGTCTGGGGTTTGTCTTGGATCACCATGTATATTTCCAACCTCCATATCGTAGAGGAGAGGCGTTATTAGAAATGCGTTTGATGACTCATGGGGAACTTGATCTGGAGCGATCTTTTAAGCGAGTTAAGACCATTATTCACCAAAATGTCTATGGAGTGAAATAAAAAAGGCGGGATTCTATTTCCCGCCTTTTTTAGATATTCTATTTGTAGATCATTATTCGTCGACACGTTGAGCGGCAGAATAACTAATCTTTAATGCGTATGCTTCACGAAGAGCCTGCTTGATGTCTGTAATCGTTCCCATCTTGGTCTCTTTATCAGCCTTGATAGAAACCGTCATAAACGGCTGGTCCTCTTCCTTCATACTGGACTTTTCCTGTGCGATATAATCCTGAATTTCCGAAGTTTCCGCAAAAGCGTCATTTAATTGGATACGAGTTTCAGAACCCATCTTCGCTCTCAAATCTCTAGTCGGCTTACCGACATAGATAAATGTTACCAAAGATTTCTTCTCCAATTTTTGAAGCTCTGTAGCTTGTGGAGCATGGAACTCTACTTTCAATGTTACCTCACGCATAGATGTTACCATCATGATGAAGAACAAGAAAGCGAACACCAAGTCAGGTAATGATGATGTATTCAATTCGGGCATTTCACGACCGCCCGCTTTACTAAACTTTCCCATTACTTTTTACCTCCATAATTTTTAGGTTCAGCTTCTGATATCTTTTGCGGATAAATCTGCTGTACAGCTTTTTGTTGTTCTTCGTCCAAATCAGCGAAATTCTTACCGAATTTTTCCTTAGAAACCTTATTTCTCAATTCGTTATAAGCAGCCGCAATTTCATTCTGCACATCGATATAAGCTTGGTATTCGGTACCACGGTCATTCTGTAAAGAAATTACGTGGTTCTTCGTTACCATCATCTTTCCGAAGAATGGAACATCAGCCTCTACACGCTCAGGCTTATGTTCGTCATTATAAGGATTATCAATGAACTCTTTGATTCTTTCTTTCAATTGCTTGATATCGACAAATTGATCACCGCAGAGAATCTGGTTATTACTGTTGATCAATACAACCAACAAGTTTCTCTTTTTGATGTCAACATCGGTATCGTTCTTCTGATCTTTAGGTACAGGGGGCGGCAAACGTCTTGCCAAACCTTTATCTGTATCCATTGATGTAGTAATAAGGAAGAAGATAAGCAACATGAAAGCGATATCGGCCGAAGAAGAACCATTGATACCCGGTGTCTTTCTTTTCTTACCCATTTCTTTCTTGTTTTATCAGTTCGTTATTACTATTATTTACCCATGATTCTCTTTACAGAACCCCAAACTACACATGCTACGATCAGAACCAAAAGTACGATTGTAGACATGATCCACATATCTGTGATCTTTAACCAACCCGGAGTGTTGTAAACTTGAGAGTCTGCGTTCAAACCTGTTAAAGGAGTTGCGTCACCCATCGTGTAAGTGATGAACAAAACGGCAACGAAGCAAACTAATACAACCAAAGACATAATCGCTGATTTAGCGTTTGTCTTCAACAACGTCAAAAATTGCCAAACGGCAAACAACATTGTACTGATGATTGTCACGAAGAACAATACAGAAGTCCAGTTAATCAATAACCCGGTATAGATGGGCTCTTTCATTTCAGCGGCAGGGTCAACGACTCCACCCGCATAAAACATACCCAGAACAATAATACTGATAATAGAACTTATCAGTAAAGTCCAACTGGATATTTTTCTTATTTTAGTAACTGCCATAATTCGTTATTATTTTTTGAATTTGACGTTGTATTTGATAACCAAGTCAAGCAAAGAGATAGAAGCATCTTCCATTTGATTCAAGATAGCCTCCAATTTGCTTAACAAATAGTTATAGAATACCTGAAGGATCAAAGCAACGATCAAACCACCTACAGTAGTAATCAAGGCCACTTTCATACCACCTGCTACAACCGTCGGGCTGATATCACCAACTTGCTCGATTTTATCGAACGCCATGATCATACCTACTACAGTACCCAAGAATCCTAAAGACGGAGCCATTGCGATAAACAATGTGATCCAAGACATATTCTTTTCCAAAAGACCTCCTTGAACACCACCATAAGAAACGATAGATTTTTCTACAACGTCGATACCTTGGTCAATTCTCATCAATCCTTGGTAAGCGATAGAAGCGATAGGGCCTCTTGTGTCACGAGCGATAGCTTTAGCGCCTTCAACATCACCTTTGTCTAAAGCATCTTCGATACCCTTCAACAATTTGCTGGAATTCGTTTCAGCTAAGTTCAAGTAGATAATTCTCTCTAAGCAGAAAGCCAAACCGAAAATCAAAGCGATAGCAACCAAACTCATGAAGTCGGCACCACCTTCGATAAACTTTGTTTTTAATGCTTGATACATACCTCCTTCAACAGCTGTAGCTGCGTCTGCAGCGTCCTGCGCGAATGCTACGGTAGAAGTTCCAAGGGCACATAAACCCAAGAATGCTTTTGCAAATAACTTTTTCATTGTGTGTTTAATTTTTAAGATTAATAATTCTCTTATTTGTTTTTATTTTATTGTTAATTAATTCATGGTATTCTCCACCGCGGAGAGAGCGGGATTCGAACCTGCGAAACCCTTTAGGGGTTTACACGCTTTCCAGGCGTGCCTCTTCAACCACTCGAGCATCTCTCCAATTATTCACCTAGCTTCTTCTAAAACGACCGCAAAATACGAAAAAATTCCCATATGCAATCTTTTCAGTGCACAAATCTATAGTTTTTGCTTGACATATACACAATATCCACGAAATAAATTTTGACTTCATTCGAAAAAAAGTGTCTATATGGGTTTATTTACGCTTTTAAACAATTCTAATGTGTTTTTTCGAGTAGCGTTTACGGTTTCCTCTAGCGTGAGGCCGAATGTTTCCGCCACTTTCTCGGCCGTCTTCCATATGTAAGTAGGCTCATTCCGTCTACCTCTGTAGGGGACTGGTGAAAGATAGGGTGCATCTGTTTCCAAGAGTATCTTTTTAAGATCCGTTTGCCGAATGACTTCGGACAGTTTTGAATTTTTAAAGGTAACAACTCCGTTTATCCCGATCTTGAAGGTGGGCAGTTTCTTTATTTCTTCTAGCTCTTCCGTTGTGCCGGTAAAACTATGAAATACGCCCTTAAGTCTTTCCGCTCCGACTTTATGTATGCATTCCAGAACTTCCGGATATGCGTCGCGGGTATGGATGGCTACGGGCAGGTTCAGATCGATGCTCCAACGCAATTGTTCCTCGAAAACGATTTGTTGCTCCTTTAAATAAGTCTTATCCCAATATAGATCGATCCCGATTTCACCGATACCGCAATAAGTACGTTTAGATAGATAGGATTCCGTTTGTTTTAGGATATCGATATAATTGCTATCCACACTGGTCGGATGCAATCCCATCATGGGGAAAGCGAACTCTGGGTATCGATCGCATAAATCGTGCATTCTGTCAATCGTCGTCAGGTCTACGTTTGGCAGAAGCAGGGTGTCGATACCTGAGTCTTTTGCTTTTTGAGCCAGTTCGTCTTGCTCCGGATCGAAATCCTCCAGATATAAATGGCAATGTGTGTCTATTAACCTCATGGATTAGGATTGTCTATGCATTAAATGATCACAAACCTCTTTTAGGATCGTTAATTTTTCGGGGGCGACTTGTAAAGCTTTTAAGTTCTCTACGGATGCGTCGTAATAGGCTTGGATTTTATTTTCTGTTAATTGTTTTAGCTGCAATTCGTTGTAGATAGAGGTGAATGCCTGTATCTTTTGAGCCGGGTCGAATTCTTTTTTATCCATCCAGCTACGGAGAGCTTCCGCTTGTTCTTTATTGGCCAGTCTGAGAGCGTTGATCAATAAGAATGTTTTCTTGTTGCAAAGGATATCGCCGCCAATGTTTTTCCCGAAAGTGGCGGTGTCACCATATACATCTAGTAAATCATCTTGCAGTTGAAACGCTAGACCTATATTGATACCAAACGCATATAAGTTGCCTGCGTCTTCCTGTGAGGCACCTCCGAGTAGGGCACCCGTCTTAAGGGAGCAGGCCAGTAGTACGGCTGTCTTTAGCCGGATCATCTCGATGTATTCTTCCTCGTTCACATCCATGCGAGACTCGAATTCCATGTCGAATTGTTGGCCGCCACATATTTCCGCCGCGGTTTGCGTAAATAAATCCAACACTTGTTTGAGGTGGCCGTGTTCCGTTGATCCGATTAATTGATAAGCCGCTATTAGCATTGCGTCTCCGGAAAGAATCGCCGTATTGGCATTCCATACCTTGTGTACGGTAGGTTTGTTCCTTCTTTTATCAGCTTCATCCATCAGGTCGTCGTGCAGCAAGGTGAAGTTATGGAAAACTTCCAGACCTAAAGCGGGCTTGATCGCATTCTCTATACTATTATTATATATATTACATGCCATCAACGTTAACGCCGGACGTATTCTTTTTCCTCCGAGGGACAAGATGTACTCTATCGGCTCGTATAAGCTCTTGGGAGGATTGGTGAATTGTAGTTGAGAGATCTCGCTTTCTATTCTTTGAAGTATATTCTCGAATGCTAACATAGCTGTATCAATTAATGGAGTTATGAAATAAAAAAAGGCTGCGAAAATAAAGCAGCCTTTTTGATATGTTTAATGTTATACTATTGCAATCTGAACGTGATAGGCACAGTATACTTAACACGTACTGGTTTACCTCTCTGCTTACCCGGAGTCCATTTAGGCATGGTACCGATCACACGAAGAGCCTCTTTATCCAATGAGGGGTCTACACCACGTAATACCTCAGCGTCTACTACTGATCCGTCTCGGTTAACCACGAATGCGCAGATTACACGACCTTGGATACCGTTTTCCTGTGCGATTACCGGATACTTGATTGATTTAGCGATAAACTTCAGCAACTCTGCGTCTCCACCCGGGAACTTCGGCATTTCCTCTACAACCGTAAAGATCTGCTGAGCGGATTCTTCTTCTTCCTCTACTACTGCAGGCGGTGTATAAACGGCTGTTTGAGCCTCTTGCTGATTATCCTCTGATGATAAGATATCTTGCTGTTCCAATTCAACGTCGTCTTCAACAACGTTCAAAACCTCGGTTACAACTGGTGCTGGAGGTGGTGGAGGTGGAGGAGGCGTATTCTCCGGTCTCGTGATTTCCACTTCTTCCTCGGCGATGATGTCTGCTACACCCTCGCTAGCCTGAACGACCATTACATCGCGGGTGCTCCATTCGAAGCCCACGAACAAGACAGCTAAGCCCACTACGAATCCCATCAGGATACTTAGAGACTTACCTCTCTCAAGGTCCGCTTTCGGTGATTTTTTAATTTCCATACGTTTATAATAATTTATAAGTGTTTTTCACTTCTGCAAAAATACAAATTATTTCATATATCAAACAAAAATGAGAGCGATAATATACCTTTTTGGCATTTTTCCCGTTTCTGTTAATGTGAAATCCGTATTTCTGAGATTTGCGGGTGTAAAGTAAAAACATTTTTCCGAATTAATGTATCTTTGAACGATTTTTTGCATGAAAATATGAGAAATAAACTATTTATACTGATTTTATTCGTTGTTACACTGTCTGTCTCAGCGCAAAACGGGAGTGAGGCGTATACTTTCTTACGTTTTCCGACCTCGACCCGGGCTAACGCCTTGGGTGGGCATACCGTGGCGTTGGTAGAAAGAGACCCTTCGCTTATCTTCCATAATCCGGCCTTGCTAGGTGCGGAGATGGATGGGATGATCAACTTGAATTATATGAATTACATCTCGGATATCAACGTAGGAAGTGCCTTGTTCACGAAAGCGCATGGCGAGAAAGGGGCTTGGGGCGTAGGCGCTACGTTTATAAGCTATGGCGATATCAAGGAGGTGTTACCGGATAACGTCGTGACCGGAGCGAGCCTGTCGGCGAAAGATATCAGCGTGAACGGTTTTTACTCCCGTGACTTGAATGAGCGTTGGCGGGGTGGATTATCGTTGAAGTTCTTGTATTCGGGGCTGGCTGATTATACCTCTATCGGTTTATGCGTGGATGCGGGATTGAGTTATTATAATTCGGATAAGGGCTTTTCCTTTGGTTTCGCCTTGAAGAATATCGGCGCGCAACTGAAAGCTTACGAGGATGAGCGACAAAAGATGCCTTGGGATATCCAGATGGGTATCACGCAGAAAATGGCGCATGCCCCGATTCGTTTTTCTTTGACGGCCCAATACTTGAACCGTTGGAAGTTCGATTATATCGATAATACGGATAAAGAGTATGACGGGGATTCTTTCGTTAAGACGTTGGCGAAGCATTTTATCATCGGCGTGGATTTTATCCCGTCCGAGAACTTTTGGGTGGGCGTAGGATTCAATCCGAAGGTCAATATGGATATGAAGTTGAAAGGCGGGGGAAGTTTCTCCGGCTTCTCGGCGGGCGCAGGTGTAAGGATCAAGATGTTTGACGTGGGCTTCTCGCTGGCGAAATATCATCCGTCCGCCATGTCGATGATGATTAGCGTATCTACGACCTTGGCCGATTTTAAGAAGGTGACAGAATAAACCTATACATTAATATATATATATATATATATGAAGAAAATAGTTATCGCTATAGACGGCCACTCTTCCAGTGGCAAAAGCACCATGGCTAAAGATCTTGCCAAGGAGATTGGATATACGTATATCGATACGGGTGCCATGTATCGGGCCGTGACTTTGTATTGCATCCAGCATGGATTTTTTGAGGGAGAGAAGATTAAGGAGGAAGAGCTGAAGGCTTCTATCCATGATATCGATATTTCATTTCGTTTGAACGCGGAGACCGGCCGGCCGGATACCTATTTGAACGGTGTGAATGTAGAGAAAGAGATCCGTGGTATGGAAGTGGCGGATAAAGTGAGTCCGGTAGCCACTCTAGGCTTTGTGCGCCGTGCGTTGGTCGCTAAGCAACAAGAGATGGGAAAGGCGAAAGGCATCGTGATGGATGGCCGTGATATCGGTACGGTCGTATTCCCGGATGCGGAGTTGAAGCTTTTCGTGACGGCCTCGCCGGAGGTACGTGCCAAGCGCCGGGTCGATGAGCTGGAGGCGAAAGGGATCCCCGCTTCTTACGAGGAAGTGCTGGAGAATGTGAAGAAGCGGGATTATATAGATTCAACCCGGGAGGAAAGTCCTTTGAGACAAGCTGATGATGCCTTGGTATTGGATAATTCCCATATGACCTTGGAAGAGCAAAAGGCTTGGTTGCTGGAACAATATCATAAAGCGATCGGTTCATAAACGAGTGCTTGGAGTTTCCTATAAAGAAAACTTTTGTCTCTTCGAATGAAAACTATAGTTTCGTTACTAGGAAACAAAAGTTTCTCTTAGGGAAAACTCTAGTTTTGTTATGAAGAAACTATAGTTTCTTGTGATTGAAAATTAAGAAAACTGTAAGTGCTTGTTTGTTAATGATATTATAGATATGATAGAAGTCGAGATAGATAAAGATTCCGGATTCTGTTTTGGGGTTGTCACCGCCATAGAGAGCGCTGAGCGGGAGCTGGGAAATACGGATACGCTGTATTGCCTAGGCGATATCGTTCATAACAGTTTGGAGGTGGAGCGGTTGGAGCATATGGGGCTGCATACGATCGACCATGAGGGACTTTCAAGGTTGAGAGACCGGAAGGTGTTGCTCCGGGCGCATGGCGAGCCACCTTCTACCTATGCTTTAGCGAAGCGAAACAATATCACGATTATAGACGCTACTTGCCCGGTTGTCTTGCGTTTGCAGCGCAAGATCCATAAATGTTATCAAGAGACCCGGGCGAATAACACCCAGTTGGTTATCTATGGGAAGAAAGGCCATGCGGAGGTGAATGGCTTGGTGGGGCAGACGGAGGGCACGGCGATTGTCATCGAGAAAATAGAAGACCTCGATCGTCTGGACTTTACCCGTGCGATCAGTCTGTTTTCCCAAACCACGAAGTCCTTGGATGGATTCAAGGCGGTAGTGGCGGAGATCAAGCAGCGGATGGCGGAAGGGGTGGAGTTTAATTATTACGATACGATTTGTCGTCAGGTGGCGAATCGTCTTCCGAATATAAAAGCGTTCGCCTCCAGCCACGATTGGGTCTATTTTGTGGCCGGTCGTAAGAGTTCCAACGGAAAGATGCTGTTCGAGGAGTGCCGGAAAGCGAACCCGAATACGCTCTTTATTTCCGAGGTATCAGAGATTACCGAGCCTTTGCCCGAGGGCGTGCGCCGGGTCGGGGTTTGCGGTGCTACATCCACTCCCAAGTGGTTGATGGAGGAAGTAGCGGTCCGGATCAAGGAATTGAACGCTTCGGAATGATATTTTGATTAAGATTACGTGAACTTTCCGGGAGAAAGACAGAAGGATAACTAAATATTTACTACTTTTGCCGGAGAACATTAAAATCAATGACGCTATGTCTACAGTAAAGTGTGTTGGTATTTTAACGTCCGGAGGTGATGCCCCGGGAATGAATGCCGCTATTCGTGCGGTAACACGTTCCGCTATTTATAACGGAATGAGAGTGAAAGGTATTTACCGTGGTTACAAAGGGTTGATCTTAGATGAGATTGAAGAGTTTAAGACACAAAATGTCAGTAATATAATTCAACGTGGTGGAACAATCCTTAAGACCGCCCGTTGCGTGGAGTTCAAGACTCCCGAGGGACGAAAACAGGCTTATGATAAGTTGCAAGAGCATGGGATCGATGCCTTGATCGCTATCGGTGGTGACGGAACGTTGACGGGAGCGCGTATTTTCGCTCAGGAGTTTAATTTCCCGATCGTAGGATTGCCGGGTACGATTGATAATGACTTGTATGGCACGGATACGACGATCGGTTATGATACAGCCTTGAACACGATCATGGAATGCGTGGATAAGATCCGTGATACGGCTACTTCGCATGATCGTCTATTTTTTGTGGAGGTTATGGGACGCGACGCCGGTTTCTTGGCGTTGAACGGAGCGATCGCTTCTGGCGCCGAAGCCGCTATTATCCCGGAAATCTCCTTGGAGAAAGACCAATTGGCCGAGATGATCGAGAATGGATTCCGTAAGTCCAAGAACAGTAGTATCGTATTGGTTGCCGAAAGTGAGGTAACCGGTGGCGCTATGGGTGTCGCTGAGCGTGTGAAGAAGGAATATCCGCAGTTCGACGTGCGTGTCTCTATTTTAGGTCACTTGCAGCGTGGTGGTTCTCCTACGGCACAAGACCGGATATTGGCGACTCGTATGGGTGTGGCCGCGATCGATGCCTTGTTGGATGACCAGCGTAACGTGATGATGGGTATCCAGAACGACCAGATCGTCTATGTACCGTTCTCTAAAGCGATCAAGAATGATAAGCCTATTAACCGGGATTTGTTGAACACGCTCCGTGTTTCTTCAATCTAAATAAGGCATATGTTTATACGAATAGGAACCCGGATGTAGCGATTGCGTACATCCGGGTTTTTATTTGAAGAACCTGATATCATGAAGAAGTATAGCGGCGTGGCCTTGCATGTAATCGTATTTGTCTTTCTGTTTATCTTCTTGAGGATATTCAGTGAGTACCATTTTTACTGTGTCGAGCAGAACCAGTTATTCCAGTTGACTCCCATTTTTATTATCGATAAGTTAATGCAACCGGGAGGTTTAGCGATGGTTCTCTCCGGTTGTTTGGTGCAGTTCTTCATTCTCCCGAATGTGGGAGCTATGATAACGGCGGCCCTGCTGACAAGCCTAGGGGCCTTGTTCTGGGCGATCTTGAAGCGGATCGATCCGCGAAGCCATGGTATTTTATGGGCTTGGCTTCCCGTCCTATCTTTGTTGTTTGTGCAATGGGATTTTAATTACAGGTTTCAAGGAACGGTCGCCTTCGGTATGATGCTGCTTGCTTTATATCTCGTTTTAGGGATAAGGAATTTCATACCTCGTTTGATAGCAAGTCTGTTTGCCTCCCTGTTACTCTTTGGGTTGGCCGGGCCGGTCTCTTTGTTGTTTGCCTTATCCATGGTCGGATATGAGGCCATGAGCCGGACGCCCCGTTGGTATTATTCTGCGATTTTACCGATGATCGTGTTGATCTTGGGTGGATTATGTGTGCGTTACTCGGTGATCGGAGAATACCGCTTTGTCTTTTTACCGGATAGTTATTATTATTTCCGTTTGGTGCCGGATAAGGTAATTTATTTCTCATGGATCGCTTTCTATGCGGCGTTGGTTGTAACCTGCCTCTGTAAAAACAAGGAATCATGGGCTGGTAAAAAGCGTCTAGCGCTGGGAATCTCCCAATTCATTATCTTAGGGCTTATCTTCTGGAAAGGCTTCGATCTATATGGCGAACAGAAATCATACCGTTTGAAGATGATGGACTATTTTACTCGGACAGAGCAATGGGACCGGATCTTGGTATCATGCAAGGAGCCGACCACTAATCAACTCTATTTATGTTACCAAAATATGGCTTTGGCCCGGAAAGGTATTCTGGCGGATGAGGCGTTTAAGTACACGCAGCACGGGCCTCGTGGATTAATGGTGGCATGGAATAAATCGACCACCATATCCGCCTTGTTGAGTGATGTTTATTTTACGATGGGAAATGTCGCCGCGGCTCAAGAGATGGCATTCGAGAGTAATATCGGCGCTTTATGTGATGGAAATCCCCGCATGACGCAACGTTTGGTGCAAACGAACTTGATTTATGGAGCCTATCCGGTCGCGGAGAAATATATCGCTGTCTTAGAGAATACTTTCTATTATAAGGATTGGGCCAAAGCGCAGCGGAAATTCCTGTATAATGATGAGGCGGTCGAGACAGATCCTCTATTGGGGAATATGCGCAGGAACCTGCTAGCTGAGAATCATCTGATCCAGATGGATGGATTCGACACGGACTTGATTCGCTTGGCGGAGCAGAATCCTTCCAATAAAGCCGCTTTCCACTATGCCGGCGTGTTCTATCTTTTAGCAAAAGATGTGATGCGCTTTAAGACGTTGGTGGAAACCTATTACGGAACGGATTTACTCCCTTCTTTACCGGTCTCTTTTCAAGAGGCGGTCATCATCCTATCGGAGAAAGATCCGGATTACTGGAAACGTTTCGGTGTCTCGGAATCTATCGTAGGGCGATTCACCGATTATAAGAGGCAAGTGCTCGCTGGGCGGAATAATAGTAATGCGCTGCCCGGTTTGATGTATCGCTCTTATGGCGATACCTATTGGTATTATTATATGTTTAAATAGGAGATGAGAAAAATGTATATAATAAGATGTATATGTCTGTGGATGATTCTGGGCTTGATGGCTTGTTCCGGTCCGGTACGTATACAGAAGAATCTGGAAGTCAAGCCGGAGATCTTTCCGGATTATGTGGATGTGACAATCCCGCCGAATATAGCTCCCTTGAATTTTAAGCTGAAAGATGCTTGCGTTGAGGCCCGTGCCATTCTCGAATGTGGCCCGGAGAAATTAGAGATCAAGACCGGGAAAGACGCTTGTTTCGTGATCCCGGCCTCCGGTTGGAAAAGGCTGTTGCGTGCCGCTTCCGGGAATCATCTGAATGTAACCGTACAAGCCTTCGTGAATGATGAATGGATCGCGTATGCCCCCTTCATCATCAAGGTGGCGAAGGAGCCGGTCGATGGTTGGTTGGCTTATCGTTTAATCGAACCGGGCTATGAGTTGTGGAACCGTATGGGTATCTATCAACGTAACTTGGAAAATTATACGGAGAACGCGATCATCGAAAATAAGATGAGCGGCAATAACTGTATGAACTGCCATTCTTTCTGTATGCAGAATCCGGAGAAAATGCTTTTCCATATGCGTGAGACCTATTCTTGTACCTTATTGATCGATGGAGATAAAGTGGAGAAGCTGAATACGAAGACCGATCAGACCCTTTCTCCACTGGTCTATCCTTCTTGGCATCCTTCCGGAAAATATGTCGCTTTCTCTGTGAATAAAACCAAGCAAGCGTTTCATATGAACGATAGGAATCGGGTGGAGGTATTCGACTCGGCCTCGGATGTGGTCGTCTATGATACGCAAAAGCATGAGATCGTGACTTCTCCGCTGCTGTCTTCAGAGGGAGCGTTCGAGACTTTCCCTACATTTTCCCCGGATGGAAATACGCTCTATTTCTGTTCGGCTAAAGCCCGTACGATGCCCAAGGAATACGATCAAGTGAGATACGATCTATGCTCAGTCTCGTTCGATCCCGCTACACGCCGTTTCGGGACGGTAGTCGATACTTTATATAAGGCATCGGAGATCGATAAAAGCGTTTCTTTTCCCCGGGTTTCCCCGGATGGAAAGTATTTGCTCTATACCTTGTCCGGTTATGGGAATTTCTCTATTTGGCATAAGGATGCCGATTTGTACATGATTGATTTATCGACTCTGCGAAGTTATCCATTGGAGGCGGCGAATAGCGACGATGTGGAAAGCTATCATTCATGGAGTAGCGATAGTCGTTGGATCGTGTTTAGCAGCCGTCGGATGGATGGTTTGTATACAAGGCTGTTCATCGCTTATATCGATGAGAAAGGACAGGCTTGCAAACCTTTCCTGTTACCCCAGAAGGATACGGATTTTTATTTTCGCTTTATGAAATCCTACAATATACCTGAATTCATCACAGGAGAGGTAAAGAGACAAGGGCGTGCGTTGGCCGTGAAAGCGAAAGAAGACAAAGGAGTCGATGTAAGGTTCAAGTAAAAAAGAGTGTAGCATGATCAGATCGTGCGACACTCTTATGCTTTTATACCTATTTCGTAGCGATATTATCCAAGAACAGATCGATCATCCGTTTGGCTGCCACGAAAGAGCTGATCTCGTTGTTCAAGACTTGCTTCTCCGTTTGTTCCAGCATGCCTTCTACCGCCGGGTTATGATAGAACTTATCCCGCAACGTGTCGTTGATGCTTTCGTACATCCAGTATTTAGCTTGCTCGTTACGTTTGTAATCGAAGTAGCCGTTCTTTTTGGTGAACTCCATGTACTCTCCGATCATATCCCATATTTCTTTGATACCTAGGTTGTAATAGCCGGAATAAGTCAATACTTTCGGGAACCAGCCCGATTCCGAAGGTGGGAAAAGATGTAAGGCGTTCCGGAATTGAGCGGCGGCGAGATTCGCCTTTTCGATATTGTCTCCATCCGCCTTATTGATAATAATACCGTCCGCCATTTCCATGATACCTCGTTTGATACCCTGCAACTCATCTCCGGTACCGGCCAATTGAATCAACAGGAAGAAGTCCACCATCGAATGTACGGCCGTCTCGCTTTGTCCGACACCCACGGTCTCTACGAATACGGTATCGAAACCGGCGGCCTCGCATAATACGATCGTCTCACGGGTCTTACGGGCGACCCCCCCTAAGGAGCCTGCGGATGGTGAAGGACGGATAAAGGCGTTTTTCTCTCTCGACAAGGCCTCCATACGAGTCTTATCTCCTAGGATACTACCTTTCGAGCGTTCGCTACTCGGGTCGATCGCTAGTACGGCAAGCTTACGCCCTTGGTTGATCAAGTGCATACCGAAAGAGTCGATAGAGGTACTCTTTCCCGCTCCGGGAACACCCGTAATACCGATACGAACCGATTTCCCGGCGAAAGGCAAACATTTCTCGATAATCTCCTGCGCCACCTGTTGGTGCTCATGCTTGGAGCTTTCCACCAAGGTAACTGCTTGACTGAGTATCGTGATATTCCCTTTTAAGATACCTTCCACGAATTCGGAAGGCGTATATACCTTGCGTTGGACACGCTTTTTTATATAAGGATTTACGGTAGGGACATCCGCAATGCCCTTATTCACTTTCAATCCCTTGTACTGATCATCGTTTTCTGGATGTTCCATATCAATCTATTATTTGTATGCCGTCACCTTGATCAAGCGGATAGGCCCGTTCGGGTCGTTGCATACGACATTAATAAGTGCTTCAAGTTTTGTCTTTATCTCTTTCGGTCGCAAGGTTACTTTGAAAGTAGCGGTCGCTCCCGGTTTAAGTTCTTTCTTGCCGCCGGACAAATCGACACGCTCATCATCACAAGTGACGCTGTAGATCGTGAGCGGAGTCTTTCCGGCATTCGTAATCTCAAACGTACCCGATACCTTACCACCGATCAACGGAACGATACTTTTCTTGTTCGGTAGCTTGCCGAATTCCAGTAAAGTGCCGGATAATTCCGCTATCGGGGCTTGGGCTTTATCCGCAGCGGATAGTTTGCTGAAATTATCGGTCACGTTGGCGGAGATCTGGATCTCTCCGGATACTTCCTTCTTTCCGGCGCTCTGTATCATGATCGGCAAAAGCGTAGAGACTCGTCCTTTCCGCTTCAGGACCTTGGCATCCATAAGGATCGTAATGGCACCGACCTCGTCCGGTTGAAGGGTAGCCGGGTTCACCTGTACGTTAAGGTAGTGAGGTACTTTACCCAGATGAATCGTAGCCGAGGTCTTTCCCTCGTTCTTAATGTTGATCTTCTCGCCCAACGTTTCCTCCGGACGGATACTGCTGAATAGAACAGTCTTCGTATGCAGCTTCAGATCACCGATAGAATAAGGATACGTAAAGACCGGCTGCGAAGGTTTCGGGGTGACATTTCCCTTAATGGCTAGGCTGTAACTCCCTTTCTTCCCATTGCTGAATATCGATACGGTTTTATAAAACGGGCCGGGGCGTCCTTTCGGATTATACGTTATCTTAACTTCACCGGTCTTACCGGGAGCGATCGGCGACTTAGTCCATTCCGGCCGTGTACAACCGCATGACGCGGTAACACGGGTGATGACCAAAGGGGCGTCTCCCGTATTCTTTATCGTGAAAGTATGACTGGCGAATCCATCGGCCTCGGCTATTGTCCCGAAATTATAAGTCAACTCGTCCGACAAGATTTGGGCGCCTTGTTGTGCCCAAGCTGTCGTTATAGATATAATTGCTGTAAGAGCAAGGATCAACCTTTTTATATTCAGCATTCCAATTGGGGGTTTTTTACGTATTTCTTATTCAACCTCTCCCCGGATGTTCATGATGAAGCTTCCGGTTTTTCCGTTACTGTATACGGAAATGGTCTTCGTGAAAGGACCCGGACGTCCTGCCGGATCGAAAGTAACCTTGATCTGGGCTTTCTTACCCGGAGCTACCGGTTCTTTCGGCCATTCCGGGGTCGTACATCCGCAAGACGCGATTACACGTGTAATGACCAGAGGCATATCGCCCGTATTGGATACTTCAAACGTATGGGATACTTTTCCGTCTGCTTCCTTGATGGTACCGAAGTCGAAACTGGTTGTTTCCGCGGAAATAACTGCTTTCTTCTGAGCCGAAGCCATTCCTGTCGCTAACAGGATCGCCATGAAAATAAAAACTATTTGTTTCATCTTATCGTTTAGTTTTAATTCGAATTACAAAGATAGTCATTTCAATTGAAAGTTGAGAATTGAAAACTGAAAATTAGAGGAAGATAACGCTTCTTGCGATGCCTATTCTTACCTTCTTACGGTGCCCATTCTAACCTCCTTATACTGGGCATTGTAAGGAGGTTAGAACGGGCATTGTAAGAAAAGGCTTGTTTAGGGCATGATCCGCAAGCTTTCTCCGGCGGTGTGCGACACGAATTCCGGGGCGTACATACATTGAATCGTACTGATACCTCCGGCGTATTCGCCGCTACGGGATACGTAGACCGGATATTCCAAGACGAACGTACCTTCCGGCAGACGATTGATGAAGAAATTCTCGGATACGTCTTTCGGGGATCTGTAATACCAGATACCGTCTCTTGATTCCGGGCCGGAAAGTTGATCGGCCGGTTCGAAGCAGCCCGCACGTAGATCTTTCAAGAATACGTAATTCATTTCACGGTCTGTCCGGATCGTTAGCCGAACGATTACCTTGTCTCCGATGCGGAGCGGTTGCTCCGGTGTTACGGGACGGATTTGGCGGTTGGTACCGTTATTGGTCTCGACGAATAATTTCTTCTCGACACTCAACACCCCTTTTTGTCCTTTTACCTTGTCGATCTCTTGGAAGTATTGCTCGAAAACAGCTCCCCATGCCGGCGTGTTTCCTTCCTTGCGGATCGAGAGCACGGGGTTGGCGGAATTATTTGCCGGCTCGTTCGGAAGTATCGTTTTGAGGTAACCGGTGGCGATTTCCCCTTCCGCGGTACTATAGATCTTGCCGTCCCATGTCGCTACACAAGTGTTTTGCGTGTTCAGCCAATCGCTACCCGTGAGTAGCAAGGCGTAAATGGCGTTTACCGTGGCGGGTACGGATTCCCAGTTTTGTGTACGTTTCTGGTTTAGCAACCATTGTTTCATCCGGTTTGTATTCTGGGTATCCGGCGCGATCTCGTTAAAGACGGACATTAATAAGCAATGCGTGTCGATCGGTGAGGTGAAATAATCACTCCCCCTGCGGTTGTTTGCCCAATACATACCTTTCTCCTCGGAGATCGTAGCGGTCTTCTTTAGTCCTGTCAGGATCGCTGTCGCCACCTCCTTTTTACCGTTTCGATGCATTAACAAGGCGATTTCGCCCTTACTGATTAAGGAATATTGATTCCAGTGCTTCTCCGCTTGGTTCGTATAGAAACGGATCGCTTCCCGGGCGTCTCCCAGTTCCGGGATATCCCGGTAGGAACTGCGGACGAATAAGAACTCTACCTGCTCCGGCGAGGGCCATGCGTTTTGCCATTTCTTATCGTATTTCAGCAAGTTCTCATAATCCGTTTGCATACTTTTGTCCAAGAACTTGAGGGCCTTCATTTGCATCTCTTTCTCCGCTTGCCCATATTGGATCGCGTTTAGCTGTACAAGCTGTGACATACCTTTCAGGATAGAAAGAGTGATCGCACGGCTTGCGGGGAAACCTTTGAACCAGCTCCATCCACCCTCTTCGTTCTGTTGTTGGATCAGTTGTTGCAAGGCCGCTTCCCGTAATCCGTCCGCACGGTTTAGGTCGAACAATAAAGACAAGCGTTGTTTTTGCTCTGTCTCGTTATCGGCGGCTAGTACCCAGGGCGTCTCCTCCAAGAGTATGTTCTTCAGCTCTTGGTTCTTTTCCAAGTTTGAATAGAGAGTAGAGGCATTCCCTCCTTGAGCGGTCCATTGGTTGATCACTTTCTGGATGCGGGGATGGGCTTGGGCGATATAGGAAGCCAACGTATTGCTGTAATAAGCGGCAAACCAAGATAAGATATTATCATTGTTCGGCTGTGTGATCGTCGGTAATGCCTGTACCGCGTACCAAATCGGATTCCCGGTCATCTCCAGCGTGAGACGGAATGGTGTCGCTCCCTCCGAGTTCCCGGAGATACGGATTTGTTTCTCTCCTTCCTTGAGCAAATAGAACGGGGTACTTTCCGTGATGAGCAATTGATTGGAAAGAACAGGTACGATCTGCTGCTCCCCGTCGCTTCCCTTTTCAGAGTCGGCTAGGATACGTACGCCCAGTAGGTTGATCTGTTTGGGGACCGGGATCATCCAGCTTACAGTAGCGATGCTATCCGGTTGCAACTCAAACGGACGTTGTGACTTGCTCAAGCAGATAATCGGTTGGTCTGTAGCGGGATCGAATAGTTCGATGCGTACACGGCCGGATACCGCTTCCTCGGAATTGTTGATGACTTGCGTGCTGATGCTGACCTCATCCCCTTGGCGGACGAAACGAGGCAGATTCGGTAGAACCATCAAGGGTTTGCTGCTAATGACCTCTTTCGTAAGCAGACCGTATTTTAGGTCTTGGGTGTTGGCCAATAGCTGTAGTTTCCAAGTCGTATTACTTTCCGGCAGGGTGAAATTTACGAATACGTCTCCTTCCTCGTTCGTTTGTAAGGTCGGGTAGAAGAAGGCGGTTTCCGCGAAGTTCTGCCGGATTTGCTCCGGACTTACCGGCTGGCTGCTCTCTTTGGCGAAAGGATCGGATAGGTTGAACACGGGTTCCCCTTCCGTAGATTCCACGCTAGACTCTTCTAACACGGCGCTGTCTTCCATGATGTTCATGGATTCCGTCACTACTGGGGCTGCCGCGGATTTCAGCATGATACCACCCGTGGCGAAAGCCCGGTTGCTGGAGCCGTATCCTCGTATGACAATCTCATTGAATAGACCGAACCAATTTAAACGGTCATACTGATATTGAGGTACTTTTATATACTTGGCCTCTGTCTGGTCATATTGATAACTACGCTGGAATCCGGCTCCGGTTGAGAAACGGGGAGCTTGTAGCAGGATCGTTCGCTGCGGGGAGAAATACCAATTGAATGGTATGATTTTATCTAGCGAGGCATCATACATGCTGGTCAGTACCTCGGCGGATACGATCGTGGAGTCCGCGTCGGTGATACGGAATTTCCAGCTCTCTTTACTTCCCGGAAGTAAACGATCCCGGAAGGTTATCGGCTTGATGGTCAACTGCCGGTTGGGTAGCTGAAGCTCTACGGGTACTTGGGTAATATATAGTTCACCTTCTTTTACGAACGTAAAGGATACGATGATTCCCTCTCCATATTCCGGCTTGAACGGGATCTTAAACCGATGGTTCGCGTCACTTAGCTTAATCAACTCATGATGGATGCGGTTATTTCCGGCAAACCATTCATAGAGTACGTAGGCGTCCTTGTCGGAGGTGCCGAATACGATTTCCGCTTCCTCCCCGGGTAAACAAGTTGTCTTCTCTTTCAGCAGCCAAGTATGGGTAAATACGGGAGGACGCTTGTCGTTCTTTCCGTATAGGATGAAATCGGACTGGTTCTTACTCTGCCGTCCTTGGCTATCTTTGGCTTCTACTAAAATACGGTAACGCCCGGAGGGCAATGGGTTGAAAATAGCCGGACTGATTTCTTTGCCACTGGTAAAGCTACCGGAAGCTACTTGCTTGCCTTCTTGATAGCTCTCTCCGCTATTCTTATCGGATCGGTTTGCGATCAGTTCTACGATCTTGAAAGTACCGGAGGTGGAAACCATCTCCCCATTGATTGTCCGGGCTTCGACTACGGCTTTTACCGAGTCTTTCTCGATTTGTGGCGGTAGGTTGGTGAATAAGACGATACTGGATTCTCCTACCGAGAAGGTGTAATTCGCCTCTTGGGTCTCTCCCTTGCTATCGGTTACGGTAGCCGATACCTCGTAGGTCTGGTATGCGGAAGCGTATGGATTCGGATCTTCCTCTTTTTGGGGACGGAAAGATACGTGGAATGTCCCATCGCCGGAAAGAGTGGCGCTACCTTCCGCTACCTGTGTCGGAGCGCTCGGACGGAAATACTTCCACAACAGGAAGGGCCTGCGTGTAATACGCCAAGTGACATCGCCGCTGGGCAGTGACACGCCGGAAAATGTAGCCGCCTTGCCTTGTATGGTAACGGAATCGCCGAAAGCGATATCGCCCTTGATCGGGAGGAAGTACGCTTGGAAAGTCGGGCGTTTGTATTCCTCTACATGAATATATACGCTCATCTGTCCGGTACTTAACCGGAAGACGCCGCTTAGGGTCTGTTTGGGGATGGAGAACTCGCCGTTAAAAGAACCGAAGTCATTAGTCGTGAATTTCTTCTGGGCTAGCTCTTTCCCGTTAGCGTCATACAAAGTCACCGTAAAAGTCTGTCCGGCCACGGCATGCGGGTCGTTCGAGTCTTTTACGTAGGCGAGACCTTTGAAGAAAATGGTTTGTCCCGGACGGTAAAGTCCACGGTCCGTAAAGATCGAGACTTCTACCGGGTTCTTTTCCGGTCTGCGGCCGGAACCCATCGGGTAGATATTTGTCAGCATAGCGTTGGTATCTCCCGGTCTGCTGGCTTGGAACGCCAATACTTGACTGTTCGCCGGAAGCGTGGCCAAGCCTTCCCGGTCTGTCTTGACGGTACCCAGTTCTTGCAAGCTACGACGCTGACCTCCGTAATAGGTAACGATAGCCCCATCAACAGGCTTCCCGCTAAGATAGTCGGTAACCATGACCTCTTGTTTATTACCGGAAAGATTACGATAGATCGCGGCCAATCGGGTTACGCTAACCGTATTGATCGTCTTTAGCTGTTGTCCGGGTACGGTTACGACACATTCATACAATCCCGGTTGATCCATAGATATATGTAAGGTCGTATCTTGCTGCGAATAGGTGTCGGGCAGCCGCAAGGAGAATGTCTTCTCATTTACGAGTTGTCCCAAGGTGCTGCTACTTGATTTTTTTGCGGATGTATGGGCTGCCGCTTGTAAAGGTGTTTTCGAGCTTCGATAGATTTGTACGATGACTTTCTGTACATTCTTATATTCCAGCTTGATCCCCAGTTGCTGTCCCGGATAAACCGTATTGTTTGTAGATACGGATAAAGTAGGTTGTTCCAATTGTGCCAAGCGATTCTTTAAGATAGCCGTGCGAGGGTAACCGGAATACCGCTTGATACCCTCCTCGCATAGTTTCACCTCTTCCGCTTTGATAGAATCCCATTGGGTAGAGACGTAACGAAACATACTGCCGCTAACCAAATCCAATTTGGCGATTAAGATCTCGGCTGCATAGTTTTGAGAAGCTAAGTTCCTGTAAAGCTCATCCAATGCGTTCATGTAAGCCACGAAAGACTCTTTATCCCTTTTATCCCCGTAAAGGAATCGTAGGTAATCCAATTCCGTAAGGAGGACCGATTTCATATTCGGCTCCTTATTTTGAAAGGCGATCAAGTCTTTATAGATCTGTACGGTCGGTTGGATGTCCAGTGCCCGGAAGGCAAGGAACTCATAGAGGGTCGGACGCAGGGTTTGCGAGTCCTTTCCGATCTCCAGAATATCCTTGAACTTGCTGACAGGCGTATTTTGCAATAAAGCCGTAGGTCGCAATGATAAATCGATCTCTTCCTTGATCTTATCCGTGAATAAGTTGGAAGTCCATACCCGGATATCCTCCGGGATATAACCGCTTAATTGGGTTCTTTGGTTGATGGTCCACTGGTTCCGTTGGAAGTAGTTCTGATACATCTCCGCCAGCATGGAATGTAATACCGCCACGGAAGCCGAGTCGGCGCAACTGTTGGTGTAATTCTCCACCTCCTTGATCAGTTCCGGGAACTGATCATCGTTTACCTCCATCTGTTCTTTCATTTTAAGGATAAGATTCTTGATCACCATAGGGGTATTCTTATCGTTTATAGCTTGCGTGATAACAGAACTTTTTTGTTGAGGCTGGGCGGCCCGGCTATACATAATAACCGCCGAGATGCCGCAAAGTATCAGGGCAGATAAAATAATTGCTCTTATCTTCATATCTTTTGGGTTTTATAAGTTTAACAATAAACCTTTCCTATATAGATACAAAGAAAGAGCAAAAAGTTGTAAAACGTACGTTAATGTTTATTTTTTGCGCACGTAGGTGATGTAGGTGTAGGGGTAAGGGTTCTTCTCGTCTGCGGGATACTCCTCACGTTCAGTCTCTTCCCAAAGGTCCCAGTTTACGACGGGAAAGAACGAGGTAGCGTCGGGAAACTCATGATGGATGCGGGTAATATACATTTTGTCGGCTATTCTCAAGGCCTGTCTGTAGACCAACGCACCGCCAATGATGAATATCTCGTCCTCTTTCTCACATAAATCCAGAGCGGCCCCCATAGACTCGCAAGCGAAACAATTCACGAAACCAGCCTCGGGCATAGTCGTCAATACGACATTCTTCCGATTGGGCAGTGGCGCTACAGGGAGAGACTCGAATGTCTTACGTCCCATGATTACCGCATGTCCCGTGGTTAATTCCTTGAAACGCTTCATGTCTGAAGGCATGTGACATAATAATTGCTGATTCTTTCCGATCGCGCTTTTATCTGCGATTGCTGCGATGATAGAAATTGTACTCATAGACTTATTGATTTATGATTTGTAATTTATGATTTATGAATTAACTGTCAACCGTCCATCGTCAACTGCCAATTCTCAGACGGCCACTTCTCCCTTGATGTGGGGATGTGGGTCGTATCCGGTCAAATTGAAATCCTCGAACTTAAAATCGAAGATGCTCTTTACGTCCGGGTTGATCTCCATACGGGGCAACGCACGTGGCTCACGTGTCAATTGTAACTTAACTTGCTCCAAATGGTTGCTGTAGATATGGGCGTCTCCCAACGTATGAACAAAATCTCCCGCTTTAAGGCCGGTAGCTTGTGCCATCATTTGTAATAACAAGGCATAGGAGGCAATGTTGAACGGAACGCCAAGGAAAATATCCGCGCTACGTTGATACAATTGTAGGCTCAACCGTCCGTTCGCCACGTAAAACTGGAAGAAAGCGTGGCAAGGAGGCAGGTTCATGTTGTCTAAGTCCGCCACGTTCCATGCGCTTACAATGATTCGTCGTGAATCCGGGTTATGCTTGATCGTCTCCACGGCCTCGGTGATCTGGTCGATAGATCCTCCTTTATAATCCGGCCATGACCGCCATTGGTAACCGTATATATGCCCAAGGCTACCATCCGCATCGGCCCACTCATTCCAGATGCGTACGCCATGATCTTGCAGATATTTTACGTTGGTATCTCCATTCAGGAACCATAACAATTCGTAGATGATAGACTTCAGATGCAGCTTCTTGGTAGTGAGTAGCGGGAATCCCTCTTCCAGATTGAACCGCATCTGATGACCGAATACGCTGATCGTTCCCGTACCCGTCCGGTCTTCTTTTCTAACTCCCTCGGTAAGCACTCTATTGAGCAGCTCTAAATATTGTTTCATTACTCACTTATTACAATAGTGTGCAAATGTACAAAAGTGAATCGTATTATACTAGAATAACGGGTCAAAATATGAAATCGGTTGAGGATTCAAACGGTTTCTTCATGTATCCTTGGCTGTTTCTTCGGGAGGTATTAGGGGATTTGTATGAAGGTCTAGCTTATTTATCAGCTGTTGGATGATCATCTAACAGCTGTTGCATGATCTTCCAACGGCTGTTGCATGATCATCTACCAATTGGTGGATGATTAAGATGTCAAGAGGAATGGTGTAGTACTTCGAGTAGAAATCGGTAAGGATTCCCGAGAAAATGCGTAAGGATATTGGACCTCATGTGGATAGAATGCGTATCTTTGCCCGAAGAATAACATTTATTAATTTTAAAGGTAAGAGATGAAAAAACTTTGTTTTGCGGTCATGGCAATGTGTATGTTATTGTCATGCGGAGGTAAGAATGAGAAGGGGGCGGCTACGGAAGAGGCCACTCTCTCTGGTTTGATGAAGTCGGATTTTGTATCTGAGGTAGATGGTAAGCCGACTGCTTTGTATGTGTTGAAGAATAAGAAAGGGGCTGAGGCTTGCGTAACGAATTGGGGCGGACGCTTGGTTTCCGTGATGGTGCCTGATAAGAACGGTAAGATGACGGATGTTGTGCTTGGGTATGATAATATCGCTCAGTATGTAGCTTTTCCGGATAATAACTATGGTGGTTTGATCGGACGTTATGGCAACCGTATTGCGAATGGTAAGTTTACGTTGGACGGAACGGAGTATCAACTTCCACAGAATAATAACGGGCATTGCTTGCATGGAGGTCCGAAAGGATATCACGCGGTAGTTTGGGACGCGAAACAGATCGATGACCAAACCTTGGAGTTGACTTATCTATCGAAAGACGGTGAGGCAGGTTTCCCCGGTAATCTGGATATCAAGGTGATCTATAAGTTGACGGATGATAACGCCGTTGATATTAAATACGAGGCGACGACGGATAAACCTACTGTCGTGAATTTGACGAACCATAGTTATTTTAATCTTTCCGGTGTTCCCGGCTCGCAAATCATGGATCATACGATCATGATCGACGCGGATACATATAACCCGGTGGACGAGACTTTGATCCCGACCGGTATCGAACCCGTGGAAGGCACGCCGATGGATCTTCGCAAACCGGTAGTGGTAGGCGCTGATATCGACAATCCGTTTACGCAATTGGTTTACGGTGGTGGTTACGATCATAACTGGATATTGAACGCCGCCGGCGATATCAATAAGGTAGCCGCTAAAGTTGTATCTCCGACAAGCGGTATCGTTATGGAAGTTTACACCAATGAGCCGGGTCTTCAATTCTATGCCGGCAACTCAATGACGAAAGCGGGTGATAAAGGCAAGTTAGGTGTGGTTTACCCACATCGTGGCGCCCTATGTCTGGAGACTCAACATTACCCGGATAGCCCGAACCAACCGGCATTCCCGAGTGTAGTGCTTCGTCCGGGCGAGAAATATGCGAGTGAGTGTATTTATAAGTTCTCGGTAGAGTAAATAAGGAAGAAAGTTCCGGATTTGGAAATATCCAAATAATGGTGGAGGCGCATATACATTGAATAGTATGTATATGCGCTTCTCTTTTTTACTCACGGAAGCATCTTGTTTATAGTGGAAGAATTTATCGCTAGAGAGTATACGCTATCTTTTCCCAATAGATTTTAAAAGAGAAAAATAAATCCATATGATGTATGAGAAAAAGCGTTATATTTGTATCGATAAAGTAAACTCTTGTGGAAATTCAAGGGTTTATGAATCAAAGTGTGATTACGATAAGCGTTTAAGATATTATCTTTGGAACTGAAAATCGCCAAGTTTCAAGTCGGACAGAGATAATAGGCAACTAAACGCTCACGCTTGTTATATATACTGCCTAATAGTATACGTAATAAGGCGTGGGCTGTTGTTTATTATTTGTCCGATGGGTGTTTGGCGATGCCTCAGTTTCGAATAGTAGATTAACAGTTCCCACGCTTCTTTTTTGTAGCATATAGAAATACCGAACAAGGTGAACGGTCCGGTTTGAGGGAAACGTATATGGAGGTAATTAAAAAGCAACGTTTGGCTGTCTGTCGTATATTATTGGATGTAGTGGAAGGTGCGTGTGAGGTCCGTGATCCGGATCTGATCATGCGGACTCGTCATTATCCGGCACTTCAAAGGGAGATGTGTTTTGCGGATCGGGATTGGGAAGAAGCGAGAGATTTGAGTGTACTTGCCTGCTTGGTACTATCCAAGGAATTGCATTATAAGGTTAAGATGATGATCGGTTTGGTAGCTCATGACTTGTATTCAAGGGAGTCCTCGGTCTCTTATCAGCAACGCCTGTCCTTCGATGTGCTGATGAGTGCGATCGATTGGCCAGTCTCTTTTAAGGAGATCACGCTCTTTGCTCCCTCAAAATAAGTTATAGTTTGTACGTAAGACCTTGAATTCCGTTCTGCGGTTGATCTGGTCGGCGATCTCTTGCTGTTCCGGCGGCAGGGCAAGGATGAATTCCTCGGTAAGCACATCGCCTTCTTTCAAGAAATCGAATTGTTTAGCCATCTTCTTGTTGATCGTCTTGGGAACGCTTTCTCCATATCCTTTCGCTTCCAGACGAGCCGCCTCGATACCTCCCGCTATTAGGTAATCCACGACCGATTGCGCACGGCGTTGAGCCAAACGCTCGTTATACTGGTCCGTACCTTTCCGGTCCGTGTGGGCACCCAGTTCGATCGTTACGTTCGGGTTATCGTTCAGCATCTTGATCATCTCGTCCAAAGCTTTCTTGGATTCCGGACGAAGGGTCGCTTTATCGAAATCGTAGAAAATGTTATCGATAACAACCGGCTTGCTGATCGGAGAGAGGAAGAAATCCACGATATATGTCTCGTTTTTCTCCTCGGGGCCGGTATGCAATTCATAATTCTGGTTGAGGTAACCACGGGCGCTGGCCATCATGACATAACGGATGTCCCGTTCCAACTCGACACGATAGGTACCGTCTTTCTTGACCGGGACTTTCACGTTCAGTCCGTCTTTTCCGACGATGCGTACGGTAGCGTCCTCGATCGGATATTCATCGACATCGTTTACGATTCCTTCGATGAAGATGGTGATCGTAGGCCGTTCAAAGGAATATATATGGTCATAGCCCCGTGCGTCGTTGCGGTTGGAGCAGAAGAAGCCCCGTTCCTCTTTTCCGGCGAAGGTGATACCGAAATCGTCTGCCATAGAGTTGATGGGAGCGCCTAGGTTCTCGACCTTCCACTTCCCTGTACTGTCTTGCGTGGCCTTGAACAGATCGAGACCACCCATTCCCGGATGTCCGTTGGACGCGAAATAAAGGGTGACGGAATCCCGGACATACGGGAACATCTCGTCTCCCGGGGTGTTGATCTCTTCTCCTAGGTTCTCCATCGGGCCGAAATCGTTTCCCGCTACCCGGGCACGGAAAATATCCTTGCCACCGAAACCGCCCACGGCGTCGGATACGAAATACAAGTATTTGCCGTCCGGCGAGATGGAAGGATGGCCGAGGGCGGTAACCGAGTCTTTTACGATCGTCGCACGGGTTCCTTTTCCCCATTTGGCGCTGCTTCGGGTAGATATGTAAATCTCGGCGGTACGAGGGCCTTCCGGATCTTGGGCGCAATAGGTATAATACATCGTGTTTCCATCGGGGGAGAAAGAGGGGGTTCCTTCGTCGTATTCCGTATTCACCTCGTCTTCAAGCTCTACGGGAGCTAGCCAAGCCCCTTTCTCGTCTTGCTTGACAAGGAAGAGGTTATTGTTATTTTGCCCGGTGATGGCGCTAACTTTTGCGTCTTTGTCTTTCGAGCGGGAAGAAGCGAAGTATAGTTGGTCGTATTTATCTCCGGCCAGCATCGGACTGAATTCTCCCCGGCGGGAATTGAATTTATCCATGCGTCTTACCTCGTAGCGGGTAGGGTTCTTTTTCCATCCGGGAGCTAACTCGCATCCTTGTATGCCGTTGATGGCTAATAAATTGCTAGGATCGTTCTCCATATAGATATCGTAGTTCTTGATCGCTTCCGGATAACGTCCGGTCTTCTGTAACATCTGTCCCATGCGTAGGTAGACGGTGCTATCGGGGTAATCATAGCGGATGGCGTTCATATAGGCGCTAGTCGCTTTCCCCGTATTATTGATCAACCGGTTACATTCGGCCATACGGTAAGCGATATAGCCGCGCAAATCCCTTTTCTTCGGGGATGTTTTCGTGTAAACCTTACGATAAATGGCGGCTGCCTCATAGTATTCTCCGATACGCTGCTTCTCCTCGGCATCGCTCAACTTCGCCGATTTGCAGGAATACAAGGAAGATACGATAAGCAAAAATAAAACATATATAGTAAAATGTGCTTTCATTCAATCTAGAATATATTCATGCAAATATAACGAATTGTATGGGATCTTATTGTATGTTGAAAGAAAACAGTTACCTTTGTAGAAAACGAAACCTATTCAGATGAATCTATTAAGTAAGTCAAAAGTTGCTATGGCTATGGAAGGATTACCGGAGCATTTTTCTATGGACCAGCTTGTCGATAAGATGTCTTTTGTCGATAAGGTCTGTATTGGAATAAAAGAATCAGAAGAAGGAAAAGTGTTAACCAAATTGGAATGCCGGAATAAATTAGCGAAATGGTTGAAGTAAAATGGACTGATTTTGCGATCCAAAACCTTAATGAAATTGGAGATTATATTGAGAAGAAGAGTTATACCTCGTATGCCTCCCGAGTTGTAAGTGGATTGTTTGCGGCGGTAGATGTTTTAGAACGTTTTCCTTTGGCCGGGCGTATGGTTCCGGAGTTTCAAGATACGACTATAAGAGAGCTTATCCGGATGAATCATTACCGGATTGTTTACAGAGTGGTTAATGAGAGCCGAATAGATATTTTAACTGTTCACCATTCGGCTCGTATTTTACATGCATCTATATTAACAAGGAACTATCCCCATAACTTAGAAACCTGAAATCGTGCTCTAAGGCATACTCATAGATGGATTTCCAGTTTCCTTTTACGAAAGCGGAGATCAGCAAGAGCAAGGTGCTTTTGGGCTGGTGGAAGTTGGTGACGATTCCTTTTACGATCTTGAACTCATAGCCCGGGGCGATGATGATTTGTGTAGCCGTTACCAGCGTATCCGCATCATGCTTATCCAGATAATCGAGGATGTTTTGAAGGGAACGCTCCGCTGTCAGCCGGTTGTTATTCATGTCGTAAGGCATCCATTGTTTTACGACGAGATCTTCGGAAGTCGCTTCGGGGTTATTATCTAGGATCACGCCCATGTAATAGAGACTTTCCAAGGTCCGTACGGAAGTCGTTCCTACGGCGATGATATTTCCAAGGTTGCTTTTGATACGTTCGATGGAACTGCGGCGGACGGAGATAAATTCCGTGTGCATCTCGTGCCCTTCGATCGTGTCGCTTTTTACCGGTTTAAAGGTACCCGCTCCGACATGCAAGGTGACTTCTTCCCGCCCGATGCCCCGAGCATCTATATCGGCAAGTACTTCCGAAGTGAAATGAAGTCCGGCGGTCGGTGCGGCGACGGAGCCTTTTATCTTAGAATAAACCGTTTGATAGGTCTGTAGGTCGCTCTTCTCTGTTTCTCTGTGTAAATAAGGAGGAATCGGCAAGACCCCGGCGGCATCCAAGATATCGGCGAATGTATAAGTCTCGTTATCCCATGTGAATTCGATCAAATGTGTGTCACCATGAGACTTTTTCTTATCCGCTGTCAGCACGACCGGTTGATCCTTAATGAAGATCGTTTTGGATAAAGTGCCTTCTTTCCATTTCTTAAGGTTGCCAACCAAGCAAGTCCAGCTACAGCGTCGGGTCTCTTGAAAAATCAAGGCGTAATCATGAGGCTCGATGGGCTCTAAGCAGAAAATCTCGATGCGTGCGCCGGTCTCTTTCTGGAAAAGTAGGCGGGCTTGTATGACCCGGGTATTATTGAATACCATCAAGCTGTTTTGGGGAAGATAATCCGTGATATGCTTAAAGATACTTTCGCTTATTTCCCCGTTACGGTAGAGTAAAAGTTTGGACTCATCCCTTTTAGGCAATGGAAACTTCGCGATTCGTTCGTCCGGTAACGAATAGTTATAATCTTCGATACGTATTTCTTGTGTCTTCATTACTTCTTCTGTCCTGTTAAAAAAAACATCCGTTTGTACGGATTCCGAGTGCAAAAGTAGTAAATAGGTTTCGGATTCGCGGATTATTCCCTAATTTTGTGCGCATAATATAATAAGGTATAGAATATGAGTATTCAAATAGGTGATAAAGTTCGCTTCCTGAATAGTGTGGGAGGTGGAGTCGTACGTGGATTCCGTGGAAAGGACCAAGTGTTGGTTGAGGATGAGGATGGGTTTGAGGTTCCTGCCTTGATCAAGGAATGTGTCGTGGTTGGGGGCAATGATATGCAAGTGCATAGCTCGAATCGCCCGAAAGTACAGGCTCCGGTAGAGACTCCTTCCCCAAAGAAGCCTGAACCCAAAGAGGAAAAGGTCGAGGAGACACCGGAGGGAGAGCGTCTGAATGTGTATCTGGCTTATCTCCCGGTCGATCCGAAGGCGTTTCAGCAATGTGGCTATGAGACGTATTTCGTGAATGATAGCAATTACTATTTGTTCTTCAATTATATGAACCGAACGAATAATAGCTGGACAAGTCGTTATAACGGGATTATTGAGCCGAATACGAAAATATTCCTAGAGGAGTTCGGTAAGCCGGAGTTGAATGATCTGGAAAGGATCTGCGTGCAACTGATCGCTTTCAAGAAGGATAAACCCTATTCGTTGAAAAACGCCGTATCTGTAGAGTTGCGCTTGGATACGGTTAAGTTCTACAAGCTTCACTGCTTTATGGAGAATGATTTCTTTGAGGAGGATGCCTTGATTTATCCGATTATCCGCAATGACTTGCCCGAGAGAGAACTATTGGTCTCTGCGGCGGAGTTGAAGGAAGCTATGCAGCAAAAGGTTCGTGAGGAACGTAGGGTTCCCCGGCAAATCGTGAAAAAGAAGCCGACGAATAGCGCTATCCTTGAGATCGATTTGCATATAACCGAATTGTTGGATAATACGAATGGATTGAGCAATGCGGATATGCTGACGTACCAGTTGGGAAAATTCCGTGAGGTGATGGATCAGTACGCTCTTAATAACGGACAGAAGATTGTCTTTATCCATGGAAAAGGCGATGGTGTACTGCGTAAGGCGATCGAGAAGGATTTGAAGACCCATTATAAGCAACATTATTTTCAAGACGCTTCTTTCCGCGAATATGGCTTTGGTGCGACGATGGTAACGATTAAGGCTGATACCTCGAAACATGGCCATTGAGATAGAACGGAAATTCTTGGTCTCCGGTGATTTCTTACCGGAGGCTGTTAGCTCCACCCGTATCGTGCAGGGATATATTTGCTCACAGCCCGGACGTACGGTTCGTATTCGTATCCGGGGAGAGGAGGGATTCCTAACGATCAAAGGCGCTTCGGATGAGAAAGGCTTGAGCCGTTATGAGTTCGAACAAAAGATTCCTCTGGTGGATGCCGAGCGGTTGTTGGAACTTTGCGAGCCGGGTGCGATCGACAAGGTTCGTTATCTGGTTCCCAGAGGCAGCCATACGTGGGAAGTCGATGTTTTCCACGGAGCGAATGAAGGGTTGATCCTTGCGGAGATCGAGTTATCGTCTGAGGACGAGCCTTTTGAGAAACCGGCTTGGCTTGGTAAGGAGGTAAGTGGAGATCGCCGTTATTATAATTCAATGTTGACAAAACATCCTTTTAATAGTTCAAATACATGAAGAAACTCTTTTTATCTGTAGCGGCCGCTATATTGGCGTTTCCGGTCTTGGCCGATGAGGGCATGTGGCTGCTCCCTTTATTGAAGCAACAAAAGTTTGCGGAGATGCAGGCCCTTGGTCTGCGATTAAGCGATCAGGAAGTGTATAGCGCCGAGGCTCCTTCCTTGAAAGACGCCGTGGTTCGTTTTGGCGGTGGTTGTACGGGCGAGATGATCTCTCCGGACGGGTTGGTGCTGACGAATCATCATTGTGGTTATAGTAGCATCCAACGGCATAGTACCTTGGAACATGATTATCTGACGGACGGCTTTTGGGCGATGTCTCGTGATAAGGAGCTTCCGAATCCGGGATTGACGGTTACTTTTATCGATAAGATCGACGACGTGACGGATTATGTGAGGACGGAACTGAAAAAGATCACGGATCCGAACAGCATGGAATTCTTGTCCGCTAAGTACTTGAATGGCCTCGCTAAAGCGAAAGTAGGTGAGAAGTTCTTACAGGATAACCCCGGTACGGAAGTCGAGATCAAGGCTTTTTATGGAGGTAATAAGTACTATATGTTTACCAAGAAGATCTATTCGGATGTCCGTTTAGTCGGTGCTCCCCCTTCCTCTATCGGTAAGTTCGGGGCGGATACGGATAACTGGATGTGGCCTCGCCATACCGGAGACTTCTCTCTTTTCCGTGTGTATGCCGACGCGAACGGAAATCCGGCACCTTATTCGGAAACCAATGTCCCGCTTCGTCCGAAACGTTGGCTAAAGCTTTCTTTAAAAGGTGTGGAGGAGAACGATTATGCCATGATCATGGGGTTCCCCGGCCGTACCAATAAATACTATACCTCATGGGAGGTAGCTGAACGTCGGGATATAGATAATGCGGTACGTATTAATATCCGTAATCTCCGTCAAGAGGCGATGCTGGAAGAAATGTTGAAAGATCCGCAAGTTCGGATTCAATACGCTAGTAAGTATGCAGGTTCTACGAACGCTTATAAGAATGCGATCGGTAGTAACTGGGCGATCAACAAACGTAATTTTGAGCAGGTGAAAAACGATGAGCAGGATCGTTTGATCGCTTGGTCGAAGAAGATGTGTGAGCCTGCTTATCCGGAAGCGCTTCTGACATTGGAGCAGATCGTTAATGATCGTAAGGATTTGCGTTTCCGTAGTTGGATGTTGGATGAGGCATTGAGCCGTGGCATCGAGTTCTCCAAAGTTCCGACCGATATCGAGACTGTTTGTGAGGCTTTGGAGGGGAAAGATCGTTCCGAGCAGCAAAAACAGGTCACTCAATTGGAGAGGGCTTTCCACCGTTTTGCTGATAAGGATTATGCGCCGATGGTTGATAAGAAGATAGCGAAAGTCATGTTAAAGGAATATAGGCGTTTGGTCGCTCCGAAGTCGCAGCCGGCTTATTTTTCCGTAATCGATAGCAAGTTTAAGGGGGATGTGGATAAATTCGTAGATTATCTGTTTGATAAATCGATCTATGGTAGCGAGAAGAACTTTAATGCGTTCAAGGAGCACCCGTCTGTCAAAACTTTGAGAGAAGATCCGATGATTCTGTTCGCGCAATCCGTAAAGGATGAGAAAAAGGCGTTAGATAAGGCTTTGGCTGATTTTGATGCCGGATATGCGATCGCCCATCGTGCGTATGTGAAAGGACTTTTAGCGATGTATGGAGACTTGGCTAGTTTTCCGGACGCGAACTCTACGCTTCGTCTGACTTATGGGCAGGTGAAAGGTTACAGTCCTCGTGATTGCGATTATTATGGTCATCAAACCACTTTAGACGGCGTCATGGAGAAGGAGGATTCTACGAATTGGGAATTTGTGGTTTCTGCTCGTTTGAAGGAATTATATCAAGCAGGAGACTTTGGCCCTTATAAGATGCCTAACGGTAAAATGCCGGTTGCCTTCTGTGCTACGACCCATACAACGGGAGGGAACTCCGGTAGTCCGGTATTGAATGGACAAGGAGAGTTAATCGGTATCAATTTCGACCGTAACTGGGAAGGAGTAGGAGGGGATATCCAATATCTGCCCGATTATCAACGCAGTATTATCGTAGATATCCGTTATGTCCTATTCGTAATCGATAAATATGCCGGAGCCGGTTATTTATTGAACGAGATGGAATTCTCAAGATAGAGAAGTAAGTTAACTTCGTGGGCGAAGTATGTTAACTGAAATGCCGAAGTATGTTAACATACTTCGCCCATGAACCTAAGTTCCTTTTTCTATAAAGCCAAAAAGAGGAGACATATCCCTGAAAGATACGTCTCCTCTTTTTGTATATGTATATCTATAACTTAATAAATCTTGTCAAGATCAACAGCTTTGACTCTGAAGATATGACCGTTACGAGAGAATACCAACTCTCCGTCTTCCTTCTTCTTCTGATTCACCAAACGCTGAAAAGCTATATTTGCACCTTTTACTATATTCTCTTCGAATTCTCTAACTTCTTGCTCATTCATGATGTTCAAGTTTTGTAAAAATATCTAGATTATACACTTCCCTTTTATCATTCTTGAATCCCTTGGCGATCACTTCCATGGGAGACATCGAATTATCAGTTATCATCCAATAGTCACTAATAGGAAGGTATAGCTCAAATAAATTGTGGATACCGGCCTCATACCGACGCCGTATCGTTGCTTCCGGAATATTGTGACCTCCGGCGGCTACCCTCATTTTTACACGTTCCACGGCTAGATCCGGCGTATTCAGCCAGAAGTAAAGCAATGTAACATAATAACCTTCCCTTTGTGCTTCCCGTATCAGGTTTGCGACTGAACGGGTGGCCAGCGTAGTTTCCATTGCGAAAGTCTCACCAGCACCGATGAGTTCCTTTATCCGCTTATACATAATACGACTAGCTTCAACGGCGACGGCTATACTGTCTGCATTAAAAGGGGAAAGTCCCTTGGCTATCTCGTCTGAGTTAACAAACTCCCTACATTTTAGCATTTCTGGTAAAATCGTGAAGGAAGCTGTTGTTTTTCCTGCTCCGTTGCAACCTGATATTATATACAAATATGGCACTGTTTGCTGTTTTTGATGCTGCAAATATATGTAATAGTTTTTTAATATGCGTCGTTTTATTTCTCAAAAATCGTGAAAATGTGCAGGAAATGTACTTTTAACTAACAGGTTTGTTGGCGAAAGTGGTGGTTTTGTTAATTTTTATACCCAAAGTAGATCACTCATGATTCCGTCGGAAACGAAGATTCCTGACTTGGATAAAATCAATTTGTCATCGGTTTGTAATAAGAGACCTTGGTTGATATGGGGTTGAGCTTGCTTTTGACAATAAGAAAGGAGCTTCCTGCCAAATTTTGTCTGGATATCAGCGAAAGAGACTCCCCACATGGTTCGAAGGCCGGTGATGATGAAGTCGTTGTACCGGGTGCATAGGTCTAAATCCTCGGATTCTATTGTCGGATGCCCATTTTCTATACCGTCTATATATATAGGTAGAGAAGATGGATTCCATTCCCGGTCTATTCCGTTATAAGAATGGGCGGAAGGACCGAGCCCCAGATATTTCTTTCCGGTCCAGTAGGAGCTATTGTGCTTGGAGAAGAACCCGGGACGGGTGAAATTAGATATCTCGTAATGCAAATAGCCTGCTTCTGCCAACCGATCTATTAATGTGGAAAAGAACGAGACGCTTAACTCCTCGTTTATGGGGGTCACTTTTCCCGCTTCCAGCAATTTGTAAAGTGCGGTACCTTCCTCGTAAATGAGGTGGTAGGCGGAAAGATGGGGAACATCCAACCGGATCGCTTGTCGCAAATTCTCTTCCCATGCTTGCTGCGTTTGGTTGGGGAGTCCGTAGATCAAATCGATACTGATATTTGTAATCCCATATTCCTTGCATAGTTCTACTGCTTTAATCGCTTGTTGCCGGTCATGGCGACGATTCAGAAAACGCAAATCTTCCGGATGAAAACTCTGTACACCCATACTGACCCGGTTAAAAGGATAATTACGGAGAAGCGATACATATTCTCGTTTCATGTCATCCGGATTCGCCTCTAAGGTAATCTCCATTTGCTCGGCTACATCAAAATGACGATAGATAGCCTCGAATATCTTGCCAAAATCCTTCTCGTCTAATTGAGAGGGGGTGCCTCCCCCGAAGTAAATGGTTTCTAATGCTTCGTTTCCTATATATCCCTTCCGCAATTCCATCTCTTTTATAAGTGCGTTTATATACGGCTCTTTATACTTCATCTCCGTATTGGAAAAAAAGTCACAGTATAAACACCGCTTGGCGCAAAAAGGAACGTGGATGTATAAACCTGCCATCTGTATGGACACAATTATATCTTTACACAAAGATATAATTTAAATTTCAAAAAACCTTGCTGCTGCACAACATAGTTCTCAAACACCGGGCGATAATTGCTTTTTTCCTTTACAATCTCTAATTTGCGCCCTCGTGAAAGTGATTCACGCCAAATAAACGTATTGTTAAACTCAAATAAATCCTGATATCATGAAAGTATACCAAACAAATGAAATTAAGAACATCTCTATCTTGGGAAGTTCGGGCTCTGGGAAAACCACTCTCGCTGAAGCTATGCTTTACGAGGGTGGAGTTATAAAACGCCGCGGCTCCGTTGAGGCAGGAAATACGGTGTCCGATTATTTCCCGGTTGAGAAAGAGTATGGATACTCAGTTTTCTCAACCGTTTTCAGTGTTGAGTGGCAGGATCGGAAGCTGAATTTCATCGATTGTCCGGGTTCTGATGATTTCGTTGGAGGAGCTGTTTCCGCTCTGAATGTCACGGATACGGCACTGATGGTATTGAATGCCCAGTACGGTGTTGAGGTTGGAACCATTAACCAGTTCCGGTATACTGAACAATTTCATAAACCGGTGATTTTTGTTGTCAATCAGCTTGATAATGATAAAGCCGACTATGAGGGAACCATCGCCCAGTTGAAAGACCGTTGGGGCAGTAAGATCGTTCCGATCCAATATCCGATTAGCTGCGGCTCTTCTTTCAATGCCGTGGTGGATGTATTAAAAATGAAGATGTATCGTTGGAAACCGGAAGGTGGAGTTCCTGATGTATTGGAAATCCCCGCCGAGGAAATGGATAAGGCGATGGAGTTGCATCAAGCCTTGGTGGAAGCCGCCGCTGAGAACGATGATACTTTGATGGAGAAATTCTTTGAGGAAGGTGCCTTGAGCGAGGATGATATGCGTGCCGGTATCCGTGCGGGCTTGGTTACTCGCGGTATGTTCCCGGTATTCTGCGTATGTGCCGGTCGTGATATGTGTGTTCGTCGTACGTTGGAGTTCTTGGGTAACGTGGTTCCTTGTACCGACAAGATGCCTCGTCTGATTACTACGGAAGGCGTAGAGGTGACTCCGGACTCGAATGGTCCTACTAGCTTGTTCTTCTTCAAGACTACCGTGGAACCTCATATTGGTCAGGTTTCCTATTTTAAAGTGATATCAGGAAAAGTAAAAGAAGGTGACGATTTGATGAATGCCGATCGTGGTTCCAAGGAGCGTATCGCACAGTTATTTGCGGTAGCCGGACAAACTCGTACCCCGGTTACGGAAATGGTGGCGGGTGATATTGGAGCGACCGTTAAGTTAAAGGATGTTCGCCGTGGTAATACATTGAACGGAAAGGGTTGTGATTATCGTTTCGACTTCATTAAATATCCGGATCCGAAATATCGTCGTGCTATCAAGCCGGTGAATGAGGCTGACGCCGAGAAGATGATGGAAATCTTGATACGTATGCGCGAGGAAGACCCGACATGGGTAATCGAGCAGTCCAAGGAATTGAAGCAGACAATCGTTTCCGGTCAAGGTGAGTTCCATCTTCGTACATTGAAATGGAGAATCGAGAATAATGATAAATTGCCGATCGAATATCTGGAGCCGAAGATCCCGTATCGTGAGACGATTACGAAAGCGGCCCGTGCGGATTACCGCCATAAGAAACAATCTGGTGGCGCAGGCCAGTTCGGTGAAGTTCACTTGATTATCGAGCCTTATTATGAAGGTATGCCTGCTCCGGATACCTACCGTTTCGGCGGACAGGAGTATAAGATGAATGTTCGTGATACTCAAATAATCGATTTGGATTGGGGTGGTAAAGTCGTGTTCGTAAACTGTATCGTTGGTGGTGCTATCGACGCTCGTTTCTTGCCGGCTATCCTAAAAGGTATCATGGCTCGTATGGAGCAAGGGCCGTTGACGGGTTCGTATGCTCGCGACGTGCGTATTTGCGTATACGATGGTAAGATGCACCCGGTAGACAGTAATGAGATCTCTTTCATGCTTGCCGGACGTAATGCTTTCAGTACTTCCTTCAAGGAGGCTGGCCCTAAGATCTTGGAGCCTGTTTACGATGTCGAGGTTTCCGTTCCTGCCGATTATCTGGGAGATGTGATGAGTGACTTGCAAGGACGCCGTGCCTTGATTATGGGTATGAATAGCGAGAAGGGATTTGAGAAACTATTGGCGAAAGTTCCTTTGAAAGAGATGTCTAACTATTCTACTTCACTAAGCTCCATTACGGGCGGACGTGCTTCGTTTACGATGAAGTTCGCTAGTTACGAGTTAGTTCCTGCCGATGTACAAGAGAAGTTGTTAAAGGCTTACGAGGCTACTCAATCAGAAGAATAGGTAAAGTAAAATGTCATCATAATTTTTTAATATTTAAAGTTAAACGAGAAAAGGCCGGCTTTGTGAAGAGCTGGCCTTTTTGTTATGTCTTTTTCATTAGGTTGTCGTGAACTTGTAATACCGAAAGTGTTCTTTTGTATCATCTTAAATAAGGAAAAGATGATATTAAGAAAGTACTATCCGACTATTGTCCTCTCTGACATCCATTTGGGATCGGAACATTCCCGGACGGAGGAGGTCACCCGTTTTCTCAAGCACGTAGATTGCGATCGATTGATTTTGAATGGTGATATCATCGATGGCTGGCAATTGAAGAAATCCGGTAAACGCTGGAAACACAAGCATACCGATTTCTTTAAGGTATTGATGAAGATGATGGAGAAAAGGGGTACGGAGATTATCTATGTAGTGGGGAACCATGATGATTTTCTCGATAGCTTGGCTCCTTTTAAGTTCTCCAATATATCGATCGTAAAGGATTATTTACTGAAGACGAGACAAGGAAAACGCTATTTCGTGACACATGGCGATATTTTCGATACGGTTACGACCCATATGCGTTGGCTTGCCATGCTCGGGGATGTGGGATATACTTTTTTATTGTGGTTGAATAAGGTTTACAATCATCGTAGAGAGCGGCAAGGAAAACCTTATTTCTCTTTATCCCAAGAGGTGAAACACCGGGTGAAAAGTGCGGTCTCTTATATCTCGGAGTTTGAGAAAGAGCTGGTACGCTTAGCGGAGGCCAAGCATTTGGATGGGATTATTTGCGGTCATATTCATCAAGCGGCGAACGTATGGTATGGTAATGTGCATTATCTAAATTCCGGCGATTGGGTGGAAAGCATGACCGCTCTCGTGGAGGATGAACAAGGAGAGTGGGATATTGTTACATATAATAATAATGTACAACTATATGCGGATGCCGTATGAAAATTCTGTTTATCATACAAGGTGAGGGACGTGGGCACTTGACCCAAGCGTTATCCTTACGCCAGAAATTGATGGCCGAAGGACATGAGATCGTTGGTGTGTTGGTAGGAAAAAGCCCGGCCCGCCGTTTGCCGGATTTCTTCTTGAATAAGATACAATCGCCGGTATATCCGTTTGAGAGTCCGAATTTTTTACCGACGGCTAAGAATAAACAAGTGAGTTTGATGCGTAGCGTATTATATAATGTATTGCGTCTGCATAAATACATGGGAAGTATCCGTTATATCGACCGGATGATTCGGCAGACGGATGCGGATGTTGTCGTGAATTTCTACGAGCTATTGACGGGGCTGACTTACTTGATTCTCCGTCCGAAAGCGACGATGGTATGTATCGCCCATCAATATCTATTCTTGCATCCGGACTTCGTTTTCCCGAAGCAGAGCACATTGTCGTTGGCATCGCTACGATTTTTTACGAGATTAACGGCGATAGGCTCCGTCAAAAAATTAGCCTTGTCTTTCCGGAAGATGCGCGAGGCGCCGTTGGGAGGAATAGTCGTGGTTCCTCCTTTATTAAGGCAAGAAGTCTTGGATGCGGTTCCCTCGAACGGCAGTTATTTGCATGGTTATTTGTTGAATAGCGGGTTTAGTGAGGAGATCCGTTCTTGGCATTCCCGTCATCCTTCGGTTCCGATGCATTTCTTTTGGGATAAGAAAGATCAGCGAGCCGAGGTGAAAATAGACGATTGCCTTTCTTTCCATCAGCTGGATGATACGTTGTTTCTACGTTATATGTCGGGGGCGAAGGCTTATGCTACGACCGCCGGATTCGAATCCGTATGTGAGGCGATGTATCTGAATAAACCTGTATTGATGGTTCCTACACATATTGAGCAAGCTTGCAATGCTTACGATGCCTCTTTGTCTGGCGCAGGCGTTGTCGCTGATTGTTTTGATCTGGACGTGTTATTATCCATTTCGGAAAGTCATGTGGAGAATCCGCTCTTCCGGCATTGGGTGAAACAGGCGGATTGGCTTATTCTTCGTGAGTTCCGTGAGGATTTGTTGCGTGAGGAACATCCGGTAACGAGCCTAGGGAGGATTACGACAAATTGGGTGGTGCGTCTGGGGAGATTCCTGCCTATCTAGGAACTTATAGCAGTACCGTGCTGTAGATGCAGGTGTGCCATGCTGATGGCACAAGCGTTTCATCAGCATGGCACAGATGTCTTATTTATTGAGCGCTTGCTCAATATCGGCGATGATATCATCGGCGTTCTCGATACCTACAGAGAAGCGGATCAAGTCCGGAGCCACGCCAGCCTCTATCAATTGCTCGTCGCTCAACTGGCGGTGCGTATGACTGGCCGGGTGAAGCACGCAAGTACGGGCATCCGCTACGTGAGTTACGATAGCGGCGAGTTTCAAGCTATCCATAAACTTGATCGCCACCTCACGTCCACCTTTCAATCCGAAGGATAATACACCGCAAGAGCCATTCGGTAGATACTTCTTGGCGAGCTCATGGTACGGATTGCCTTCCAATTCCGGATAATGAACCCAAGCTACCTTATCACATTTCTGTAGCCACTGCGCTACCGCCAAGGCGTTTTTGCAATGCTGCGGTACACGAAGATGCAAGGTCTCCAATCCCAGATTCAATAGGAATGCGTTTTGCGGGGATTGGATCGCTCCGAGGTCACGCATCAGTTGGCTAGTCGCTTTCGTGATGAACGCTAATTTCCCGAATGCCTTGGTATAGGTCAATCCGTGGTAAGAAGGGTCCGGTTGGCAAAGTCCCGGGAACTTCTCGGCATGCGCTTCCCAATCGAAATTGCCGCTGTCCACGATACAACCACCCACGCTCGTGGCATGGCCATCCATATATTTAGTCGTGGAGTGCGTAACGATATCCGCTCCCCATTCGAACGGACGGCAATTGATCGGCGTGGCGAACGTATTATCGACGATCAAGGGTACGCCATGATTATGGGCGATGCGGGCAAACTTCTCCACATCCAATACCATAACGCCCGGATTGGAGATCATCTCGCCGAACATCGCCTTCGTATTCGGGCGGAAAGCCTTGGAGATCTCTTCCTCGCTCGCGTCTTGATCTACGAACGTGCATTCGATTCCCAGCTTCTTCAAGGTAACGGCCAGTAGATTATAAGTACCTCCATAAATGCTGGTAGCGCTTACGATATGATCGCCAGCCTCGCAAATATTGAAGAAAGCGAAAAAGCTAGCGGCCTGCCCGGATGAGGTCAGCATAGCGGCCACGCCACCTTCCAACGCCGCGATCTTGGCGGCTACAGCCTCGTTTGTCGGGTTTTGAAGGCGGGTATAGAAATAGCCGCTTTCCTCCAAATCGAACAATTTAGCCATCTGCTCGCTCGTCTCATACTTGAATGTCGTGCTTTGATAGATCGGGAGGACACGGGGTTCTCCTTTCTTGGGTTGCCAACCGGCCTGTACGCACAGGGTTTCCGGTTTGAATTTGTTATCCATATAGGTTGTTTTTTTAATTGAATGTCATTTTAATCGCGAATGTACGGAAAATCGGTAAGAATTGTTCCGCTTACAAGATCTTCTTCTGTAAGATACTGAACCAAATGAAAGCGACGACACCTTTTAGCATGCTGGAAAGGCTGATCGCCCACCAAACACCCGTAATACCCAGTCCCGCTGCCGCTAGCCCGATGGCCAAAGGTATGCGTAAGGTGTTACACGAGATGCTGATGATCGCCGGCGGAACCGTTCGGCCGGTACCGTAGAACATGCCTTGCGTGGTAATCTCCAGCATCATGAAGATCATCGAATATCCGTCGATCCGGAGAAATATACCACCGGCCTCATAAGCGGCTTGCTCCGGCACGATCAGCGAGAAGACCTCGCTACCGTAAAAGACGAATAACAACGTGCAGAGTACACCGATGATCGAAGTCATTTTAAGCGTCGTATGATAAGCGGTCAAGATACGTTCTTTCTTGCGTGCGGCGTAGTTCTGTGCGGTGAAAGCGGAGAGGGCCGTACTGAAGCCTTGTGAGGTGTTCCATGCGATCGCCTCCATTTGTCCGCCTGCCGTAAGCGTCATCAAACCGATATGCCCTCCGTAGGTGGAAGCTGTACGAGCCATAAAAAGATTGATGATCGCGAAGAATGTATTTAATAACGCTACCGGCAGGCCCAATTGGAAGATCCGCTTGGTGTAACGTTCTTTTAAACGGACAAAGAAAGGGAATCCCCCGAACAATTTATTGCGGCATTTTAGCTGATAGACGAATAGTCCGCAAACCACCGCTTGGGAGATCCACGTAGCCCAAGCTGCGCCCGCCGTGCCCAAATGGAAGCCGAGTATAAATAAAGGATCTAGCACCATATTCAGTAAAAGACCTGTTCCGCTGATATAAAATGGAATCTTACTCAATCCCGCCGCATTATGAATCCCGGTAAACGCCGCTGAGAGGAAGATAAATGGGAATGCGGAAGCGACGATTCTCAAATATTCCACGGCGTTCAACGCGATCGGTTCCTCCAGTTTGTAGAAGCCGATAATCGGATGAGCGAGGACGAATAGCAAGAATCCCCAACAAAGCGAGAGGATCAAGGCGATCGTTAGGTTATGGGAAGCGAATCCTCGGGCATCTTCCACGTTTTGCGCCCCGATACTTTGCCCGACACTCACCTCCGAGCCTACTTTATTCAAGTAAGAGATCGAGTTCGTCATCCAAGTAAGGATACCAACGGCGCCGATAGCGGCTACGGCCTCGCTTCCCAATCGGCCTACCCAAGCCATGTCGGTGATGCTATAGGCCATTTGGATAAATGAGGTACCCATGATCGGCATCGCCAGATTGAATAGTTGCCGGGAGATGACCCCTTCGGTCAGATTTTTTGTTCCTTGCATGATCGTTTGTTTAAATGTGCGCGAAAGTAGAAATAATTTTGCTACCTTTAGCGACGTTAATCTTAAAGAATAGTATGATGATAACGAGACGGAATTTTTTGAAAGCGGGTGCCGCTGTGGCTGCGCTGAGTGTAGTACCGAATGGCTTTGCCTCTATCTTGGCTAAGAAAGAGAAAGCGATAGGTGTACAGTTGTATAGTGTCCGGGACGACTTGAAGACGGATTTTGACGGTACGATGAAGGCTTTGGTGGATATCGGTTATAAACGGATGGAAGCCGCCGGTTACCGGGATGGCAAATTCTACGGGAAATCCCCGGCCGAGATGAAGAAATATCTGGCGGATCTGGGTGCCCGTATGGTAGGTTCCCATACCGGAAGCGGTTTGCTGGCGGAGGGTGATACCAAGGGATGGGACTTCTGGAAAAAGAATGCCGCCGATACGGCAGAGGTAGGCTGTAAATGGATTGTTCAGGCGGGTTATCCCTCCAAAGATATCAAGAGTCTTTCGGACGTGAAGCGTTTAGCGGATCAATTTAATAAATGTGGTGAGATCGCGAAGGCGAACGGGTTGCGTTTCGCTTTCCATAACCATGTGGATGAATTCCATGAGTTGGAAGGAAAGATCCCGTTCGACGTGATGATCGAGAATACGGACAAAGGGCTGGTTACTTTCCAGATCGATACGGCTCAATTAGTGTATGGCGGTTTTAAATGTCATGATTACGTGAACCGTTATCCCGGTCGTTTCGCCAACTGGCACTTGAAAGACGCGAATGCGGATGGAAAGGGCAGCACGGAGATGGGCGCCGGAATCGTAGACTTCAAATCCTTATTCGCTGTGGCGGAGAAAGCCGGATTAGAGGATTACTTCATTGAGCAAGAGCGTTATAATATGACACCGCTGCAAGCGATGAAACATGATTATGACTTCTTGATGAATGCCTCTTATGTGAAGTGGTAAACGGGAGTATAGGCGTAGCCTTATGCCAGTATCGGTGTAAGGCTGCGCCTATATCAGCGTGAGGCTATGCCGATACTGGCGCAAGGCAACGCCAGTACTGGTGTTTTTTATCGGATAAACAGGAGTTCCCTATACTTCGGCAACGGCCACATCTGGTTGTCCACCATCAGCTCCAGATCATCGATATGGTCACGGATCTCATCCAAATAAGGGGCCACCGAGTCGTGGTAAGCGATCGCCTTTTCCCGCATATCGGTCAAGCGGTTCGCTTTCTTGCGGGCCTCTACCATCTCATCCACTTTCTTGGTCACGGCACAGATATGTCCGGCTATCTTACGAACCAAGCGACGGGGCTCTTCCGACATATCGCAGAATTCCGGGTCGTCGCCGAATGTCTCTTTCAACTTCGCTATATTATCCAGCAATACGCTCTGGTAACGAACGGCTACCGGGATGATATGATTCAAGGATAAATCCCCTAATACCCGGGCCTCGATCTGTACCTTTTTGATATAGACTTCCCATTTTACTTCATTACGCGCTTCCAATTCTTTCTGGGTAAGTACGCCGGTAGACGTGAACATCTCGATCGACTCCGGTTTAAGATAAGCGTCATATTGCAAGGGAACACTATTTTGGCAATCCAGACCTCGCTTGGCGGCTTCCTCTTTCCATTCGTCCGAATAACCGTTCCCATCGAAGCGGATCGGCTTAGATTCCTTGATATAGGCTTTCAGCACCTTGAAGATCGCTACTTCCTTGCTTTTTCCTTCCGCTTGCAAAGCCTCTACGTCCTTCTTGAATTGTTGCAATTGATAGGCTACGGCGGAGTTCAACGCTAACATGGCCGATCCGCAGTTCACGGAAGAGCCCGGGGCGCGGAACTCAAAACGGTTGCCGGTGAAGGCGAAAGGAGAGGTACGGTTACGATCCGTATTGTCCAACAGCAGTTCGGGGATCTGCCCGAAGCCAAGATGCAAGCCCTTTTTATCGTCTACCTCGATAGCGTCCTCGATAGAGCTATTCTCAAACTTATCCAAGATCTCGCTGATTTGCGTTCCGAGGAAAGTGGAGATGATAGCGGGAGGTGCCTCGTTCGCACCTAGGCGGTGTGCGTTCGTGGCGGAAGCGATACTCGCTTTTAATAAAGCGTTGTATTTATAAACGGCCATGATAGTGTTCACCACGAAGGTGATGAAGCGTAGGTTGTCCTCACGGTCTTTACCCGGAGAGAATAAGTTTACCCCCTTGTCTGTTCCCATAGACCAGTTACAGTGTTTACCGGAACCGTTTACCCCGTTAAATGGCTTCTCGTGCAATAATACACGGAAATTATGACGGCGGGAGACACGTTTCATGACCGACATCAATAATTGGTTATGGTCGTTGGCCAGGTTACATTCCTCGTAAATAGGAGCTAGCTCGAACTGGTTGGGGGCTACCTCGTTATGGCGGGTCTTTACCGGGATACCTAGTTTATAGCATTCGGTTTCCAAGTCTTTCATGAATTCTTGTACACGAGAGGGGATAGCGCCAAAATAATGGTCGTCTAATTGTTGGTTCTTCGCGCTCTCATGTCCGAGCAAGGTACGCTCGGTGAGTGAGAGGTCCGGACGGGCGGAATACAAGTCCTCGTCAACAAGGAAATATTCCTGTTCCCAACCTAGGTAAGTAATTATCTTATTGACATCCTCATCGAAATATCTATATACGTCCTTGGCGGCTTCTCCCAATACTTCGATAGAGCGGATCAGTGGGGTCTTATAATCCAGTGCTTCGCCGGTATAAGCGATAAATACGGTTGGGATACAAAGTGTGTCATCTACGATAAAAGCGGGAGAGGAGGGGTCCCAAGCGGAGTAGCCGCGGGCCTCGAAGGTATTACGAAGTCCACCGTTCGGGAAACTGGAAGCGTCCGGTTCTTGCTGGACAAGCAATTTGCCGCTGAACTCCTCGATCATGCCACCGTTACCATCGTGTTCCACGAAAGCGTCGTGCTTCTCGGCGGTGCCATCGGTAAGCGGTTGAAACCAGTGGGTATAATGAGTGACTCCTTTTTCCAGTGCCCACATACGCATGCCGGCTGCCACATGATTGGCGATTTCCCGGTCGATAGGTGTGCCATTGTCAATGGCGTGGGTCAAGGCTTTGTACGTTTCCTTGGAGAGATATTTTTGCATCGCCTTCCGGTTGAAGACATTCTCGCCATAGTACTCAGATACTTTGTGTTCGGGAGTAACGGCTTCCACGGCCTTTCGGTTGGATGCCTTCTCCACAGCATTAAAGCGTGAGATTGACATTGTTGAATTGTTTTATGTTTTTACGACGCAAAAATACAAAACAGTTGACAATTGACAGTCAATGATTGACAATTATTTAGTTTTCTCTATTAAATTGTCGATTTACTTCTCTAACTGTCAATTGCCAACTACTAACGGTCAACTATTAAAACAAACTCCAAGCCACCGTCAATCCCGCCATCACGATCGCTACCATGCTCATCAACTTGATAAGGATATTCAAACTCGGGCCGGAAGTGTCTTTGAACGGATCGCCAACCGTATCGCCGACAACGGTTGCCTTATGCGCCTCGCTACCCTTGCCGCCGTGGTTTCCTTCCTCGATGAATTTCTTTGCGTTATCCCATGCTCCTCCGGCGTTCGCCATGAATACGGCTAATACGAAGCCCGTGCTTAATCCACCGATCAATAGTCCGACAACGCCTGTCACACCAAATATGAGTCCCGTTAAGATGGGGGCGATAATAGCTAAAACGGAGGGAAGTACCATTTCGTGTTGCGCTCCCTTCGTCGAGATCTCAACGCAACGGGCATAATCCGGTTGTGCCTCTCCAGTCAGAATACCCTTGATTTCCTTGAACTGACGGCGAACTTCCTCCACCATGTGCCCGGCCGCACGTCCTACAGCGTTCATCGTAAGGCCACAGAACATGAATGCCATCATGGAACCTAGGAACATTCCGGCTAAAACCTTAGGATTCATTAAGGTAACATCATAATATACCATAAAGTCCGAGAATGAGGCTTTAGATATTTCGATACTCCTGCCATCGGTAAAGTTCAGGACGGTCTCTCCTAAACGGAGCAAACCGATCTTGATCTCTTCTACATAAGAGGCCAACAGAGCCAAGCCGGTTAACGCAGCGGAACCGATAGCGAAACCTTTACCTGTAGCGGCAGTCGTATTTCCTAATGAATCCAATGCGTCTGTACGCTTGCGGACTTCTTTCCCTAGGTTACACATCTCGGCGTTGCCTCCGGCATTATCCGCTATGGGACCGTAAGCGTCTGTAGCCAACGTAATACCTAAGGTCGATAGCATACCTACGGCAGCTATACCGATTCCGTATAATCCCATGCCCACGTTCGTGAAGTCGAATCCGGAGGCGAACAAGAAGGAACAAATAATACCGACCACGACGGCAAGTACCGGGATGGCCGTAGAGAGCATCCCTAGTCCGAGACCGGAGATAATAACCGTTGCCGGGCCTGTCAGCCCCGATTCGGAAACCAGCCGGGTCGGCTTATAGGACTGGGAGGTATAATACTCCGTCGCTTGCCCGATCACGATTCCGACTAGCAGACCTACGATCACGGAACAACCGATCCAGAACCAATTCTCCATGCCTAATACATAAAGAATCCCGAACGTGGAGATAGCGATCAATACGGAACTCAAGTTCGTTCCTATGGCTAAGGCTTTCAGTAGTTGCTTGATCGTCGCGTTCTCATTCGTACGGACGGCGAAAATACCAATAATAGATAAAATGATACCGACAGCGGCGATAAGCATTGGGGCGACAACCGCCTTATATTGTAATTCTACGCTTCCGGAAGAAACGAATGCGGCGGCTCCCAATGCGGCGGTCGCTAGGATGGAACCGCAATAAGATTCATATAGGTCGGCTCCCATACCGGCGACGTCACCTACATTGTCGCCTACGTTATCGGCGATTGTCGCCGGGTTACGAGGATCGTCCTCCGGGATCCCAGCCTCAACTTTACCTACTAAATCCGCTCCGACATCGGCGGCTTTCGTATAGATTCCTCCTCCCACACGTGCGAACAAGGCTTGCGTGGAGGCACCCATTCCGAATGTAAGCATGGTTGTCGTGATAATGGTGAGTTTATGGGTCGGGTCCAAAGCCTCGTCTGGGATGAAAGCATTTAACAGGATATACCAGAATGAGATATCCAGCAATCCAAGCCCAACGACTACTAAGCCCATGACCGCCCCGCTTCGGAAAGCCACTTGTAAACCTTTATTCAAGGAAGTGCGGGCTGCGTTCGCTGTACGGGCCGAGGCATAAGTCGCTGTTTTCATGCCTAAGAAACCCGCTAATCCTGAAAAGAAACCTCCTGTCAGGAAGGCGATCGGAACCCATTCGTTTTGAACATGGAAGCCATAGGCCATAATAGAGAATAAGATTACTAGGACAACGAAAACCGAGGCGACTACTTTGTATTGCTGTTTCAGATACGACATCGCCCCTTCACGTACAAAGGAGGCGATCTTTTTCATCAACTCAGTTCCTTCACTCTCTTTCATCATTTGCCTGAAGAAGAACCAGGCGAATGCTAGCGCTAGGACAGACGCTAACGGGATAATCCAGAAGATACTCGTAATCATAACATGGTAGATTTAATGTTATACTTAAGAAAACAATGTGACAACACCTTTGCTTTCCGTGTAAATGTAGCAAAAATAAAAGAGGATGGAAACTTTTTCCCTAATAATAATGTTTCTAATTAAAAAAAACAGCATATTTGTTACCAGATTAAGAGACAAGAAATAAATGGCAGAAGAGACAAACCATAAACCCTATAGGTTGGGCTTGGCGCTTAGCGGAGGCGGAGCGAAAGGTTTTGCGCATATCGGCGTATTTCGAATGATGGAAGAATGTGCGCTAAGACCGGATATTATAGTCGGTACCAGCGCGGGAGCTTTAATGGGCGCTTTGTTTGCCGATGGTTATTCGGCGGCGGAGATCCAAGAGCTTTTTACCGGACGTGAGTTCTCGGAATTCGCCCAGTTGCAGATTCCTAAGGCGGGTTTGTTCGATAGTAAGCGCTTTCGTTATTTCTTGAGGCGACACTTGCGGACCAAGAACATCGAGGACTTGCAAATTCCTCTGGTGGTTGTCGCGACTGATTTGGATAATGGCGAAAGCCATGAATTTAGGAGTGGTCCTATTGTTGAGGCGGTGACAGCTTCTTGTAGTATCCCGATTATTTTCAGTCCTGTAGTCATCAATGGCGTTCATTATGTGGATGGAGGATTATTTCACAACTTTCCGGTCTCCATCATCCGTGAGGAATGTGAGCGTATTATTGGGGTGAACGTAAGCCCGTTGATCCCGCAAAAATATAAGCAGACCATATTCCATATCGCCGAGCGCTCTTATCATTATATGTTCCGGGCAAATACGCTGGAGGATCGAGAGATGTGTGATGTCTTAATAGAAGCGGAGGAGTTTGGCTTATATAAGACATTCGATCTTGAGAATGTAGACGTGATTTGTAATATTGGCTATTCCGCCGCTGCCCGTTGCTTTGAGAAAGTGTTGTATGAGAATAAATATGAAACCTTGGTGAAAGCGATCGCGGCAAGAAAGAAAGGCCTGATGCCGTGACAAATCGTCTGTCTGGACAAAGCGCTTTCCCACAAAAACTTTATATATAGATGAACGCAATGGAACAAAAAAACAAGATGGTAATTTATCAGGTATTCCCGCGTTGGTTTGGGAATCTGCGACCATCTCCTGTAATGAATGGTAGTTTAGCCGAGAATGGAGTGGGTAAGTTTTCGGCTTTTACTCCTTTGGCTTTATCCAAAATCAAAGAACTAGGTGTTACTCATGTATGGTATACAGGGGTGATAGAGCACGCTACAAAAACCGATTACACCATGTTTGGCATCCGGAAAGACCATTCTGCCGTAGTAAAAGGTAAGGCCGGATCTCCATATGCTATAAAAGATTACTATGATATAGATCCGGATTTGGCGGATAATATCCAGAACCGTATGAGTGAGTTCGAGGATTTGGTGAAACGTACGCATGAGGCTGGGATGAAGGTTATTATCGATTTTGTACCCAACCATGTAGCACGTCAATATTTCTCGGACGCACGGGAACCTTTCGTGGAGGACTTAGGTCAAACGGATAATGTGTCCAAGGCTTTTGATGTGAATAATAACTTTTATTATCTTCCGGGGCAAACCTTGACGCTTCGTTTTGATCCGCAGCGTGAGGAGGATTTTGCCTATAGTGAGTTTCCGGCGAAGGTGACCGGTAACAATCATTTCGATGCCTATCCAAGCCAGAACGATTGGTATGAGACGGTGAAGCTGAACTACGGCGTGGATTATATGCACGGTGGTGCTTGCCATTTCAATACCATTCCCAATACGTGGGAGAAAATGTTGGAGATCTTGTTGTTCTGGGCTGATAAGGGGGTGGATGGTTTTCGTTGTGATATGGCTGAGATGGTCCCGGTAGAGTTTTGGAACTGGGTGATTCCTCAGGTGAAGAAGGTGCGTGATGTGATCTTTATAGCGGAGGTGTATAATCCGGATGAGTATAGGAATTATATTTATACGGGACACTTTGATTATTTGTATGACAAGGTTGGTCTTTATGATACGGTTCGTGCGGTGATGTGCGGACAGGCTCCGGCTAGTAATATATCGCATTGTTGGCAATCGTTGGAGGGAATCCAGAAAAATATGTTAAATTTCTTGGAGAATCACGATGAACAGCGTGTCGCTTCTGATTTCTTTGCGGGGGATGCTCGTCCGGGTATTCCGGGCATGATTGTCTCCGCTGCCATGAATACAAATCCGGTTATGATCTATAGTGGTCAGGAACTTGGCGAAAGAGGAATGGATGCGGAAGGTTTCAGTGGACGTGATGGCCGTACGACCATCTTCGATTATTGGAGCGTCGAGAGTTTGCGAAACTGGAATAATAATGGACTCTTTGATGGGGCTAAATTAACGCCGGCAGAACGCTCGTTGCGTGAGATGTACGCTAAGTTATTGAATGTGGTACGATCCGAGCCGGTTATTGTCGAGGGAGCGTTTTATGATTTGATGTACGCGAACTCCGGTAATCCTTATTTCAATCCGAACCGTCAGTATGCGTTCTTGCGCAAATGGAAGAACGAGGTACTTCTGGTTGTCGTGAATTTCGACCGTGCCGACCAATGTGTATGGGTAAATATCCCGGTCGAGGCATTCAAGGCTCTTGATTTTGAGGATAACAAACCGGCTGAATTGACCGACTTGTTAACCGGGGAAACGACTATCAGTACGCTAACAGACGCTTATCCTTATCAAGTGAAACTCCCTGCTTATTCCGGTAAGATGCTAAAGTTCTCTTTTCTCCATAAATAAGAGCTTTCTTGAAAAGTTTAGGTGTGCTGTATAGATAATTCGTTGGTGGAGTTAGGTGGTTGATACGGGACATCTAGCTTCATCGGGCAAGTAACTTAAGTGAAATGGCAAAGTAACTTAACATACTTGCCCGATGAAGCTAGATGACTTTTTTCTTTGATTTAAATGAAAAGAAGGGAAGCCATATAATAAATGCCAGCTGCTAAAAGCCCACTTACCGGGATCGTAAGAACCCATGCGGTCATCAAGCTTTGAGTTACTCCCCAACGAACGGCTGAAAGACGTTTGGTCGCACCAACTCCGATAATAGCCCCTGTAATTGTATGCGTGGTACTGACTGGGATCTTCAGAAACTCCGTAAGGTACAAAGTGAAGGCACCGGCTGTCTCAGCGATAACCCCTTCCAAGGGGGTTACCTTCGTGATTTTAGTACCCATTGTCTTTACTATTTTCCAGCCACCGGACATGGTTCCAAGTGAGATAGCGGTGAAACAAGAGAACGCTACCCAGTCGGGTAAATCGGAAATACTATTTATCCCCATTCCCAATCCCTCGGAGTGGGCTGCGATTAGGGCCGCGGCGATAATACCCATCACTTTTTGGGAATCATTCAATCCATGCCCGATACTGAATAAGGCGGAAGATACGAGTTGGAGTTTCTTGAACCATACCTCTGCCGTATGAGGGTGCACTCTTTTGCACATATGAAGCACTAATAAGGTAAACCCGAAAGCGACAATCATGCCTATGAAGGGAGCAAGGAAAATGAAAGCCGCTATTTTTAGGATAATGTTCAATTGGATCGCTTCAAAGCCGTGTGCCATGATAGCCGCTCCGGCGAATCCTCCGATAAGGGTGTGGGAAGAAGAGGAAGGAATACCTTTCCACCAAGTGAACAGGTTCCATGCGATAGCGGCGATTACCCCGGACAGGATAATCGGTAATGTGATATACTGCTCTACTACGGTTTTTGATACGGTATTGGCGATACCGAATCCCCCGATTATATACTTAGCGATGAAAAATGCGACGAAATTAAAGAATGCTGCCCATATTACAGCCTGAAAAGGGGTAAGGACCTTGGTCGATACAATGGTCGCTATCGAATTTGCCGCATCATGAAAGCCATTGATATAATCGAATATCAGAGACAGAATGATGATAATCACTAATAATTCCATAATATAGCCCTGTTTTATGCGTACTTTACGATCAAGTTCCTTAATATTTTACCGACATGTTCGGCGGCATCCGTTGTCTTTTCCAACTCATGCATGATTTCTTTGATTTTGATAAGCTCTATACTATCTTTTTCTTCCTCGAAAAGCTTCGTGATAAAAAGCTCATATACGTCGTCCGCTTGGTTTTCTATGTCATGTAGCTTGGTACAGTAATCACGTAACGTAGTCGGTTTCTTGCGAAAAGTCTCGAGTTCATCCATCGCTTTGCTGATATAGTGCGCCTCTTGTTGAATGAGTAAACTCAATTCTTTTCCGCTATCAGAGATGGGGCGTGGGTTATAGATGGTAATACGTTTGGCGGAACTGTTTATTCCATCAATAACATCATCTATGGATGAGGCTAAGTCGTGAATGTCTTCCCGATCGAAGGGGGTTATAAATGTCGTTCCTAGTTCATCAAAGATCAGATGGGTCAGTTTGTCCCCCTCCCGTTCCTTATCCTTGATTAGCTTATAATAATTAGCTCTTTCCGTAGGAGAATCATGTCGTAAGCTTTCTACCAGAATGCTGGAAGAGGCGGATAATATTTCAGACAATTGCTTTAAGAGTGGAAAGAACTTGGGTTCTTTGGGGGTGAATCGACTAAAAAAAGAATTTTTCATACATGTATATATTAAATCGTTTTTAAATACTTGGTTGTTGAATGAAAGTTTGTTATCTCTGTTTCCGTGCTTTTAGTTTTGCCCGTACTACCTCTATTACGGCAGGAAGTATGGATATGAATATAATTGCTATGATCAATAGCTTGAGGTTCTGCTGTACGAAAGGAAGATCTCCGAAAAAGTATCCTGCATAGCAGAAAAGCAGTACCCAGAAAGCGCCGCCTATCAGGTTGTAGATCATGAAATAGTAATAGTGCATTTTACCCATTCCGGCTACAAAGGGAGCGAAAGTACGGACAATCGGTACGAATCGGGCGATGATTATGGTTTTGCCTCCATATTTTTTGTAGAACTCATGCGTTTTGTCCAAATGGCTTTTCTTGAATATCTTGGAGTTGGGATTGTTAAATAGTTTACGACCAAAAAAATGACCTATCATATAATTACAGGAGTCTCCCAATACTGCCGCCGCGAATAATATCAAGGCTAAAAGATTTATCTCTAAAGGCATACCGGGTAACGCTGTTATCGCTCCGGCGACGAACAAGAGGGAATCCCCGGGCAAGAATGGGGTGGCTACCAATCCCGTTTCACAAAAAATGATTAGGAATAATATCGCGTAGGCCCAAGTATGATATTCTTGTACGATCTCGATCATATGCTGATCGATATGTAAGATGAAGTCTAATAAAAATTCCATTTTAGATTGATTATTAATTGATAAGAACTATCCTATATGACCCAATAAGAAAACAAAATAGATGTTTATTCTATTCCCTTTGAGAAATCTAGAAAATAAGAATAGTGAGAATGCAGACATTAAAGTGCTATCTTCTACTTTTTTGATGGAAATAAGGGGGAAAGAGAGTTTAAATGAGAATACGTCTTAGAGTATAGATATAGTACCCATAGGAGAACTTAAGGGGATTTATACAAAATGAAATGAATGTTTGTCTTTCTTTAGGATATTGAGTTTTTATAAACCGTACGATCCTTTCCGCGGATGAGGATAGGTTTGTCCTTGAGTTTTTTGATGTGGAGATGTTGCGGAATAGTGAAGCCCTGATATAGCCATCTTCCATCTTATAGCTTTGTTTTCCGTTGTATAGCTCTTTTTCGTATCGTTCGATATCTGCTTGGGGGATATTGTATTCCGTCTTGTCTTCATTCGGAGAGTACATGGTGTAAATATCGTTGTATTTCTGTTGGTTCTCGGGAGTTGATGAAGAACCCGAAGTCAGAAATACACTTACCAATACGAAGAAATAGAGTAAATACTTCATCATTGCGGTTGCAAATATAGAAAGTTTTCCAAATATAAAGAGGTTATTGTAAATAAGTTTTGTACTTTTGCGGCACAATTTAAATCTATTCACTTTAAGATAAATATTCGGAATAATGAGTGCACAAACTCCTTTCTTGGTGTTTTCGGGAACGAACTCCCGGTATCTTGCAGAGAAAATTTGCAACAGTTTAGGTTGTCCTCTGGGACAGATGAATATCCAGCACTTTGCCGATGGTGAGTTCTCTGTTTCTTATGAAGAGTCTATCCGCGGTAGAGATGTATTCTTAGTACAATCTACATTCCCTAATTCAGACAATCTGATGGAGTTGCTTCTGATGATTGACGCGGCTAAACGTGCTTCCGCACATTCAATCATCGCTGTAGTCCCTTACTTCGGTTGGGCTCGTCAGGATAGAAAGGATAAGCCTCGTGTTTCTATTGGCGCTAAGTTGATCGCTGATATGTTGAGTACGGCAGGTATCAATCGTTTGATTACGATGGACCTTCATGCGGATCAGATCCAAGGATTCTTTAATGTTCCGGTGGATCACTTATATGCTTCTTCCGTATTCTTGGATTATATCAAGACGTCTTTGCCTTTGGATAACTTGTGTATCGCGACTCCAGATGTTGGTGGTACGAAACGTGCCAGCAGCTATTCTAAGTATTTAGGCTTGCCGATGGTCATTTGCCACAAATCTCGTTTGCGTGCCAATGAGGTGGCCGAGATGCGTATTATCGGTGATGTGACGGGCTTGGATGTCCTTTTGGTTGATGACATGGTGGATACGGCCGGAACAATTACGAAAGCCGCGAACTTGATGTTGGAGAATGGCGCTAAGTCTGTTCGTGCTATCGCCAGCCACGCTGTGATGTCTGATCCGGCTTCTACTCGTGTAGATCAGTCCGCTTTAGCGGAAATGATCTTTACGGATTCTATTCCTTACGCTAAGAAATGCGAGAAAGTAAAGGTATTATCTGTCGCTGACATGTTCGCTGAGGCGATCCGTCGTGTATGTAGTGGAGAGTCTATCAGCTCTTTGTATGCTATTTAATAGAATAAGATAGAAAAATAAAAACGGTCGCTTCCTTTTGAGGCGACCGTTTTTTATTTAGAATAAATCTGAATATGCGTTACTTGGTCTCATCAATAATCATGCCGCTGCCCAGACATAAGTGATGGTCTTTGTCGTAGATTACACTGTATTGGCCGGGAGCGATACCTTGAATCTTTTCGTCGGATTCTACACGATATAGATCTCCGATACGACGGATGTAGCCATGCGTAAATTCCGGGGTATGACGGATCTTGAAAGTGATTTCTTTCTCACCCTCAAATTCTCCCCATGGATCTTCCGTGATGAAATCGAAACCTTGCATATTAATCACCTTGCCATATTGCGTTTCCGGGTCGTAGCCGTTGGAGACATAAATGATATTTCGCTTAATGTCTTTTTGGATAACGAACCAAGGGCCGCCACTTAATCCCAATCCCTTACGTTGGCCGATCGTATGGAACCAATATCCATTGTGTTTACCCAAGACCTTACCCGTCTCTAGTTCCACGATTTTTCCCGGGCGTTTCCCTAAATAACGCTCTATAAAGTCGTTGTAGTTAATCTTGCCTAAGAAGCAAATGCCTTGGCTATCTTTACGCTTGGCGCTCGGCAATTTCTGGGCCTCGGCGATGGCACGTACCTCACTTTTCATTAAATGCCCGATCGGAAACATGAGTTTCTGTATCTGTAGGCGGGTGATTTGCCCTAAGAAATCAGTCTGATCTTTTACCGGGTCCTTGGCGGTAGAAAGCCATATCTTGCCGTCTATCTCCGTGGTCGTGGCATAATGACCGGTAGCGATCTTATCGAAATCCTTGCCCCATTTTTCCTCGAAACAACCGAACTTGATATATTTATTACACATCATATCCGGGTTAGGGGTAAGACCGCGTTTGACAGATTCGATCGTATAGCTTACCACCCGATCCCAATACTCGTCGTGTAGGGAGACGATCTCGAACCGGCATCCATACTTGCGGGCGATATATGAGGTGATCTCGATATCCTCTTCCGCCGGGCAATCGATATAGCCATCCTTGTCTTCCATACCGATACGGATATAGAAGATGGTCGGATCGTATCCTGCCTCTTTGAGTTGATGCACTACGACAGAGCTGTCTACTCCTCCTGAAACTAATGCCGCTATTTCCATTCTCTTTTTTGTCTTTGCTTTTGAACTTACAAAAGTAGAGAAAAAATCTCAAACCTTTGATATTGACTGTATATTCTCTATCTTTGCGGTTGGCCCTTATTGGAATGCGGGCCTTCAAACTATGTACTTTAGATGTAATATATTATAGGAAAAGCAAATCGTAGTAAGTATGAAAAAAATAATGTTATCGCTTATGACAGCTATGGTTATGACGGCTTGTACAGGCCAACAGTCGGATACGGCATCTCAAAATTCCGATAAGGAGTTCAATTATGTAGTGGATCAGTTCGCTGATCTGGAGATTCTTCGCTATAAAGTTCCGGGTTTTGAGTCCCTGTCCTTGCAACAAAAGCAACTATTATATCATCTTTCCGAAGCGGCCTTGATGGGACGTGATATATTCTTCGATCAGAATGGACGCTATAATCTGGCGATCCGCAGGACACTGGAGGCTATTTATACGAATTATAAGGGAGATCGGGAGGACCCTCAATTCAAGGCTTTGGAAACCTATTTGAAACGGGTGTGGTTCTCCAGTGGTATCCATCATCATTATGCGTTGGACAAGTTTGCCCCGGGGTTTTCTCCTGAGTTCTTGATGGATTGTATTCACCAAATCGACGCTAAGAAGTTACCTCTTCGTGAGAATCAAAACGTGGATCAGTTCATGATCGAGATCGCTCCGGTAATCTTTGATCCGGGCGTTATGCCAAAGCGTAGCGTACAAAGCGGTGACGGTGATCTGATCAAAGCTTCTTCTAATAATTATTACGGGGGAGGCATCAGTCAAAAAGAGGTAGAGGACTTCTATGCGCAAATGAAAATGGGAAAGGATACCATTTCCCCGATTTCTTACGGGTTGAATAGCCGTTTGGTAAAAGAGAACGGTACGGTCGTTGAAAAGGTTTGGAAAGTAGGAGGGCTTTATTCCGCCGCGATAGAAAAAATCGTAGATCAATTGCGACAAGCCTTGCCTTTCGCCGAGAATGATATGCAGAAAGCGATCATCGGGAAATTGATCGAATATTATCAAACGGGCGATTTGAAGACTTTCGATGCTTATTCGATCCTTTGGGTAGAGGATACAGCTTCGGAGGTGGATTTTGTGAATGGCTTTATCGAGACTTATGGGGATCCGTTAGGAATGAAAGCAAGCTGGGAGTCTACCGTGAATTTTACGAATAAGGAGGCGACTAAGCGTACAAAAATCATCAGTGATAATGCGCAATGGTTTGAGGATCATTCTCCGGTAGATAAGCGTTTCAAGAAAGAGAAGGTGAAAGGAGTTAGCGCTAAGGTAATCACGGTATCTATGTTGGGAGGTGATTGCTATCCGGCTACCCCGATCGGTATCAATTTGCCAAATGCGGATTGGATTCGTAGGGATCATGGCTCGAAGTCTGTTACGATAGAGAATATCACGGAGGCTTATGATAAGGCGTCTCAAGGAAATGGCTTTAGCGAAGAGTTTGTTTGGAGTGACGTGGAGCGGAACGGTATGAGGCAGTACGGTTTCTTAACGGATAATCTACATACGGATTTACATGAGTGTCTGGGACATGGTTCCGGTAAATTGCTGGAAAATACGGACCCGGATGCGCTGAAAGCCTATAGCTCTACACTGGAGGAAACCCGTGCGGATTTGTTTGGCCTGTATTATTTGGCAGATCCAAAGCTGGTGGAACTGGGATTGCTTCCGGACGGCGAGGCTTATAAATCGGAATACTATAAATATATAATGAATGGCTTGATGACCCAGTTGGTTCGCATCGAGCTAGGCAAGAATGTAGAAGAGGCGCATATGCGTAACCGTCAGTTGATCGCTAAGTGGGCTTACGAGAAAGGGAAGGAAGCGAATGTGATCGAACTGAAAAAACGGGATGGCAAGACCTATGTGGTTGTGAATGACTATCCGAGGTTACGTGAGTTGTTTGGGACATTGCTTGCTGAGATTCAACGTATCAAGAGTGAGGGTGACTATGCGGCCGGAAAGAATCTTGTTGAAGGATACGGCGTGAAAGTAGATCCGGAGCTGCATGCGGAGGTCTTGGAGCGCTATGCTAAGTTAAACTTGGCTCCCTATAAAGGTTTTGTCAATCCTGTGATGAAAGAGGTAAAGAACTCTAACGGTGAGGTTACTGATATTGTCTTGGACTACACGGAAGGTTATACAGATCAGATGCTTCGTTATGGCCGTGATTATTCTTTCTTGCCGACTTATAATAATTAATAGATGGAAAGTTTACAAGACGAGATAAGGGAGATCCGTAAGGAACTTCGTTTGGCGATGAACGGGGTGATTTCTACGAGTATGCGTGAGAAAGGTATCGTATATAAGTTAAATTTCGGGGTTCCGTACCCCGAAATAAAGGGAATCGCCCGTAAGCATAAACCGAATGGAGAGCTAGCGGCGGCTTTATGGAAAGAAGACATCCGTGAGTTTAAGATATTGGCGACCTTTCTCCAACCCGCCGAGACGTTGCCTTTGGATGAGGCGAAACGTTGGGTCAAGGAGATTCCTTATTTAGAGATCGCGGAGCATTGTTGCCGGAACTTGTTCGTTCATCTGCCTTATATGGAGGACTTCACGTCTGATCTGGTTGCTGATAAGAAAAATGAGTTCGCTCGCACGGTCGCCTTTCTTACTTGGGCCGAGAATTTCAAGCGAGGTGGCAGCTTATCTTCTGTGGTTTTAGGATCTTTCTTGGCAGAAACCTTAAGTAGTCTAGCGGAGACTAAGGATTTTAAATCTACGCTGAAAGAGAAACAAGCGTCTATTCAAGCCATGAAGTTTTATGGGCGTCAATCCGAGGGGAATGCGGAAAGGATCCTAGACGGTTTCAAGGAATTTCAGGAGGCTGCGGGAAACACGCCGGAATTACAAGAAATCTATAATGAATTAAAATTCGAGTTTGAATATTATCGGTAAGGCTTTGCGTTTAAAATAAATGCGCTAACTTTGTCGTTTGTGCGGTCTTTAGGAGATGGAAGCGAAAGTTTATACGGAAATACGTGCGTTGTTTACCGAATATCTAACGGAGAAGAAACTGCGGAAAACCGAGGAGAGATATGCTATATTCAAGGAGATATGTGCTTTTCCCGGTCATTTTGATGTGTGTATGCTTTCGGATCGGTTGGAGCAAGACAACTTCCATGTCAGTAAGGCAACACTCTATAATACGTTGGATGTACTGGTTGATGCCGGTTTGGTGGTGCGTCATCAAATAACCGTCCAGTCGGTGCAATATGAGTTGAGGATTTATGCTGATACGCATTTGCATTTGGTTTGTACGAGATGCGGGACCATGCGGGAGCTGCGAAATAGTGCGTTGAAAGCGGATATGAGAAACTTGAAAGTCTCTCGTTTTACGCCGGAGTATTATTGTTTGTACATTTATGGCCTGTGCAGTAAATGCAAGTTTAAGCAGCAAAGGTCAGTTAAATAAGAATATTAATAGCCTATAATAAATATAGAAAAGATGAAAGTAGACGTTTTGTTAGGATTGCAATGGGGCGACGAGGGCAAAGGCAAGGTTGTCGATGTGCTGACTCCGAATTACGATGTGGTAACTCGTTTTCAAGGAGGCCCTAATGCCGGACATACATTGGAGTTTAACGGGGAAAAGTATGTGTTACGTTCGATTCCTTCCGGTATTTTCCAAGGTGGAAAAATAAACGTAATCGGTAACGGTGTCGTTCTGGACCCGTTATTGTTCAAGCAGGAAGCGGAATCATTGGCAGCGAGTGGTCACGATATCACCAAGCAGCTTTATATCTCTAAGAAAGCTCACCTAATTTTACCTACTCACCGGATCTTGGATGCCGCTTACGAGGCCGCAAAAGGTTCCGGAAAGATCGGTACGACTGGAAAGGGTATCGGCCCGACTTATACGGATAAGATTAGCCGTAACGGTGTTCGTGTGGGCGATTTATTGCATAACTTCGAAGAGAAATATGCGGCCGCTAAAGCAAAACATGAAGCGATCTTGCGTTCATTGAACTATGAATATGATATAACCGAGATGGAGGCTCAATGGATGGAGGCCTTGAACTATCTCAAACAATTCAAATTGATTGATAGCGAGCATGTCATCAATAACTATTTGAAGGAAGGTAAGTCGGTCTTGGCGGAAGGCGCTCAAGGTACGATGCTGGATATAGACTTCGGTTCTTATCCATTCGTGACTTCCTCTAACACGATCTGTGCCGGATGTTGTACGGGACTGGGTGTTTCTCCCCGGAATATCGGTGAGGTATATGGAATCTTCAAGGCTTATTGTACACGTGTAGGTAGCGGTCCGTTCCCGACCGAGTTGTTTGATGAGGTGGGAGATAAGATCGGTCAATTAGGCCATGAGTTCGGTGCGGTTACGGGACGTAAACGCCGTTGTGGCTGGATTGATTTGGTTGCCTTGAAATATGCCGTGATGATCAACGGTGTAAGCCAATTGATCATGATGAAGAGTGATGTGTTGGATACCTTCGATACGATCAAGGCTTGCGTGGCTTATAAGATGAATGGTGTCGAGACTAATGAGTTCCCGTATGAGATCGATGATACGATCGAACCTGTATACGTGGAGTTACCGGGTTGGAAGATGGACATGACGAAGATGCAGAGCGAGGACGAGTTCCCGGAGGAGTTCAACGCTTACCTTTCTTTCTTGGAGGAAGAACTGGGTGTGCCTGTGAAGATCGTTTCCGTAGGACCGGATCGTGAGCAGACGATTGTCAGATATACAGAAGAATAAACTCGTTATAAATCGTACAAAATGGCAGAAGACCACATTCCTCAAGGGGTGTCTCCTGCCATTTTTGTCTTTGGCAAACTTTTTGTCGTTGTTTTATAAAACTAAATAAGATAGAAATTTATGAGTATGTATTGGATTATATTTATTGGATTTGCGCTATTGAGTTGGCTGGTGTCATCCCGCCTTCAGGGCAAGTTTGAGAAGTATTCGAAAATCCCTATGCCGAATGGCATGACAGGAAAAGATGTCGCTGAGAAGATGTTGCATGACAATGGTATCTATGATGTAAAGGTGATTTCTACACCCGGACATCTGACGGACCATTACAATCCCGCTAACCAGACGGTGAACTTGAGTGAGTCGGTTTATTATAGCAATAGTATCGCCGCCGCTGCGGTTGCCGCCCATGAGTGCGGTCACGCTGTGCAGCATGCTACCGCTTACGCTCCGTTGAGAATGCGTTCGGCTTTGGTTCCGGTTGTTAGTTTCGCCTCTAATATCATGACATGGGTGTTGCTGGGTGGTATGTTATTATTGCATACGTTTCCTCAGCTATTGTTATTCGGTATAATCTTGTTCGCTACGACTACGCTATTTAGCTTTATCACGCTTCCGGTCGAGATCAATGCCAGCCAACGTGCTTTAGCGTGGTTGAGCAATGCCGGTATAACAAATGCTTATACGCATGATAAGGCAGAGGACGCTTTACGTTCCGCCGCTTATACGTACGTGGTCGCCGCGTTAGGTTCGCTTGCTACATTATTATATTATATAATGATATTCTTGGGGGGAAGAAGCCGGGATTGATAAGCCTCGGAAGAGGCTTTCCATGGATGCCCATTGTAAGGATGTTAGAATGCCCATTGTAAGATGCTTATGACTGCGATTGTAAGCTCCTTACAGTGGGCATTGTTATTTTCTTATTTATTTCGAGCAAAAACATTACCTTTGCGGCCAGAATAATCATTTAAAACATAAGATCATGCAAAAACCTTCCATACCCAAAGGTACCCGAGACTTTTCGCCGGAGGAAATGGCGAAACGTAATTATATATTCAACACGATCCGTGAAGTATTTCACTTGTATGGCTTCCAGCAAATAGAGACTCCTGCCATGGAAAACCTTTCTACATTGATGGGTAAATATGGCGAGGAAGGGGATAAGCTCCTTTTCAAGATATTGAATTCCGGAGATTGTTTCGCTGGTATCTCGGATGAGGAGTTAATGGAAAAGAACCCGTTAAGATTTGCTGCTAAGGCTTGTGAGAAAGGCTTGCGTTATGATTTGACCGTTCCGTTCGCCCGTTACGTGGTACAACATCGTAATGAGATCAGTTTTCCGTTCAAACGTTACCAGATCCAACCGGTTTGGCGTGCAGATCGTCCGCAAAAGGGACGTTACCGGGAGTTCTACCAATGTGATGGCGACGTTGTGGGGTCTGATTCCTTGATCAATGAGGTGGAGCTGATCCAGATTATGGACGAGGTGTTCCATCGCTTTGGCATTCGTGTGTGTATCAAGATGAACAATCGTAAGATCCTTTCCGGTATTGCCGAAATCATAGGCGAGGCGGATAAGATCGTAGACATTACGGTCGCTATCGACAAGCTGGATAAGATTGGCTTGGACAACGTGAATGAAGAGCTTCGTTCCAAGGGTTTACCCGAGGAGGCGATCGAGCGTTTGCAGCCGATCATTATGCTGCAGGGTTCAAATCAAGAAAAGATCGCTACCTTGAAAGAGGTATTATCTGCGTCTGAGACTGGTTTGAAAGGTGTAGCTGAATTGGATTTTATCTTGGAGCGCATCTCTCATACGCCAATCCGTGCGGAATTAGAGCTTGATCTGACATTGGCTCGTGGCTTAAACTATTATACAGGTGCGATTTTCGAGGTGAAAGCCTTGGACGTACAGATCGGTAGTATCACGGGTGGTGGTCGCTATGACAACCTGACAGGGGTATTTGGCATGGAAGGCGTATCTGGTGTCGGTTTCTCTTTCGGCGCTGATCGTATCTTTGATGTATTGAACCAATTGGATTTATATCCGGAAGGCTCTTTGAAGACTACACAGCTTCTATTCGTGAACTTCGGACAGAAAGAGGAGATTTATTTATTGCCACTGATCGCTAAGGTTCGTAAGGCGGGGATTCGTACAGAGCTATATCCTGAGTCTACTAAGATGAAAAAGCAAATGGGATATGCGGACGCTAAGAAAATCCCGTTCGTCGCGATAGTCGGAGAGAATGAGATGGCCGAGAATAAAATCAACTTAAAGAATATGCTCACGGGTGAGCAAACCCTTGTGACTATCGAGGAGCTGATAGAACGCTTTTAGAGAATAGTGGATTATGGAACACGGACTACACGGATGACACGGTATTAGTATTTATCCGTGTGTTCCGTGTCATCCGTGTAGTCCGTGTTTAAATGGTTCTAAACTTATAAATTAATGAAACGACCATGAAAATACCTGTTTTTATACTCTCAATATCTTTATACCTTTCTTCCTGCTCTTTCACCCCCCGGGCCGAGTGGGTAACGACAACCGAGAATACCCCTTGGGCTGAGCAACCCGATCTGATCTCCGCCCTTGCGGATACGATACCTAATATTGATATAACAATTCTAACAGAAAAGCATCAACAACAAATTGATGGTTTCGGAGCCTGTTTTAATGAATTAGGTTGGCTTTCCTTGAGTAAGCTGGAGCCAAGTGTACGTGAGGAAATCATGGAAGAGCTTTTTTTCCCCGGAGTCGGAGCCAACTTCACGATTTGCCGGATGCCTGTAGGAGCAAATGATTTCTCCCGTGATTGGTATTCGTATGACGAGGTAGACGGTGATTTCACAATGGAACATTTTACCATCGCCAATGACCAACAAACGTTGATTCCTTTTATCAAGAACGCTCGGAAGTATCAGCCAGACTTACGCTTGTGGGCTTCCCCGTGGTGCCCTCCCGCTTGGATGAAATATAACAAACACTATGCCTCTGCCTATACGGGTGAGAATTATGACGAGAAGTATCGAAATGGTTTGTCGGCCGATAAGGTCGGCCATGAAGGTACGGATATGTTTATCCAAGACTCTCTTTACCTGAAAGCCTATGCCCTCTATTTCTCTAAATTTATCGAGGCCTATAAGAAACACGGAATTCCAATCTTTGCCATAATGCCCCAGAACGAGTTCAACTCTGCGCAAATATTCCCGAGTTGTTGTTGGACATCGGCTTCTTTGGCTAATTTTATCGGTAATTATCTCGGGCCGGCCATGCAGGTTCAAGGAGTGGATATTATGTTCGGCACGATGGAACGTGCGAATGAGTCGCTTGTTGATACGGTATTGACAGATCCCGCTAGTGGTAAATATGTAAAAGGTGTCGGTTTCCAATGGGCGGGTAAGGGAGCTATCGCCGGAATCCACAAACGTTATCCCGGGTTGAAGCTTTACCAAACCGAGCAAGAATGTGGAGATGGCAAGAACGATTGGAAGGGTGCCATGTATTCTTGGGGGTTGATGCGACATTTTCTGGATAATGGCGTTTCTGCCTATATGTATTGGAATATATCTTTGGAAAATGGAGGGATCAGTCGTTGGGGATGGGCGCAAAACTCATTGGTTGTCGTAGATCCGCAAACCAAGAGCTATCGATATACTCCGGAATACTACGTGATGAAACATGTCAGCCATTATGTCCAGCCCGGTGCATATAAATTAGAAACGGAAGGAGCCTATACGAATCTGCTGGCATTCCGTAACCCGGATAACAGTATCGCCTTGATTATCGCCAATGAGACCAGTGATGATCGTTCCCTTTCCATCCGCATAGGCGATCGAGTCTATACTCCGATCGTAAAAGCATATTCCATGAATACGCTGCTGGTCGATTGATAATCCTTTTGAGAGATGCAAAAAGACAAGTTGTCAGTTATCTCTTCGGATATTTGTCTATTTCGTCCGAAATATTGTCAGTCGAACTCGGGTGAATACGTTTGGCACACTATTCGCATAGACTTAGGCGTGAACACAAAGTTCATAAACTAAAAACGTAATATTATTAACATTTAAAATACCAAGAAAATGAACATTAGACCATTAGCAGACCGCGTGCTGATTAAGCCGGCCGCTGCGGAAGAGAAAACATTAGGTGGAATTATTATTCCTGACTCAGCAAAGGAAAAGCCTTTAAAGGGTGAGATTGTAGCCGTAGGTAACGGAACGAAAGACGAGGAGATGGTTGTAAAGGTTGGTGATAACGTATTGTATGGTAAGTATGCAGGTACGGAAATCGAACTAGACGGTGAGAAATACTTGATCATGCGCCAAGCAGACGTTTTAGCTATTATCTAATTCATTTTTATAAACAACAATATTAAAAAGAGATACAATCATGGCAAAAGAGATTAAATACGATATGGATGCCCGCGACCTTTTGAAGAAAGGTGTGGATGAGTTGGCTAATGCTGTTAAGGTAACATTAGGCCCGAAAGGTCGTAACGTAATTATCGAGAAGAAATTCGGAGCTCCTCACATCACGAAAGATGGTGTAACGGTTGCTAAAGAAGTTGAGTTGACTTGCCCGTTCGAGAACATGGGTGCTCAATTAGTTAAGGAAGTGGCTTCCAAGACAAACGATAACGCCGGTGACGGTACGACTACAGCTACGGTTTTGGCTCAGTCTATCATTGGTGTCGGTTTAAAGAACGTTACTGCCGGAGCGAACCCGATGGATTTGAAACGTGGTATCGACAAGGCTGTCGCTAAGGTTGTAGAGAGCATCGCTAACCAAGCTGAGGCTGTAGGTGATAAGTTCGAGAAGATCGAGCATGTAGCGAAGATCTCCGCAAATGGTGACGAGGCTATCGGTAAGTTGATCGCGGAGGCTATGCAACGTGTGAAGACTGAAGGTGTTATCACGGTTGAGGAAGCTAAAGGTACTGAAACTACAGTTGACGTAGTTGAGGGTATGCAGTTCGACCGCGGTTATATCTCTCCGTACTTCGTAACGGATACAGAGAAGATGGAGTGCCAGATGGAGAATCCGTATATCTTGATCTATGACAAGAAGATCTCCGTATTAAAAGACCTTCTTCCTATCCTTGAGCCGACCGTACAGAGCGGACGTCCTCTTTTGATCATCGCTGAGGATATCGACAGCGAGGCTTTGGCTACATTGGTAGTGAATCGTCTGCGTGGTTCCTTGAAGATCTGCGCTGTTAAGGCTCCGGGCTTCGGCGACCGTCGTAAGGCTATGTTGGAAGATATCGCTGTATTGACAGGCGGTACGGTTATCTCTGAGGAGAAAGGTTTGAAATTGGAAGGTGCTACAATGGATATGCTAGGTACCGCTGAGAAGATCACGGTAGACAAAGATACCACTACCATTGTAAATGGTGCTGGTGACAAGGAGGCTATCCAAGCTCGTATCGGCCAGATCAAGATCCAGATGGAGAATACGACATCTGATTATGATAAAGAGAAATTGCAAGAGCGTTTGGCTAAGATGGCCGGCGGTGTAGCTGTTCTTTACGTAGGTGCTCCTTCTGAGGTTGAGATGAAAGAGAAGAAAGACCGTGTGGATGACGCATTACACGCAACTCGTGCCGCTATCGAAGAAGGTACGGTGCCCGGTGGTGGTGTTGCCTATATCCGTGCTATCGATGCATTGGAAGGTATGAAGGGCGACAACGAGGACGAGACTACAGGTATCGAGATCGTTAAGCGCGCTATCGAGGAGCCGCTTCGCCAGATCGTAGCTAACGCTGGTAAGGAAGGTGCCGTTATCGTTCAGAAAGTGAAGGAAGGCAAGGGCGACTTCGGTTACAACGCTCGTAAGGACTGTTTCGAGAATTTGTGCGAGGCTGGTGTAATCGACCCAGCTAAGGTAACTCGCGTAGCATTGGAGAACGCTGCTTCTATCGCAGGTATGTTCTTGACTACTGAGTGCGTGATCGCTGAGAAAAAAGAAGAGACTCCGGCTATGCCTCCGATGAACCCGGGTATGGGTGGCGGAATGGGCGGTATGATGTAATCGACTCCCGTGATTAATGATATGGGCGGCCGTTCCGGAAGGGACGGTCGCTTTTTTTATTTTCATTTGCTTGCTAATTGGAAAAAACGATTACCTTTGTATGCGCAATACCGATAGGTTGCGCTTCAGAATGATTAAAAAAAGCCCAGGTGGCGGAATTGGTAGACGCGCTCGTTTCAGGTGCGAGTGGTTTTGCGATCGTGCAGGTTCGAGTCCTGTTCTGGGCACTTCCCAAAATAGAAAAAATGCAATCCTATACAGAAGACGAAATTGTAGTACAGCTTCGGGACCCGGCCCGACAACGTGAGGCCTTCGCCAAGGTCGTAAGCTTGTATGGCGAGAAGTTGTATTGGCATATACGAAAGATGGTACTGGATCATGAGGATGCGAACGACTTACTCCAAAATACATTTTTGAAAGCTTGGACGAACATCGAGCTTTTTCGCGGTGAGGCCAAATTATCTACATGGCTTTATAAGATCGCAATCAACGAATGCATTACTTTCCTAAATAAACAGCGAAATATGAATAACGTATCTATCGACGATGCGGATACCTTTTTGCTGGAACGTTTGAAAGGGGATGAATACTTCGATGGTGACGAGATACAGGTAAGATTGCAAAACGCTATTCTTACCTTGCCGGAGAAACAACGCTTGGTTTTCAATATGAAGTATAACGAGGAGATGAAGTACGAGGAGATGTCCGAGATACTAGGTACCTCTGTCGGGGCTTTGAAGGCCTCGTATCATCATGCGGTGAAAAAAATCGAGGAGTTTTTAACAAAAGAGGTTTAAACCTTTTGCCCGAATCGCTGTCAAAGCAATATAAAAAGAGAAAAAGTATGAAAAAAGAAGAAAACAACCTAGATCGCTTGAAAGGAACTAATCCTTTCACTGTACCGGAAGGGTATATGGAAGGGCTTACGGAGCGGATCATGAGTCAGCTCCCCGAGAAGCCGGAGGAGAGGGCGAAACGGATTTCCTTGATGGATCGTGTTCGTCCGTGGTTGTACATGGCTGCGGTATTCGCTGGTCTTGGTTTGTTTTTCAAGGCTATCGTGGGAATAAACGGTTCCGATGGTAGTACTGCGTCTGATTCTTTACTGGTCCGGACGGAAGTCCCGACAACGGCTTTAGACGCTATTGAAGCGGAAGAAGATGAGGAGTATTTGGAGTATTTGGAAGCTCAGTACGCCAATTATCTCTTAGATGAGGAACTTTCCTATTCTGAATAAAGTTTAAAATAGTAATTTTATCGAAGATTTTTGTAATAATACTTGTATGAATAAAATATTTTTTATTACATTTGTGGCGATTTCGGTTCTGCTCTCTTTCAATGCTACGGCACAAGAGAAGAAAGAGCAAAGACATTTTGATAGAGAAGCATTCGAAGCAAGGCGGAATGCTTTTATTACGGCTGAAGTTGGCCTTACACCTGAGGAAGCTGCACAATTTATTCCTTTATGCAATGAGTTGCGACAGAAAAAATTTGAGGTAGGTCGTGAATATCGTAAGTTATCAAAAGAAATTCGACATAAGGAGAATCCGACAGATGCTGATTACAACAAGGTGATAGACGAATGTCTGGATGTTGAGATAAAAGAGGCACAGTTGGAAAAAGAGTATTTTGAGAGATTCAAGAAGATACTTTCTCCCGAAAAGGTCTATAAGTACCGAAATGCGGAATATAAGTTTGTCCGGAATTTCATGAAGAGTGGTCGGGACAATAAAAAGGAAGAAAAACAGAAAAAGTAAAATATTATCATTATTTGTGTTTTTTGTTTAGATTTAGTTTTGGCGTTTAAGTTAAGGGAGGGGTGGCGACGTGATGTCGGTTCCCCTTTTGTTTTGCCCTTATCCTTGCTTTATAAGCCTTTGGCCTTGGCCTCATTCCATAGTTGGTCCATTTCCTCCAATGTCATTTCTTTCAAGGAACGACCTTCTTGGATCGTATGTTCCTCCAGATAATTAAAGCGGCGGATAAACTTCTGGTTCGTGCGTTCCAATGCGTTGTTCGGGTTTATTTTGTATAGGCGGGCAGCGTTGATCAAGCTAAAGAAGAGATCTCCGAACTCAGCTTCCATCTTGTCTGCGTCCATCCTGTCTATCTCGGTTTTCAACTCATTAAATTCCTCCTGTACCTTATCCCATACTTGATCACGTTGTTCCCAGTCGAAACCTACGTTACGGGCCTTATCTTGGATGCGATGCGCTTTTACTACGGAAGGTAGGGAAGCGGGAACACCTTCCAGCACGGTTTTGTTACCCCCCTTTTCTTTCAACTTAAGCTGCTCCCAGCTTTGCTCTACCTTTTGAACGGTATCGGCGGAGGTATCTCCGAATACGTGTGGATGGCGGTAAATCAGTTTCTGGCAAAGGCTGTCGCAGACATCCTTGATATCAAAAGCTTCTTTTTCCTCGCCGATCTTGGAGTAAAAGACGATGTGCAATAATAGGTCTCCTAATTCTTTTTTTATGTTTGTGTTATCCTCACGCATCAAGGCCTCGCATAGTTCATAGGTTTCCTCGATCGTATTCGTGCGGAGGCTCTCGTTTGTCTGTTTACGATCCCAAGGGCATTTTACCCGTAATTCATCCAGAATGTCGAGTAATTGCCCGAAGGCTTCCATCTTCTCTTCTCTAGTTGCCATATTATTTACTTATTCTATAATGATTGTAAAAGAAAGAGGGCAGGGTAGAACCCGGCCCTCTGTTTGTTTTATTGTTGTTCTTTCTTGAATTCTTTCAATCCGTTTTGAAGGAACTGGATGTATTTGGAAACATCCTCATTGAATGCGTATGAAGGTCCGAGCGGCTGTCCCTCGTCATTCAATAAGATGTAGAATGGCTGGGCATTAGAACCGAACTTGCTTCGTTGCAAATAACTCCATTTATCACCGATCGTCTTCAGCTTACGAGTCTTTCCGTTCTCTTGGATCTCGATGGGTTGCGGGAGTTTCGTCTTATCGTCTACCATGAGAGTGATTAGCACGTAATCATTTTCTAGCATTTGCTTCACCTTAGGATCCGTCCAAACGGAAGCCTCCATCTTACGGCAGTTTACGCAACCGAAACCGGAGAAGTCGATCATGACGGGTTTATTTACCTTCTTGGCATAAGCCATACCGGATTCATAATCGTCGAACGCGGCGTGTACCTCGTTTTTGTATAGATTGAAATCTTGTGTATACAACGGAGGAGCGAACGCGCTGATCGCCTTTAACGGAGCGCCCCAAAGTCCCGGAACCATGTAAATGGCGAAAGCGAAAGAGATAATCGCCATGAACAGACGAGGAACAGATACATATTTTACTTCGCTATCATGGCTAAACTTGATCTTTCCTAATAAATAAACACCCAATAAGCTGAAGATCACGATCCAAAGCACGATAAAAGCCTCACGGTCTAGTAAACGCCAACCATACGCTAAATCCGCTACGGAAAGGAACTTCAAAGCCAATGCCAACTCCAAGAAGCCCAATACGACCTTCACGGAATTCAACCATCCGCCGGATTTCGGCATACTTTGCAGCATATTCGGGAAGATGGCGAAGACACTGAACGGGATGGATAACGCCAAGGCGAAACCAAACATACCGATAGCCGGTCCTACCGCCGTACCCATAGAAGCAGCCTGTACCAACAAGGTTCCGATAATCGGGCCCGTACAAGAGAAAGATACCAATACCAACGTAAACGACATAAAGAAAATACTCAATACGCCGGTCGTCGAATCGGCCTTGCTATCCAATTTGCTAGTCCATGACGCAGGTAATACCAGCTCGAAGGCTCCGAAGAAGGAGACTGCGAATACTACCAACAGCAAGAAGAACAGGATATTAAAGATCGCGTTCGTTGATAAATCATTCAATGCGCTCGCTCCGAAGATACCGGTGATCAACAAGCCCATCACCAAATAGATTACGATAATAGATAACCCATAGGTGATAGCGTCGCGAATCGCTTTCTTACGATCTTTCGTACGTTTCAGGAAGAAGCTAACCGTCATAGGGATCATCGGCCAAACGCAAGGAGTCAATAAGGCGATCAAACCACCTAAGAAACCTGCGAAGAAGATGAATAACCAAGAGGTATCTGCCGCAGATACCGTAGAGTCGCCGAACGATTTCAATTGGTCGATCACCGGAGACCAAAGATTCGGGCTGTCGGTTAAGCTGTCGGACGCTTTAGGAGATGTCGTAGCCGGTGTCTCTTTAGCGGCAGGGTCCGGAGTGTTCAACTCGCTGGCCTCTTCCGCTACGACTTGCGTATCCGGCTGTATGGCCGTGGCGTCCTCTTTATCCACCTCTGTAGTCGAGCTGTTAGCTGCCAGAGCTGGATCTACATGGATACTTTTCTTATCGAAAGAGAAAGGTATTTGATCCGGGGGAAGACAAGTCTCGTCATTACAAGCCATAAATTCCACCTCGCCCTCCGCCTTGAATTTAGCGGGATCGGTAACCTTTAGTTTTTGGGTGAACGATACCGTACCCGGATACCAACGAAGATTCATGGCAAATTGCTCGTCGTAAACCGTGGTCGGCTTTACCGAAGGAACCGGTTGACCGATCAGTTCAGCTCCATTCAATGTCTCGAATGTGAAAGATGTAGAAACAGGACCTCCTTCCGGCAGGTTCATGTCATACAGGTGCCAACCTTTGTCCGCCGTGGCGGTAAAGACGATCTCTTTCTCGGGTGCGCCGCCCTTGTCGTCTAGTTTAATTTTCCACTTGACAGGCGTAAGTATTTGCGCCTGCGCTACCAGCGCTATTAGCGCCAGCATGATCGAACTGATGAGTTTCTTCATTTTTTGTCCTTTATTGATAGATTACTTTGCTGTCGATGTGAATTTCTCCGGGATCCGTGTCTCGAAGCGCATCTCCTCGCCTGTTACCGGATGGATGAAACAGAGCCTGCGGGCATGGAGCATCAAGCGTCCGGCAGGATTTGTCTCCGCCCCGTATTTAGAGTCTCCGGCTATCGGATGGCCGATGGATTGCATCTGCGCACGGATTTGGTTCTTGCGTCCCGTCTCCAGATCGAGTTCCACGAGCGAATAGCGATTGTTCGTTTGCAGGAGTCGGTAGCGTGTGATCGCTTCCTTCCCGTCACCATCTTGTGTCACGTACACTTGCATATGCTTGTTCTCCACGAGGTTGGATACGATCAAATCCGTGTCTTTCTCCGGTCGTCCCTCTATCACGGCCACGTAGGTCCGTTGCGTGATAGCCTCGCTCCAGTTGGACTGTAGTTGCTCTTTTACCTTCTGGTTCTTGGCGAACATCATGATACCCGATGTGTCTCGGTCCAGACGGTGCAAGACGAATATCTTGTTGCGAGGGTCGCATTCTTTCAAGTAATCGCTCAGTATACGGTAGGCCGTACGCTCTTTGATACGATCGGTAGATACGGATAGCAAACCTTCCCGCTTGTTGATCACGATGAGGTCATCATCTTCCCAAACAATTCTAAGTAACGGATTGTTGAATTCCACCTTCCCTCTTCCATAGTTGATCCCGACCGTATCGTTAGGGTTCAGCGGGGCATCGAACTGCCGGGTGACTTTCCCGTTTACCGAGATCTGTCCCCTGCTCAATAATCCTTTCACGGATGAACGGCTTTGTTCTTTTAATAACTCGAACAGGAAAGGTAGCAAAGTGTTACTTTCACCCACCGTTACCTGTCGTTCTTTAGAGGGTTTACGTCGATTATCCCCTCCTTTATACTCAGATCGCTTTCTCATATCTATTTTTTATAGTACGCGAAGATACAGGCATTTACGCGAAACTGCAATAGTGCGGAATAGAAAAACCGTTATAAATAGTTTGCTTGTTATAGGAATAAACCTTCAAATCCCCGGATGTAAAAGTAATTGCCATTCACTCTATTTTCAAAATAGCGGCGTGGTCCTTATAAATCACGTCGTGATCTATATAATCTACGACTTGGTCTTTACAAACCATGCCGTGGTTTATAGAATAGTGGTTTGTCCGAGAGAGAATGCCTATTGTCTCGGCCGACTATATTTCCCGATACTCAGCGTTTTTTGTCTATATTTTTTGTACTTTCGCGGATCGAGAAATGTGTAAAGACTAATTAGTTATAAAAATATGGAAATCGCTAGTAAGTACAATCCCGCTGAAGTAGAGGGGAAGTGGTATCAGTATTGGTTGGATAACGGCTTCTTTAAGTCAAAGCCAGACGGCCGTGAGCCGTATACGATTGTAATCCCGCCCCCTAACGTCACCGGCGTATTGCACATGGGACATATGCTTAACAATACGATCCAAGATATCTTGGTTCGCCGTGCCCGTATGATGGGTAAGAACGCTTGTTGGGTACCGGGTACGGACCATGCCTCGATCGCTACGGAGGCGAAGGTAGTGAATCGTTTGGCCGGGCAAGGAATCAAGAAAACCGATCTGACTCGCGACGAGTTCTTGCGGCACGCTTGGGAATGGAAAGAAGAGCATGGCGGTATCATCTTGAAGCAGCTTCGTAAATTGGGGGCTTCCTGCGATTGGGATCGTACGGCGTTCACGATGGACGAGAAACGTTCGGAAAGTGTCATCAAGGTTTTTGTCGATCTATATAAGAAGGGCTTGATCTACCGGGGCGTGCGTATGGTGAATTGGGACCCTAAGGCGCTGACGGCCCTGTCCGATGAGGAGGTTATCTATAAGGAAGAGCATAGCAAGCTGTACTATCTTCGCTATAAGATCGTAGGCGAGGAGGGATACGCTGTTGTCGCTACTACCCGTCCGGAGACGATTATGGGAGATACGGCGATGTGTATCAACCCGAACGACCCGAAGAACCAACATCTGAGAGGAAAGAAAGTGATCGTTCCGCTGGTAGGCCGTGAGATTCCGGTGATCGAGGATGATTACGTGGATATAGAGTTTGGTACGGGCTGTTTGAAAGTGACCCCGGCACACGATGTAAACGACTATATGCTGGGCGAGAAATATAATTTGCCTTCTATCGATATATTTAACGATAACGGTACGTTGAGCGAGGCTGCCGGCCTGTATGTGGGCATGGATCGTTTCGATGTCCGCAAGCAGATCGAGGAAGACTTGCGTAACGCCGGTCTTTTGGAGAAGGTAGAGGCTTACGAGAACAAGGTGGGTTTCTCGGAGCGTACGAACGTGCCTATCGAACCGAAATTGTCTATGCAATGGTTCTTGAAGATGGAACATCTAGCCCAGATCGCCTTGGAGCCGGTCATGAAGGACGATATCAAGTTCTATCCGCCGAAGTTCAAGAACACCTACCGCCATTGGATGGAGAATATCAAGGACTGGTGTATCAGCCGTCAGCTTTGGTGGGGACACCGTATCCCGGCTTACTTCTTGCCGGAAGGTGGTTACGTGGTAGCCGAGACGGAAGAGAAAGCTTTGGAACTGGCGAAAGAGAAATGTGGTAACCCGAATCTGACCATGTCTGATTTGCGTCAGGACGAGGACGTATTGGATACTTGGTTCTCCTCTTGGTTGTGGCCGATCTCCCTGTTCGACGGTATCAATAACCCGGATAACGAGGAAATCAATTATTACTATCCGACCAGTGATTTGGTAACCGGACCGGATATCATCTTCTTCTGGGTAGCCCGTATGATTATGGCCGGCTATGAGTACAGAGGGAAAATGCCGTTCAAGAGCGTCTACTTTACGGGTATCGTTCGCGATAAGCTGGGACGTAAGATGTCCAAATCTTTAGGAAACTCTCCCGATCCGTTGCAATTGATCGAGCAATACGGTGCGGACGGCGTGCGTATGGGCTTGATGCTTGCGGCTCCTGCCGGAAATGATATTCCTTTCGATGATGCTTTGTGTGAGCAAGGACGTAACTTCAATAATAAGATATGGAATGCTTTCCGCTTGGTGAAGGGCTGGACGGTAGACGATACGATCGCTCAGCCGGAGGCTTCCGCTATCGCCGTGAAATGGTTCAAGATGCAGCTGGATAAGACGATTGCCGAGGTAGACGACTCTTTCAGTAAATATCGTCTGAGCGAAGCGATGATGGCTGTCTATAAATTGTTCTGGGATGAGTTCTCCTCATGGTATCTGGAGATGGTAAAACCGGGGTATCAGCAGCCGATCGACAAGGCTACTTATGAGGCTACGTTAGGTTTCTTCGATGCCTTGCTTCGTTTGCTTCATCCTTTCATGCCGTTTATTACCGAGGAATTATGGCAAGCCCTTGAGCCTCGCAAGGAAGGTGAGAGCTTGATGGTTGCCCAAATGCCGGAAATAGCGGTTATAGATAGCGCTTATTTGGATGCTTTCGAGATCGTGAAAGAGATCGTTGGCGGTGTCCGTACCATTCGTTTGCAAAAGAATATACCGAATAAGGACGCGTTGGAATTACAGATCGTGGGTGAGCACAATGAGGCGTTCAACGCCGTAATCGCTAAGATGTGCAATCTCTCTTCCATCTCCAAGGTAGAGGAGAAAGCGGCCGGTGCTGTATCGTTCTTGGTCCGTACGACTGAATATGCCGTACCTTTAGGCAATCTGATCAATGTGGAGGAAGAGTTGGCTAAGCTTCAAGAAGAATTGAAATACCAAAAAGGTTTCTTGGCTTCTGTCATGAAGAAATTAGGCAATGAGAACTTCGTGAGCAAAGCCCCGGCGAAAGTAATCGAGATGGAGAAGAAAAAGCAAGCCGATGCCGAATCGAAGATTAAGTCTATCGAGGAAAGTATCGCTGCCTTGACAAAATAAATAGAACGGCCGTTTCTTTGAAATAAGAGCCTATATCAATCTTTTTTTGGTTGATATAGGCTTTTTGTTGTATAAGTTGAAAATGTGATATTAAACTTGTTTATGTTGATGTCTTGGCATTTAAATTTTTATTAACTTGCCGGGCATTGAATAATGGATAGTCGTGCTAACTTTTCAAGGTATATATGAAGAGATTGTTTTTTATTGGTTGTTGGACGTTGATTCTAACTTTGCTTATTCCGGATAGGGCGAAAGGTGACACGTTTGTCGATAGCTTACGAAGAGAAATCAAGGTTTTGCCGGATAGTAGTAAACTAATACGCTTGAACGAATTACTTTATGCCAATACGCATAACAAAGTATATAAAGTATATGCGGATTTGCTATTAGAAGAGGCACAGAGGCAACGTAACGATTATTACAAAGGAAATGCCTTACTATTCTTGATGCGTTATTACTATATGCAAGATCCGGATAGCTTGCGAATATATTTGAAAATAGCGGAACCCCTTTTCATCGCGACAAACCGGATCGAGGAATTATGTAGGGCGAAAGGATGGAATATCTATTCTTTAGCGAATGAGGGGATGCAGGGATTGGTAATCCGGGAGGTGGATAGCTTGAGGAATCTTGCGACCTATTTTAATTATCCGGATGGGGTGGATATGGCAAACCAAGCTTTAGCGAATTTCTATTTTAATATAGGATTGGATGAGGAGGGTATTCAATTAAGCCGGGAGATCTTATCTCGCATGGAAGAACGTAATGCCTCTAGGATGCGTTGGTATTACGTGTTACGGCTGTTGCTTACGAAGGATTTGCGATTGGAGTATTTGAATAAATTGGATTCTTGCATACAAGAGTGCGAGAAAGAGGACATTACTCAATTGGATGCGGAACATACTGTCGCTTTTTTAAAAGATCGCTATCATTATTACTCGGCCCAGTATTACGTGGCGGAAAAAGAGCCTTCCTTGGTTTATCAGCACTTGAGGATGATGGAGGATATCGAAAAGAAGAATAATATGAATGCCGAGCAAATCCTGCCTCAATTCCTTTGGATGAATTATTACGCTTTAGCGGGGAAATATGAGAAGGCCATTGATTTGGCGAACAAATTGGAACTAATGCTCTTGGATAAGAAACGCTTTAGTGATTGGGTCTCAGTGGAGGATTTTAAGGCGGATCTCTATTATAAGCTTGGAAGAGGGATGGAAGCGGCTAGGGCTTACAGAGATTCTAAAGAAGTGCACGACTCGATTATGCGGGTAAAATATTACGAGGATTTAGCGAAGTTGAAAACCCAACGAGAGGTGGAAAAACTAGAGATACAAAGTAAGAAACTGGAGCTAGAGGCGGAAAAGTCGCGTGTCCGTATCTTGATGCTTCGAGGAGGATTTGTCTTGGTGTTGTTACTATGTGCGGGCTTGGGTATAGTCGCCTATGCCCGTCATCGTGCGGGGATACGATTAAAGATCGCAAAAGAGAAAGCGGAGGAGGCGGATCACCTGAAATCTGCGTTCTTGGCAAACATGAATCATGAGATCAGGACGCCATTGAACGCCATCGTCGGATTCTCGCAGGTGATCGCCGATGAGGAAGATGCGGAAACTCGTCATGAACTCTCCAATATTATACAAAGTAATAATGAATTGTTGCAACGCTTGATAGAAGACGTATTGGATATATCGAAAATCGAGTCGAATACGTTGACTTTCGTTTTGGCGAATCATGAAATGAAGGCTTTAATGAAAGATATCTATAGTATCATTTTATTACGTATGCCCGAAAATGTAGAACTTCGATTGGATGATTGCCAACCTTTTACGCTTTATACCGATCGGAGTAGATTAACGCAAGTCCTCACTAATTTATTGACGAATGCTATCAAGCACACGAAAAAAGGTTATATTTGCTTCGGGTATGACGTGACGGAGCAGGAAATCCGCTTTTATGTGACGGATACAGGCGAGGGAATCCCGGACGACCAATTGGAACGGGTTTTCGATCGTTTTGTCAAGTTGACGCAATGGACCAATGGAGTCGGCTTGGGATTGGCTATCTCCAAGGCTTTGGTCACAAAGCTCGGCGGTCGTATAGAAGTGACTTCCCAGCAAGGGGTAGGCTCTACCTTTAGCGTTATTTTCCCAAGATAAACAGTATACATTATATATAATATTGTAATAGACCATGAAACACTCAAGACGTACATTTTTTAAACAAGGATTGGCGGGTGCCCTTTTATTAGGTACCTCCACGATCGCCCGGGCCGCTTTGCCGGACCCTGTAAAGCCAAAAGCCCCGAAGGCCGTAAACCCGTTCCATCTGGGAATGGCGGGATATACTTTCGTTAATTTTGATTTAGATACGACGTTGAAGACGTTGGAACGATTAGATATCCATTATCTTTGCATCAAGGATTTCCATTTGCCGTTGAATAGTACGGATGAGCAGATTAGGGCTTTTCATGATAAATGCGCTGCCCATAAAGTGACGGGATATGCCGTAGGTCCTATTTATATGAAGAGTGAGGAAGAGATAGATCGTGCGTTTGATTATGCGAAGCGGGTAGGAGTGAAGTTAATCGTCGGTGTCCCGAATTACGAGCTTTTACCCTATGTGGATAAAAAAGTGAAGGAGTATGATTTTCATTACGCTATCCACTTGCACGGTCCTGATATTAAGACGTATCCCGATGCTACGGACGTTTGGGAGCATACGAAGGATTTAGACCCCCGTATCGGTATGTGTCTGGATGTCGGGCATGACTTGCGAAACGGCTGTGATCCTGTCGCCGACTTGAAGAAATACCATACCCGGGTATTCGATATGCACATCAAGGACGTGACGGATTCTTCGAAGGCGGGAGTCGGGATCGAGATCGGTCGTGGAAAGATCGACTTTCCTGCGCTGATCCGTATGATGCGGGAAGTTAATTACACGGGAATGTGTAGCTTGGAATACGAGAAAGACATGAAAGACCCCTTCTTGGGGATCGCGGAGTCTATCGGCTATTTCAAGGCTGTGAGTGATTTGACATAATGTGGGGGCGTAAATCGCCCCCTTTTAAATAGATGAAGATGAGAAGCATTCTTTTTATAGGCATAGCGGGTTTGTTGTCCGCTTGTAGCACGATTAATTATGTAGGTATCGAGACGTATAATCCTGCGGAGGTGACGTTTCCTGAGAATGTCGCCAAGGTACTTATCGTAAACAATGCCGTCCCCCAACCGGAGGATGCGGGTTACGAATACACCTTGCAGGGAGAGAGGCAAGATACTTGCAAAGCGAAAGCGGATAGTGCGCTGTTTGACGCTTGCCGTACTTTAGGGGAGGCTATCGTGGAGGCTTCTTATTTTAACGACGTATTGCTTTACCATGATGCGGTTCGAAAAGATAATCAGGCGTTTCTGGATACGAAACTTACCCAAGGGCAAGTAGCGTCGCTATGCGATGAGACCGGTGCCGATGCGGTTATCTCCATCGACCGCTTGCTGTTCGATATGAAGAAAAGCGTAGGTACCTTGGGCGAAGGGTATGTAATGGGAATGATCGACGTGCAGATGGCTGGCGTGATACGCAGTTACGTTCCCGATCGTGAGGCTCCACTGGCGACGGTACATATGAAAGATAGTATTTATTGGGCGGAAAGTGCGGATTATATGCCGATCTTGGATAAGGTATTGCCCTCTCCGGAGAATGCTTTGCGTGGGGCCGGTAAATATTTCGGGGCGAAGGTCTACGCTAATTTTGTTCCTCATTGGGAGAAGGAGACTCGTTGGTACTTTACCGGAATGGGTTCACGTTGGAAAGAGGCTTCCGCTTATGCGGCTAATGAGAAATGGGATATGGCGGAAGATCGTTGGTCCGGGCTTTACCGGGGTACGGAAAACTGGAAAAGCCGGGCGAAGGCGGCCTCTAATCTGGCCCTATGCCATGAGATGAGAGGAGCTTTAAAAGAAGCCTATGAGTGGGCTCATAAATCATACGATTTATTCAAGCGTAATAATGGTGATAATGATAAGAGTACCAAATTATTGGAACTCTATGTACAGGCGTTGGCCGAACGAATTCGTTCCGATAAGAAACTAAATGTGCAATTTGGTGAGGATTAACGGCGTTATTCGGTGAATTATTATTACTTTTGACGCATATTCGAATAAAGGAGAATTAATATATGAACGCAAATATGGCAAAGGTTCAATCCCTCATCGAGAACGCTTTTACGTCGGCTGTTGAAAAGCTGGCCAAGGATGAGTCCGGTAATTTTATAAGCGACTTATATGTGCAGGCTGATGCGGAAAGCGGGGAACTGCAAATTTATGATGATGAGGAGCATTTGATCGAAAAGATCGTTATCTTCGATTGGGTGAACTCGAACGAGGAGGAGAACGCATTCAATAAGCGGGTTGCCGCTTCGGTGAAGGCGGTTCTTACGATCTTGTCTACCAAGAATATTTTTGACGTCCCCCGATTCATGAAGCCTCTTTCTGTTAGCTTGACCGATGAGGATTTTGTTGTAATAGAGGAACTTCTCTTCATCGATGATGATATGCTTCGTCTGGACGATCCTCTATTAAAAGATTTAGATGCAGATTTAGATGATTTTTTAGCGAATCTTCTTGCAGATGTCAAATAAACCCTGTATCTTTGCGCCCGAAATAAAGAAACAAATGTTGCCGAAATAGCTCAGCTGGTAGAGCAACGCATTCGTAATGCGTAGGTCGCCGGTTCAAGTCCGGCTTTCGGCTCACAAAATTAGGCAGTTATCTTTTTAGGTAACTGCCTAATTTTGTTTGATAAGGCTGCGGTTCTAGCGAGGTTTGGGAGGTAAGGTTAAACTGGGTGTTAAACCGGAAATGCAATGAACGCAACAGCGTTATTATTTGCGTCAAATTTGCGTCACCAAATGCAACAAAACGCCAAAACAAAACGATTTTTATCAATAAAAAAAGCGGCTACTTGTTTTGTAACCGCTTAATTTATTATTGGTGGAGCATATCGGACTCGAACCGATCACCTACAGACTGCCAGTCTGTCGCTCTAGCCAGATGAGCTAATGCCCCGTCTTGTTAATTCATGTGCAAATATAAGGCTTTTCTTGATATATGCGCTATCTTTGTATAAGAAATTTCAAGAGAAAGGAAAGAAGATGATAATTTATAATACGACTTTTCATATCCATAAGGATATCGTGGATGAGTGTCTGGAATATTTGAAGAATAGTTATATACCGAAAGCCTCCGAGAGCGGTATCCTTTATAGTCCTTATTTGAGACGGATCTTGGATTCGCGGAATGAGGAAGGTGAAAGTTTTTCCGTACAGTTTCATACGAGGGATATCGATTCGTTGAATGAGTGGGTGCGTAAGGAAGGCGGAGCCTTGCAGCAAGATTTGATAGGACGTTATAAAGAGAAAATCGCAGGATTCTCTACCCTGTTGGAAGATATAGAGCTACCTAAATGATCAAGGACCGTATTATATTAGGCATAGACCCCGGTACGATCGTGATGGGATACGGAATCTTGAAGATCGAGGGGAATAAACCGAAGCTGGAAGCTATGGGAATCCTGCAATTGAATAAATATGAGGATCATTATCTCCGTCTGCGTAAGATATTCGAACGGGTCTTGGCCTTGATCGATCAATACCATCCGGATGAGTTGGCTATCGAGGCGCCTTTCTTCGGGAAGAACGTACAGAGTATGTTGAAACTCGGAAGGGCGCAAGGGGTAGCGATGGCTGCGGCCTTGGAGCGGGATATCCCGATCTTCGAGTACGCCCCTCTAAAAATCAAGCTCTCGATCACGGGGAATGGAAATGCGGCGAAAGAACAAGTGGCCGGCATGCTACAACGCTATCTGAAGATACCGGATGAGTCCATGCTTCCGCAATTGGACGCTACGGATGGGTTGGCGGCGGCTGTTTGTCATTATTTCCAAACCAATAATCCGATCTCGGAAAAGAAGTATACGGGATGGAAGGATTTTATCGCTAAGAACCCCGGGAAAGTCCGCTGATATGAGCTTAAAAAACATAGTTATGAAATTCTCAAACCATAACTAAGGTTCAAAGAATTCATAACTATGTTTTTATTTAGCCTAAACTGACCTTATTCTTATACGATACCTTGTGCCATCATAGCTTTCGCTACTTTCATGAAGCCTGCGATATTCGCACCTTTTACATAATTGATATATTCGCCATCTTTACCGTGAGCTACGCATTGTTCGTGGATTGCGCTCATGATCTGATGTAATTTAGCGTCTACCTCGGCGGCAGTCCATGAGATATGCATAGCGTTCTGAGTCATCTCTAATCCGGAAGTAGCTACACCACCGGCGTTGACAGCCTTACCCGGAGCGAATAATTGCTTATGCTCGATGAACAAGTCTACAGCCTCAGCCGTACAACCCATGTTAGAAACCTCAGCTACGCACAAAGTCTTGTTCTCGATCAACTTACGAGCGTCAGCCTCGTTCAACTCATTCTGGGTAGCGCATGGCAAGGCTATATCTACTTTTTGTTCCCAAGGTTTCTTGCCGGGATAGAAGGTAGAGCCCGGGAATTCGTCTGCGTAAGGAGCTACGATATCATTTCCGGAATTACGCAATTCCAACATATAGTCGATCTTCTCGCCGGAGATACCCGCCGGATCATAGATATATCCGTCAGGACCGGAGATAGTAACCACTTTAGCGCCCAACTCGGTTGCCTTTGTAGCGGCACCCCAAGCCACGTTGCCGAAACCGGAGATGGCGACCGTCTTACCCTTGATATCGATTCCGTGAGTCTCCAACATTTGATGTACGAAGTAAAGAGCGCCGAAGCCGGTAGCTTCCGGACGAAGGATAGAGCCTCCGAACTCCATGCCCTTACCCGTGAACGTACCCGTATTCTCGCGAGCCAATTTCTTGTACATACCGTACATATAACCGACCTCACGGCCACCTACGCCTATATCGCCAGCCGGAACATCCCTGTCCGGACCAAGATTACGCCATAATTCAAGAATAAACGCTTGGCAGAAACGCATGATCTCGGCGTCGCTCTTTCCTCTCGGAGCGAAATCGGAACCACCTTTGCCACCACCCATCGGAAGGGTTGTCAAAGCGTTTTTAAATGTTTGCTCGAATCCTAAGAATTTCAAGATAGACAAGTTAACGGACGGGTGGAAACGGATGCCTCCCTTGTACGGGCCGATTGCGTTGTTGAACTGAACACGGTATCCCAAGTTAACTTGTATCTCACCTTTATCATCTACCCAAGGCACACGGAAAGTGAAAATACGTTCCGGCTCAACTAGGCGTTCAATGATTTTCGCTTTCTCAAATTCCGGATGTTGGTTGTACACTTCCTCAATTGATAAAAGCACTTCTTTTACTGCTTGCAAATACTCCTTTTCTCCCGGATGTTTTGCCTCTAGCGCTGATAAAATAACTTCAGTCTTCATAGCATTTATATTCTTTAAAAGGATAACATTCTGTTGGCAAATGTAGGTAATTCTTTGGAATGACCAAGAGTTTCGCTTACTTTTTATCAGTGAAAACCTAAAAATCTTCAGTTAGAGTCAGAATGCGTACTTTCATGTTTCAATAGTTATTATTTTTCCTTACATTTGACTCGAATAATTCTATCAGAATCTATTATGAGCGGTATACCGAACTTAAAAGACTTGGTGTTCAGAGACACCCCGTTTGCCAATCTAATGAATAAGCGTATATATAATGTATTGCTTATCGCTACGAAATATGATTCCTTCATGCTGGAAGATGACGGGCGTGTAGATGAGCAGATATTTAACGAATATACTTCCTTAAGCCTCCGTTACCCACCCCGGTTTACGCAGGTGACTACCGAGGAAGAGGCTTTGAATGAGTTGAAGAACCGGAACTTCGAATTGATCATTTGCATGCCGAATATGGATAACCGGGATATATTCGCTGCGGCGAGCGAGATAAAGGTGCATTATCCGAATATTCCGATCGTTGTATTGACTCCTTTCTCGAAAGAGGTGTCTAAGCGGATCGCCAACGAGGATCTGAGTGCTATCGATTATGTGTTCAGCTGGTTGGGTAACTCGGAGTTGTTACTGGCGATTATCAAGTTGATCGAGGATAAGATGAACGCTCCGGACGATACGGCCAGCGTGGGGGTACAGATCATCTTGTTGGTGGAGGATTCCATTCGTTTCTATTCGTCCGCTTTGCCTCATTTATATAAGTTTGTGCTGGAGCAGAGCCAGATGTTCGCGAAGGAGGCGTTGAACGATCACCAGCGTACGTTGCGTATGCGGGGCCGTCCGAAGATCAAATTGGCCCGGAATTACGAGGAGGCGGTACGTATCTTTGATCAGTATCGGGATAATATGTTGGGTATTATCTCGGACATGAGTTTTATGCACAATGGCGTGAAAGATCCGTATGCCGGTTATAAGTTCGGACAGTATGTACGGAAAACGGGTTTGATCATTCCTTTCGTGTTGGAGTCTTCGGAGGCCAGCAACCATATATATGCGAAGGAACTGAACGCCTCGTTTATCGATAAGAATTCCAAGAGTTATCCGCAGGATTTGAAAAAGAAGATCATGCAGCGTTTCGGTTTCGGCGATTTCGTGATCTTGAATCCGCATACGAAAGAGGAGATTATGCGCATCAAGGATTTGAAAGACCTTCAAAAGAAAGTCTTCCAGATTCCCGACGATTCGTTGGTTTACCATCTCTCCCGGAATCATTTCTCCCGTTTCTTTTATTCCCGTGCCATGTTTCCGCCCGCCGAGGTTTTGAAGCATGTGGACGTGAGTGACTATAAGGATATGGATGAGGCCCGGAAATTGATTTTCGACTTGATCGTGCAATATCGCCGGATGAAGAACACGGGTGTCGTGGCGGTTTATCAGAAGGATCGTTTTGATGAGTATAGTAATTTTGCCCGTATCGGCGACGGTTCGCTGGGAGGTAAGGGTAGAGGTCTTGCCTTTATCGGTGCGATGGTGAAGCGATACCCTAAGCTGGAGAGTGATAATTTTGCCGTGAATATCCCGAAGACGGTCGTGATCTGTACCGACATCTTCGACGAGTTCATGGAGACGAACGAGTTGTATCCGGTAGCGCTGGGCGATGCGGACGACGAGACGATCCTCCGGTATTTCTTGCGGGCCAGCTTGCCCTCCCGTTTAATCGAGGACTTGATGGCTTTCTTCGATGTGGTGAAAAGCCCGATCGCCGTGCGTTCCTCCAGCCTGCTGGAAGATTCGCATTATCAACCTTTCGCCGGGATCTATTCTACGTATATGGTACCTAAGATCGAGGAGAAATACGATATGCTCCGTACGGTGAGCGACGCTATCAAGGCGGTGTATGCCTCTGTCTTTTATAAGGACAGTAAGGCGTATATGACGGCTACCTCGAACTTGATCGATCAGGAGAAGATGGCTATCGTCTTGCAAGAAGTGGTGGGCTCCCGTTATAATGATCATTTCTATCCGACGATGTCGGGCGTGGCCCGTTCCTTGAATTTCTATCCGATCGGTAACGAGAAGGCGGAAGATGGGATCGCGAATATCGCCTTGGGATTGGGTAAGTATATCGTCGATGGCGGGCAAACCTTGCGTTTCTCTCCCCGACATCCCCATAGCATCTTGCAGATGAGTACGATGGATTTCGCTCTTAGGGAGACTCAGACTCGTTTCTATGCCTTGGATTTGAAGAATATGGCGGAAGCCTTCTCGGTAGATGATGCCTTTAACTTGGTGAAGCTGGGCTTGAAGGACGCTGACGCTGAAGGCTCCTTGAAATATATTGTCTCTACATACGATCCGTACGATCAGATTATCCGTGACGGTTATTACCCGGGCGGTCGTAAGATCCTTTCTTTCGTGAATATCCTACAGCATGACGTATTCCCGCTGGCGGATACGTTGGATCAGATCTTACGGATCGGGCAGCAGGAAATGGGTCGTCCGGTAGAGATTGAGTTCGCTGTCAACATGGACCCTTCGGATCATACAAGGGCGACTTTCTATCTGTTGCAAATCCGTCCGATCGTAGATAATAAAGAGATTATGGACGAGGATCTGAGCTTGGTGAAGAACGAGGAAACCATCCTTTCTTCTACCAGTGTTTTGGGGCATGGTATCGTTGGCGACGTACAGGATATTATCTATGTGAAGACGGGCGCTTTTAATTCATCCAATAATCAGTTGATCGCTTATGAGATCGAGAAGATGAACCGTTCGTTCACCGATCAGGAGAAAGGATACGTATTAGTCGGCCCCGGCCGATGGGGGAGCAGCGACTCTTGGTTGGGTATTCCGGTGAAATGGCCGCATATCAGTAACGCACGGGTGATCGTGGAGTGCGGATTGGAGAATTATCGGGTAGACCCGAGTCAAGGTACCCATTTCTTCCAGAACCTGACTTCGTTCGGAGTGGGCTATTTTACGGTTAATCCATTTAAGGGAGATGGTTGGTTCGATGAGGCGTTCTTGAATGCGCAACCTGCCGTAGAGGAGACGGAATATCTTCGTCATGTACGTTTTGATGCTCCGATTACGATTAAGATGGATGGGAAGAAAAGTCTTGGCGTGGTATTGAAACCATAAAAAGATAGCGTTTCAAGAGAAGATAGTTGTTTGTGGATTTGCGAGACGAGCCGGTAAGACGGGTCTCGCGAATCCATTTTTTATTTCAAGTGGAAAGTGGCAAGAACCGCTTTGTGGTCGGTAGGCCAGATTCCAAGGGGAGTCATGATCGGGTCGGAGGTCTCTTCCGTCTCTCTTTGCCCACGGAGGATGTCACCTTTCGGACCGATGATACATACATCTGTAAGCGTTAATCCCTCGAATGGAGCGTAATGGATGAAATCGATGCGATCTCTATCGTCCGCTTTCGGCGACCAAACCAATTTCTCTAAAGCGATATCCTTACAGTCCGCCGGGCAGGTAAGTCCCGGATGAGTTACAGGGTTCGGGAAGATCTCACGGTACGTATCTTTGAAGCCGTCTTTCTCCAGCATGACGGATACGTGCCAAGGAACAACCAATCCTTGGTGGTCTCTCATATCTTTGGTCGCCTCGGTCCAGTCCAGATGGGAAGGCTCGTTAAAGTCTCCTCCGAGGATAACGATCCGTCCGGCTTCCCGATCCTTTTTCGCCTCTTTTAGGAAGCAAGCGATAGCGTCGTCACGGACAGATTGCTCGTTCAACCATAGGAGTGTGTCCAGATTGGTGACAGGAGGTTCCTCGTCCCATGTATTTCCGTCGTATCCACGGGCATCGTAATAAGCGCAATTGCGATAATCCAGATGGGCGGTGTAAAGAGCTACCTCGGCATCGCCGATGTGGGTAATGGCCTTGTACATACTACCCCTGTCATCGTTCAAGGGATAGACGGTCGTGCTATCCGTGATCGGGTAGCGGCTTAACAGACCGGAATCCTCGGTGTAGAAAGAATAGTACGTTTGTCCTCTTTGCCGCAACGCTTCCACGATCCGGTCGCAAAAACGGGTCTGATGATAATTACGTACCTCGCTTAACGTAACGAAATCGGCGTTACTTCTTACGATCTCGTCAGCGATAGCGTCAAAGCCTCCTTTTACGACAGCGCCTTCCTGCCAGATGTTGAATTGAAGAACCTTGAAAGTCTTCTCTTGCTGGCAAGAGCTGAGGCCCAATGCGATCAACAAGAGTAAGTAGATAAAACTAGTTTTTTTCATGTGTGAAATATTTTGTTAGATGTTTTGTCGTAGCCATTCCTCGGCGGCGGCCAAGGTTTCCGGCTTGCCGATATCCAATAGTTTTAGGTTATCCGCCATATAAGCCCTGATATCGGTTTTGGCGCAAATAGCCAGATAGAAGTTAATGATAGAGAACTTTCCGGTCCATTCTTCCATCAGCTCCAATATCTTGGGCGAGAGTACGTGGATTCCGCTAAAGGCGTACTCGTTGTGTTGATCCGGGTCAAAATAGGGATAGTAAGATTTTACCTCGCCGGTCTCATGATTACGCCAACCACACAGTCTATTCTCCTTATTAAATAATAGATAACGTGAGGTATTGCGCTGGCTGACGAGTAAGGTAGCCAACGGGTTCGTTTGTACATGGGTATCGTATAGTTTCTTGAGATCCACGTTCGATAAGATATCGACATTATGTATCAAGAAAGGCTCGTTCCCGCATAAAAGAGAAGTGGCCTTCTTGATTCCTCCTCCCGTGTCCAGCAGATAATCGCTCTCGTCCGAGATTTCGATCCGGACACCGAAGTTGTTGTTCGCCTCCAGAAAATCCACGATCTGGTTGCCTAAATGGTGGATATTGATCACGATCTGGTCGAAACCGGAGGATTTCAGTTTCAGTATGACGTGTTCTAGCATCGGTTTGCCCCCGATAGGTATAAGCGCTTTTGGCGTGTGATCGGTTAACGGCTTCAGTCTGGAACCAGTACCGGCCGCGAAAATCATAGCTTTCATAATGTAGGGTTAAAGAGTTGTTCTATATTTTGTTCTCTATGTACTAAATGTACTTTTACTCCGAACTTGGTGTTAAGATGTTTCGCCAGATGTTGTGCGGAATAGACCGAACGGTGCTGTCCTCCCGTACATCCGAAACAAATCATCAAATTGGTGAATCCACGATCCATATATCGTTTTACCGAGGCGTCTACGATATGGTAGACATGCTCGAGGAAATTCGTGATCTCCCCGTCATCCTCCAAGAACTGGATCACTGGCTCATCCAAACCGGTGAAATGGTTGTAACGCTCGTATTTACCGGGGTTATTTATCGCACGGCAATCGAATACGAATCCACCTCCGTTCCCGCTAGGGTCGTTCGGGATTCCTTTTTTATAGGCGAAGCTCATGACCTTTACTTCCAGCATATGTTTCTGGATATCATCCGTGAATTGTTTCAACCCGGTAAGCTCACGAAGGACGGAGCATAAATAGGGATATTCCGGATAGTCATTCTTCAATAACTGCCGCAGGTTCTCGATCGCGAACGGGACGCTTTGGATGAAATGAGGCTTTTTCTCGAAATACCCCCGGAAACCATAAGCCCCCAATACCTGCAAGGTCCTAAACAGGACGAAATGGCGCAGCTGGCTATGGAAGTAAGCCTCGTCTACCGGGATATATTTACGTAGGGCCGTGATATAATCCGATAGTAATTCATTCCTCAGATCCTCCGGATATTTCGCTTTCGCCTGCCAAAGGAAGGAAGCCACGTCGTAATAAACCGGGCCTTTTCGTCCACCTTGAAAATCAATGAACCAAGGCTCTCCGTCCTTTACCATAACATTGCGTGACTGGAAATCACGGTATAGGAACGTGGCGGAGGAACTGCGTAACAATACGTCGCTCATCTTCAAGAAATCATCCTCCAGACGATTTTCCTGAAACTCCATCCCGGTAGCCTTTAGGAAACAGTACTTGAAATAATTCAAGTCCCAAAGGATAGACCGTTGGTTGAACTCGGCTTGCGGATGGCAATACGAGAAATCGAAACCGTCGGACCCCAAGAACTGGATGTCGGGGAGTTTGGTGATCGTCTTGTGTAATAAACGGCGTTCCTCCTCGTCGAATACACTGCTTTTACGGCCTTTCTCGATGGCGTTGAAAAGAAGCGTATCTCCTAAATCTTCTTGGATATAAAATGAATGGTCGTCCGAGCTGGCATATACTTGCGGTACGGGTAAGCCCTTCCCCCGGAAATGTTTTGCCATATAGATAAAAGCCTCGTTCTCCTCAATAGAAGTGCCACTAACTCCAATCAACGTCTCAGGACCTTTTATCCTGAAATACCGGCGGTTAGAGCCGGATGACGGTAACTCCGTTATTTCCTCTGCCGGTGATCCGGTATATGATTGGTATAGCTTCCTAAGTTCTTCTGTTATCATACTTATCGATTTACGGCACTAAGATACCGCTTTTTAATTGAAAATTAAGAATTGAAAATTGAAAATTGGGACTTCGTCGGAAATAAGAAAGGGGAATAGCCTCTCAAAGCCTATCCCCCTCGCTTATATGATCATCAATCTCTCCTCTCTAACTAATTTTCAATTCTCAATTTTCAATTACCTAGAGTATTCCTTGTGCCATCATAGCCTTAGCTACCTTCATGAAGCCGGCTACGTTGGCGCCTTTCACGTAGTTTACGTAACCATCCTCTTGCTTTCCGTATTTTACGCATTGCTCGTGGATGTTTTCCATGATGCTCTGAAGTTTCTGGTCTACTTCCTCGCTGCTCCAGCTTAACTTCTGTGCGTTCTGAGTCATCTCAAGACCGGAAACGGATACACCACCTGCGTTAGCGGCCTTACCCGGAGCGTAAAGGATCTTGGCCTCAAGGAATGCGTCGATAGCTTCTGGCGTAGAAGGCATGTTAGCGCCTTCGGATACGGCGAAGCAACCGTTGGCCAATAAAGTCTTGGCATCGTCGCCGTTCAACTCATTCTGGGTTGCGCTCGGCATAGCGATGTCGCATTTCTCTCCCCAAGGACGAGCGCCTTGTACATATTTGCATCCGTATTGCTCCGCGTATTCACGGATACGGCCACGATACAAGTTCTTCAACTCCATGATATAATCCAGTTTCTCACGGTCGATACCATCCGGATCATAGATATAACCGTCGGAATCAGACATCGTGACAACTTTCGCTCCAAGACTGATTAATTTCTCTACCGTATATTGAGCCACGTTTCCGGAACCTGATACACAAACTACCTTGTCCTTGATATCAATGTTGCGGGTTTTCAGCATCTGCAACAAGAAATATACGTTTCCGTAACCTGTAGCTTCCGGACGGATCAAGGAACCTCCGAACTCGATACCCTTACCCGTGAATGTACCCGTATTCTCACGAGCCAATTTCTTGTACATTCCATACATATAAGCCACCTCACGTCCGCCTACACCGATATCGCCGGCGGGAACATCCGTGTCCGGACCGATATGGCGCCATAACTCAAGGATGAAGGCTTGGCAGAAACGCATGATCTCAGCGTTTGACTTTCCTCTCGGGCTAAAGTCGGAACCTCCTTTACCACCACCCATCGGCAATGTAGTCAGTGAATTTTTAAACGTTTGCTCAAAAGCCAAGAACTTAAGGATCGATTGGTTTACGGAAGCGTGGAAACGGATACCGCCTTTGTACGGGCCGATAGCGTTGTTGTGCTGGATACGGTAACCCATGTTCGTCTGGATTTGTCCCTTATCGTCCATCCAAGTTACACGGAAAGAGAAAATGCGATCGGGGATACAAAGGCGCTCGATCAAGTTGCTTTTCTCAAATTCCGGATGCTCGTTGTAAGCTTCCTCGATAGTCCCTAAAACCTCTGATACTGCTTGATGATATTCCGGTTCGTTCGGAAATCTTCTTTTCAAGTTGTCTAAAACTTCACTTGCCTTCATGACTGAATTTTATATTTAGAATGTTATACCATTTTGTTATCCGTACGCCGTTTGTTTAACGACGTGGCAAAGGTAAGCTAATTTTTGACACTAGCAAATAATTGAAAGAGAAAATGCGTAAAAAATATCATTTAGATATATTAAGTTTGAAAAAACGACGAAATGTTATTCATTTCTATGCTTGAAATTCTTATAGATCGGAACGAACACAATGATAGCGGAGGCTACAAGGGCAAATATGACGTCGAAATTGATTGTTTCGCTGTATACAAGCAGCATGTAGCATAAGACACCCCATAGTAAGGTGATACATACGGCTTGACTATTTGTTATCTTTCTGCGTGCCATTGATTACATTTGTTTAGTTTGAGGAAATAAGCGATCCGAAGTAAATCACCAAAGCCAAAAAGACAGCTATGATGACGAATAGGATCATGATTTGTTTCTCTAAGGGATATTTTCGTAGAAAAGGGATATGACGTGCGAATCCGGCGACTTGTTCTACCGGTTCCGCTTGCTCGTCTTCCCGGGGCAGGTCGTAACCGCCTTCCTCCATGATCTTCATGGCTCGGGGAACGTCGCTTTCCAGAATCTCCACCCGTGCGCCGCCTACGTCTACGTAACCGGCCATGATCTGGCTGCTTAACTCATTGCGGAGATAACATTCTATCCCTTCCGACCTCAACAGGGCCATCAGCGGTTGGGCATCCGCCGGATAGGTGAACCGGGCTATTTCTACGATCTTGTCCATGGTATTTGTTTTTCTGCAAATGTAAGTAGACAATCACGAATTAACCGTGTTTTTTATTGTAATTTACTTTTTTTATACGTGAAAATATGAAACAGTATGATTTAGCGGAGGGTATGCGGATGTATATAGCCCGATTGAGAGAGCAAGGACGTTATTCGTCCGCCAAGAGTTATCAAGATGCCTTGAATTCATTCCTGCGTTTTTGTGGGCAGGAGGTGATTCCTTATACCCGTATCGACCGGGAAATGCTTTTGAGGTATCAAGACTATTTGCGGGACCGGGAATGCTCGTGGAATACGGTGTCTACTTATATGCGTAGGATTCGCCGTGTGTATGGGTTGGCGATGGAGAATGGGGAGGCTCCTTTTTCCCGTTATTTGTTCAAGGGAATTTTCATGGGAGTGAAAAGCAAACAGAAGAAGGCGTTGCCTATGGAATCCTTGCGTTTGTTGATGACCGCTCCGTTGGATGATTCGGGGCTGCGGAAAACACAGCGGGCATTGTGTTTGATGTTCTTGTTTTGCGGTATGGCGTTTGTCGATTTCGCTCATTTGAAAAAGAGTGATATCCGGAATGGTGTCTTGAGGTATAACCGCCAGAAGACGGGTACACCGATGTTGGTCGAGATACAGCCTGTGGCCAAGGAGTTGTTGGCTGCGTTAATGACCGACACGCTTAGGGATTCTCCTTATCTATTCACTTTCTTGAGTGGGACGAAAACGGGTGAAGAGGCCTTCCGGGAATATACCTCTGCCTTGGCTGATTTCAACAGTTCCTTGAAGGAACTGGCAAATGCCTGTGGTGTGACGGAAATGGTTACCTCGTACTCAATCCGTCACTCTTTCGCCACGACCTTGAAGGAACAGGGTGTACCGATCGAGATGATCAGCGAATTGCTGGGACACCAATCGATCAAGACGACGCAAATCTATTTGAAGAGCTTCTCTTTGGATAAGATGTCTGCGGTGAACAAGGCTTGCTTCGAGAGCATATATAATAATGTATCAAAGGTGGGGTAGGCGATCGGCTACTTGGGAAGTAGCGTAATCTTCCACGCCGCAAATGTAGTAAAAAATAACTAAACACAAACAGTTATTGGCCTATTGTTAGCCTTATCGGTATGATTCTCCTAAGATTTTCGTTTCTGTCCCAGATGTATGGACGTGACAATAGAGACGAACTGACCCCGTATTCCCGAAATCTTCCCATCACACCTTGATAAATCGTATAAAAGAAAATTTTTACTCGCAGATGACGCGGATGACGCAGATCGCACCGCTGGTGCATATTCAACGAATTCCTGTCCGGAGGACATCTGCGTCATCTTGCGTCATCTGCGGGCAAAAAATAATTGTTATAAACATTTACGCTACTTCCCAAGTAGCCGATCTTCCACGTCCCGATAGAAGAGATATTGACATGGTTTCTATTGCTTTAAAATTTTCGGGAATAGAAAAGAATGTTTGATTTAAGTATTAGATTATCAGTGTATTAATAGAATGCGCTGATATGGCATTGAAGTATCTATGGGTCATGATCTTCCCCCTTTACCATTGCGTGATGTCCACACCGTAAGATGGTATGTGTTATCTCTTCCCGCTTGTCACAAAGGTCCAGCCAAGGGTTTGGAGAAGGAGTTAGATCGCAGGGTGCGTTTGGGCGAGCCTACGTTCGATTTTTTCGCCCCCTCTTTCGTGGAGATGCATCGCCGTGAGGGGCGTTTGGTGGAGACTCACCGTCCGTTGCTCTACAATTATGTGTTTATCCGCTCTTCTGTGTATGAGATCTTCCGTTTGAAACGAGATTTTCCCTTGTATAATTTCCTGCCTAGCGTGGATGGCCGTGGCTCGTATCCTTTTGTCTCCGATCGTGAGATGGAAAACTTGCGTTGGGTGGCTCGTTCTTATTCGGATGAGCTTCCGGTGTATGTGCCGGAAGCGGGTTATTTGCGTAAAGGTGACCGGATACGCATCACGGATGGTCGTTTCAAAGGTGTTGAGGCAAGTGTAGTAATACAGCCCGGTGTTGGCGAGCGGGAGGTAATGGTATGCGTGGACAACTGGATGTGGGTTCCTTTATTGCGTGTTCAGCCGGGCGAGTATGAGGTGATCAGCTTGGCCGAGGAAGGCAAGCATGTATATACCCGTTTGGACAATTCCCGGATACAAAATGGTCTTCATGAGGCGTTGGGCCGTCATTGGGGGGATGGTGGCGTTACGGCTATAGACCGTGAGCTGGCGACGGAGACCTTGCGTGCCTATGGGGAGTTGCAGCTGGATTCTGCCGTGATGCGGTGCAAGCTCTATTCTCTCTTGTTGCCCGCCTATACGATACTAGGGGACGAGGAGCGGCAAAAGTCGTTGATCGGAACGATCGTCTCGTTCTTACCCTTGATCCGTGCGGAGCAGTCGTTGGCATTATTACTACTTACGCTTTATGGTTGTACGGATAGCAGTATCTATTATTATCGTGCGCACGAGTTGATTGATCCGTGGAGTCGGGAATCCTCCCCGAAGAAGAGTAAATTATCCTTGATCCGTCGGTTAGCCGACTACGACCGCTGGCTAAAACACGTGGGTATTGAAAATTAAAAATTCAAAACATGCCTTCTCTTCCTTCTGGCATACGCTTGGTTACGTTACTAAACGAGCATCTGAGCGAGATCATGGATCGTGAGCGCACGAACCGTACCTCGATCCATTTATATTGTACGGGTCCTTATTGGGTGGCTTTCGAGCGTTCTGCCTATCAGTTGTGTCTCACCTTCCCGGATAGCGAGATCACGCCGCTGCGCCTGTTCGCCTACCCGTTCCCGATCGTGATGGTGTCCGTGACGGATCGCTCGTTGCGTTCGTACGCCCGTAAACATATTTTGAGGCGGGACGAGACGGATTACGTGGTGCTGACCGTCCCCGAATCCTCCTTGACTGACTACCGAAGATGGCATGCTGGTGAGGTGGAGGGCTTGCCCCAGCTGACATGAACCCAAAATTTTATTCATGATGAACCTTTTTTCTAAACTCTCAACGTGGTATTTCTCAAGGAAAGCGTTGCCGTATTGGAGCATTATCCTGTTGGATTGCTTGGTGATCCTGTTTTCAGGCTTGCTGGTATATGCCTTGAATAACGGGATCTTCGCCACGATGGGCATCTTTTGGCACCTGTCGCTCACGTGGGGTGTTTGCCTAGTGCCTTATCTGGTGGGCTTTAGGCTGTTCCGTACGTATTCGGGCATCATTCGTTACTCTTCCTTCGTGGATTTGCAACGGGTGGGCTTCGCCGTGCTGTTCGGTGTGGTTTGCGTGGTGACCTTCCAAGAGTTTACGGATTTTTCGCCTTACTTGGTGTATATCCGTAAACGAGACCTTGTGCTATCCTCCCTGCTGGCGATGAGCTTGATGTGGGCAATGCGTGTGTTCGTGAAGTATTTCTACGTGACGACCTTTCGCCAATCGAAGGCTGAACGTGCCTTTATCTTCGGCGTGAAGCAGGGCGGTATCAGTCTGGCGAAGAGCATCCAGAACCAAGATCCCGCACAGTACGTGTTGGCAGGCTTCGTCTCGGAGGCCGGGAACATGCAGAATCGTATATTGATGGGAGTGCGTGTGTATCCTTTCGATGAGGAGCTGATTGATGCCATGCGCCGGGAGCGGGCGACGATCCTTTTCGTCTCCCCCTTGAAGAGCGACTCCATCCGGGAACAGCCGGATATGGTGGCCCGTTTGGCGGAGGCGGGGATCAAGATCTACGTGACCCCGGCGGCGCAAGAATGGGATGGAAGGAGCGATTTGACGCATACACAACTCCGGAAGGTTGAGATCGAGGATCTGCTTCCCCGGGAAAAGATAGAGATAGACATGGAGGCGGTGGGCCGCTTGCTTCGTGGTCAACGCATCCTGATAACGGGAGCCGCCGGTAGCATCGGTGGCGAGATGGTGCGCCAGATCGCCTCGTTCGCTCCGGATCGCTTGATCTTGGTAGATCAGGCGGAAACTCCCTTGCACGACATCCGCTTGATGATGGCGAGGGATTGGCGGGATATCAACGCCTATACCTTGGTGGCGGACATCGCTAACAAGTCTCGCATGGAGGAGATCTTCTCGGAGCATCGCCCCGCCTATGTATTCCATGCGGCGGCTTATAAGCACGTTCCGATGATGGAGGATAATCCTTGTGAGAGTGTGGGTAACAACGTGGACGGTACCCGTGTGATCGCCGACTTGGCCGTGAAGTATGGCACGAGGAAGTTCGTGATGATCTCCACGGACAAGGCGGTGAATCCTACGAATGTGATGGGTTGCTCGAAGCGCATCTGCGAGATTTACGTACAGAGCCTAGACAAAGCGATCAAGGAGGGCCATGTGGAAGGCGTGACGCAGTTCGTTACGACCCGCTTCGGCAACGTGCTGGGTTCTAACGGTTCCGTGATCCCATTGTTCCGTGAACAGATTGCCAAGGGCGGTCCCGTGACAGTGACGCATCCGGATATCATCCGTTTCTTCATGCTGATCCCGGAGGCCTGCCGGTTGGTATTGGAGGCGGGTACGATGGGTAACGGTGGGGAGATCTTCGTCTTCGACATGGGCAAGCCCGTGCGTATCATCGACTTGGCGAAACGTATGATTCAGCTTTCGGGCGCCAAGAACGTAGAGATCCGTTTCACGGGTCTTCGTGCCGGTGAGAAACTGTACGAGGAGGTACTGAACGACGAGGAGATCACGCTGCCTACCTTCCATCCGAAGATCAAGATCGCCAAGGTACGGGAGTACGATTATGATACGGTTTGCCAAGATATAGATGAACTCGTCGGCCTAGGCCGCTCGAGGGACGATATGGCTATCGTAGGCAAGATGAAGGCGATCGTCCCCGAGTTCAAAAGCCGGCACTCCAAGTACGAGGTGTTGGATAAATAGGGAACCGGATATTGATGTGTGGGATAGAAAATAACTAAGTTATCAAAAATACTGACTTTTAAAAGGAGATATACTGACTAGCTCTGAGAAGATATACTGACTTGCCTTGAGGAGATATACTGATTAGGACAAGTCAGTATATCTTCTTCGAAAAGCGAAAAGCGAACTTTTGTGCTTTGAGTATTATGGTACGATAAGCCAAAATAGAGGGCTGAAAATTGATCATTTAGGGAAATAGCGTTATATTTGTCTTGACGAACCAATAAACAGAGACGAAGATGGAAGGGCGGCGATTATACCCGATAGGGATACAGACATTCTCCAAATTGAGAGAGGGGAACTATGTGTATGTAGATAAGACTGAATTGGTCTATCGAATGACACACGGTGCGTCTGGTTATATATTCTTGAGCCGTCCCCGCCGTTTCGGGAAGTCGTTGCTTACTTCTACGCTCCATAGTTATTTCGAGGGGCGAGAGGATTTGTTTGAGGGTTTGGCTATCGAGTGTCTGGAGAAGGAGTGGACATGCTATCCGGTGCTTCATTTCGACATGAGCACGGCGAAGCATATGGACAAGGATCGGCTTCTGAGTGAGCTGGAGAGGAAATTGTATGGTTACGAGCAGATATACGGACGTGATGAGAGCGCTATTTATACGAACCAACGTCTGGAAAGTCTCATCAAACGTGCCTACGCCCAGACCGGTCAAAAGGTGGTTGTCTTGATCGACGAGTACGACGCTCCCTTGCTGGACGTGGTGCATGAGGAGAAGGAGCTGCCGAGGCTTCGCGACGTGATGCGTAACTTCTATAGTCCGCTGAAAGCCTGCGATCCTTATTTGCGTTTCGTATTCTTGACAGGTATCACGAAGTTCTCTCAATTGAGCATCTTCAGCGAGTTGAACAATATCAAGAATATCAGCATGCTCCCGGAGTACGCCGCCCTCTGTGGCATCACGGAGGAGGAGATGCGTGAGCATATGGGTGAGGGTATCGGTCGTTTGGCCGACAACCTCGGCGTTTCTCCGGAGGGTGCCTTGGGTGCCTTGAAATCGAATTATGACGGTTACCATTTCACGTGGCCGTCGCCCGATATATACAACCCGTTCAGCCTGTTGAACGCCTTGGCCGACAGTAAACTAAATTCCTATTGGTTCGGTAGCGGTACGCCCACTTATTTGATCGAGATGCTGAACAAGTATCACGTGAAACCCCAGCAAATAGGCGCACGCAAGGTTTTGGCAGAGTCGTTTGACGCCCCCACGGAACGGATGGTCGATATTACGCCATTGCTCTATCAGAGTGGTTACATCACGATAAAGGATTATTCCTCGCTCACGAATTTGTACACGCTCGACATCCCAAACAAGGAGGTACGTATGGGATTGATGAAGAGTTTATTGCCCAATTATTTGCATCAATACACAGCGGATGGACTTACTACGGTAGCCCTTCTTTTCGAGGCGATCGCTGGAGAGCGGATGGACGATGCCCTGCGTTTATTGCAGACCTTCCTGTCCACCATCCCCCAATGTGACAATACGGATTACGAGGGCCATTATCAGTCCTTGCTTTACACGATCTTCAGCCTGCTAGGAATGTATGTGGACGTGGAAGTCCGTACCCCGAAAGGCCGTGTGGATATGGTGATGCGCACACCGACAACACTCTATGTCGTGGAATTGAAGTTAAACAAGACCGCGGATATAGCCCTCGAGCAAATCAATTTGCGCAATTACCCGGAGCGCTTCGCTCTTTGTGGGTTGCCGATCGTAAAGGTTGGGATTAATTTTGATAGTGGGCGGCATACGCTGGGGGATTGGGTTATCGATAGTAATTTGTCTAAGTAATTATAAAAAACAAACGTTTTAGGTTCGTAACGGGTTTGAGGTGATTACTTCTTTTACCGGAAAAAGCTTGTGTTATAAGAAAAAATAAGTTATGCTCGTGATCGAATCGTAAGAGGAAAGATATGAATTCAGTTGTAGCATTCGGAAATATCTCTATGATATCCAATAATCCGTTTTATCCATTGAGGAATATTTTGGGGAGGAAAGGGATTTTATTGCTTACGAGTAAAATAAGTTGTTGCGTTGGGTAGTAGAACGTGAACTGGAGATTATAGGGGAAGCCACCAATCATTTTTTGGATATAGATCCGGATATATAAATTGATAATGGGAGGAGGGTCGTTGGTCTGAGGGACTTTGTTATACATGGTTATGATAAGGAAGATAATGTGATTATCTGAGGTGTTATCAGTAAGGACTTACCAAAACTTAAACAGCAAGTAGACTATCTTCATACGTTCATTTGAACCTGCAAGTCTTATGACCTACAACTAAAGAGTTGGATGAGTAGTGTCATCCGTGAAATGATATATGGCAATAATTATTATGAAGGTCTCCTAAATGGAGTTTATTGCAAGTAATACAAACAGAAATCACTTAATATAAAAAAACTATTATTCTATCTTGCTGGTAAATAGTAAGATGGGATAATTGAGTGCTAACATTGAAGGTGAAGAGAAATTCTAATTGTAGATAAACATGAACATTTTAGCAATTATTCCTGCAAGAGCAGGATCTAAAGGAGTTCCCAATAAAAATATCCGATTGCTTGGGCAGCATCCTTTAGTATATTACTCAATTAAAAATGCATTGCAGTCAAAGTATATTACCGATGTGATTATTTCGACTGATTCTAACCCTGTACGTATCATTGCGCAGCAAATGGGAGCGAAGGTGCATTGGCGTGATGCGGAGCTTGCTGGCGATGAGGTAACTCTCGATGCGGTTATCTATGACGCTATTCCGACGGATAAGCAGTGGGATTATGTCATCACTATGCAGCCCACTTCGCCAACTCTCACTGTTGGTACATTAGATAGTGCCATTGAATACGCAATAAAAAGCAAACTCGACACTCTTATCTCTGCAATCAATGCACCTCACCTCTCTTGGGGAGAAAAGGATGGAAAGAAGATACCGAACTATGAAAAGCGTCTTAACCGTCAGTATCTTCCACCATGTTACATGGAGACGGGTGCTTTTGTTATCTCAAAGGCAGATATCGTAACAGAGAGTACTCGTATTGGTGTAAATGTTGATGTTTACGAGATTCCAGAGCGAGAGTCGCAGGATATTGATACCTTCGCTGATCTCTGTAGTGCAGCTGCTTTACTTGAGGCTCAGAAGATAGCTATCTATGTGAATGGTAATAACAAGCGTGGTATTGGACACATCTATCGTGCTCTTGAAATCGCTGATGAATTCTATGTTAAGCCAGATGTCTACTACGATGTAAACCAGACAGATGTTAAGGTTTTTGGTAACACTACTCATAATCTTATCCCTGTCAATGGCATTGCGGAACTCTACGAGATCTGTAAACGTGAGCAGTACAGCTTATTTGTCAACGATATCCTCACTACGTCCATTGACTATATGATTGGTTTGCGTTCAGTTTTGCCAAACGCTAAACTTATCAACTTTGAGGATGATGGTGAAGGAATTCTTAAAGCTGACCTTGTTTTCAATGCACTTTATAGTGAGCATGCATTGCCTAATGTTTATGGCGGGGAGAAATACTATATCTGTGGTAAGATCTTTATGTTCTACGAACCAATCAAGATAAAGGAAGATGTTAATCGTGTATTCATTGCTTTTGGTGGTGCTGACCCGCAGAACTACACAGACCGTTTGCTTGACATCATCTCTAAAGATGAGTATAAGAAATATGAGTTTGTTGTAGTTGTTGGGCGTGCTAAGTACAATGTTGATGCTTTACTTGAGTATAATAAGTATGAACATATTCAGGTTCTTTATGATGTTAGCAATATGCCTGAACTCATGTCTTCCTGTGATATTGCTATTACTTCTCGTGGACGCACAGGTTACGAGCTTGCACTCCTTGGCATTCCTTCAATCGCAATGGCACAAAATCAGCGTGAGGAGAAGCATGGCTTTGTTTGCAATGAGAATGGTTTCTCGTACATTGGTCTTAACCCAAGCGATGAAATTATCGAAGGTATTCTCAAAATGTATATGAATCTTTCCAAGGAAGCACGAGAGAAGTTACATGGAAAACTTCTCTCGCACAACCTTCGTGATGGCCGTAAGCGTGTGATGTCGCTTATTCGTGGATTATAAACAACATACTCATTTGTATTATGAAACCTTATGTAATAGCAGAAATGGGTGTCAATTTCTATGATACCGCTAAGAAACTCAACATCAATCCGCTCGAAGCAGCAAAGATGTATATCGATGCTGCAGCTGAAGCTGGTATTGATTGTGCTAAATTTCAATCATATAAAGCTGGCACTATCGTATCTAAGAATTCGCCAGCTTATTGGGACTTGACAAAGGAGCCGACAAAGACCCAATATGAGTTGTTTTTAAAGCATGACTCTTTTGGTGAATGTGAGTACCGTGAGCTTTGTAAATACACTCATGACAAGGGAATGGATTTTACATCTACTCCTTTCGACTATGCTTCAGCTGACTATCTTTATGACATGGTAGATTTCTATAAAATCTCATCATCCGATCTTTCTAATTTGCCATTTATTCATCATATAGGAGCAAAAGGTAAGCCTGTTTTTGTGTCTGTAGGAGCAGCTTATCTTTCGGAATGTGATGAAGCTATTCGTGCGTTACAAGAGTCAGGATGTAAAGATATCGTTGTTTTTCACTGTGTGTTATCATATCCTACTAATCCTAAAGATGCAAATCTTCGTGTAATTGATACATTGAAGAAGACATTTCCATCCGTTCGTGTTGGATTTAGTGATCATGTGGCCCCTGATGACAATATGATGACTCTTGCTGCAGCTTATTTATTGGGAGCAGAGGTTATCGAGAAGCACTTCACTCTCGACAAGACTCTTCCTGGCAACGACCACTATCATGCGGGTGATCCAGAGGATTTCAAAAAGGCTATTGCCAACTTCCAATGGATTGACAAAATTCTAGGTAATCCAGAGAAGGTTGTTCTCGATTGTGAGCAGGTTCCTCGTCGCGAGGCTCGTCGCTCATTGGTGCTTACTCGTTGCATGAAAGCAGGCGAGATTATCAAAAAGGAAGACCTTATGCCAAAGCGTCCGGGCACTGGTATCGCTCCACGTTTTGAAGATATTGTTATAGGTCGTAAAGTACTTGCAGATCTAACAGAAGATACCATCCTTACATGGGATATGATTTAATATTTTGCAACAGAAGGTTCTATTCTTTTTGTTTCAACTGATAAATCTAGATTATATAAATCTATAAGATTGTTTTAGGAAGGAGATAGTTTCCTCAAAATAGCCTTCATGATAGTAACGAACGTGGAATGAAAATGCCTACTTTATTCTACATATTAATTGAATCAGGTAAGGGGTATAATATACACTAGAATAGCATAGTGGAAACAATTGAGTGCTTACATTAGAAATAATATTAATTGATATGGGAAAATTATTATTTACCAATAATCAGGATTGGGAAAATATTCTTAGAGGTATTTATTCCAAAAATGAATTAAATAAAAATTATAGTTCAAATGGACTAACTTGTTATGCGAAGCGATATGTAGACAGTGAAAATTGTTACTTTGATAATGACGGGGTAGTTGCGATTATAGGTACTTGGGCGTATTTAAATGATGATAATCCCTTTAATTTGAATGTAATCTATCAAGATCTCAAGTCAGAAGATAAAGGTGTTGATTATGTAAGAAAACATTTGATAGGTTCTTATGCTTTAGCTTATATTCAAGATAATAAACTTAGAATATTTGTGGATGAGTGCCATACATACGCTCTTTATTATTATATAGGTAGAGAAGGTGTGGTTGTTACTAATACATATTATCACGTAGAAAAAGTTTCAAAACAAGAATTCGACGAAACTGTTTTTGCTACAATGCTTGCGAGTGTTGGACTGTGTAGCAATAGAACTCCTTTCAAAAATATATATAGGTTACTAGAAAATGAATATATCGAATACGATTTTGCTATCCATCAGGCAATTATAAAAAAGTGTGACGTTCATACTACATCCTATTCCTTTGGCTCAATGGAGGAGGCCTTGAAGGTGTTAAAGGATGAAATAGAATTGCAGACTACAGTCCTTAATAAAAGAGTGCATAAAAAATTTCTCTTTGCTACGGGAGGATTGGATTCTAGAGTAAAACTAGCTTTAGATCTATTCCATAGTAAGGAAGTTATGATTGGATATTGGAAGGGTGAAGATTCAATTACAAATGGAACTTTACAAGATGCGAAAATTAATGAACTTTTAGCTTCTGAGTTTTCTTTAAAAACTAAAATATTCGATGTAAGTCAGCATTTTAGAGAGTGTTTGAGAACTATAGATGAAGATGAATTGGATCGATATGGTGAATACATTAGCATTTATGCGCATAATCAAAAATGGTTGACTTTGTTTGATGATTTACACAAAGAGAATATCGATGAAGTAGAATTTGGAATGGATACAGATCTTTTAAGAGAAATAGGAAGTCTGGATGATTCATTTGATGAAGATTATGATAATTCGAAATTTGCAATTAAAGGCTGCTTGAGAGGAGGCTTATTTAATTATGTTTTTGATTTACCTAATGTGTGCAAATTGATCTGTGATGAAATTAAATTGGTAAACTTAGATTTACAGAATGATCTAAAAACTAAATATGCTAATATTTTTAATTATTTTAGACATGATATGGGATGCTATTTTTCAAATATGTTGAATGAAAGTTTCTTCTCATATCCTCTTTTGCACAGTAAAAGAATATGGGATATAATCTATAATATTCCATATGATTATCGAGAAGATAGTAAACTTTCATTGCGTCTAATAAATAGTTGGTGCCCTATGCTGTTGAATATACCAGTGTTTACTCATCATCATTATGGTATATATAATCGTCAGAAGGGGGTGTTGAAGAAGAATTGGAGATATTCATTGCTATTGAGAATTAAGCCCTATGTCTTAAGATCAAAGCTTTATGATATTTTATATGTAAAACTTATAGAACCGGTTTATCGTCCGCAGAATAAAAATAATGAGATCTTGTTTCAAACGAGTGTTGCATCGCTTCAGAGTTCTGAATCCTTTATAAAGAGTGGAGTTCGTTTTAGAAAAAATTTAATTGGTAAAGGATTTGATATGGCTGCTTTATGTACCATAGTGGCGAAGTGCAAGTTTGTTGATCAAGTTCTTAATGTGGTGAGAAAGTAAAGTTCTGCAATGGGTACTAGATATAATATATTAGGTCTGTTACGTTCTCCTTCATCCGTATATGTAATCTTTCGATATGGGACGTATATAGTTCAATTCTTGAATTCCATATTATTGGCAAAAGCTCTAGGTGATATCAAATATGGAATATATAGCTTTGTCTTTTTGATTATGCAATATATGTCGTATTCAAATCTGGGAATTAATGAGTCCTTGAATACGGAATATGCGGTAAGTAAAGATGGTGATAGATGTAAAATATGGAATACGTCATGGGCATTGAATTTATTGATAAATACTTTTCTGTTCATGGTGTTTGCTTTTTTAATTTCAATAGTTTCGCTATTTAGTCGCTATGAGTTCGATTCATATGGTATGTTATTGCTAATGACATGTATCGTAATTAATCTGTCTCGAATTTATATAACATATTATAAACTACATGGAAAGCTGATTAAATTGAATATCCAACAGTTCCTTCCTCATTTTGTACTACTTGTATTGGTGTTAATTATGTGGAATAAACTTACTGTTAGACAGATTGTTGTTTCTTATTTTGTGAGTAATGTGATAGCATTGATCATTTTTAGGGTGGATTTGCCCAATCCTCCTTCCTTTCAAATTGATCGATCGATCGCATCTGTTTTGTTACGTAGGGGTATTACTCTATTACTCTATAATTTGAGTTTTTATCTTCTTACGTTAGTGGCATCATCTTTAGTAAGTTCTTATTTTTCTTTAGAAGAGTTTGGGTGTTACTCATTTGTTAATACCTTGATTCATGGTATAATTATGGCTTGTGGAGCATTTTTGTTCATATTCTATCCTAAAATATTGAACAGACTCTATAGTTGTGATGAAGATAAGGCTTATGAGTTGATAAGCAGGATAAGAGGTGTTTATATTCTATTTATAGATTTGGTGTCTTTATTGTCTATATTTGTTGCGGTTGTTTTGTCCTATTTGTTACCTCAATATAGAAATGATATCACTATTATATTCCCTATTCTTATTTTGGGGCAAATAATTATGAGTTCTACTACTGGGCATTCAGCTTATCTGCTGTCAAAAAAGAAAGAATTCAGATTAGTTGTTTTTGGTTTCGAATCTGTTGTGTTGACGCTGGTTTTGGGAATCTTATGTGGTGAATATTTCAATTCATTATATGCTTTGTCGTTGGTTGTTCCTATTAGTTCTTTGTTTTATACATTCATGACGACTCGAGAATCTTTAGCAACCATGAATAAGAATCATGCGATAGCTGATGTGTTGAAGGAGATATTTGCGCTGAAAAAATGGTTTCCTTGTGTACTTGTCTTGATTTATGCTTTTGTTATTAACCAGTGGCATGTTATTTTGATTGGAGTAGGTATATATCTTTTTATTAATTATAAAAATCTAAGGATTTCAATCAAGGAAGGTGTAAGGATAATTTCTGATAGAAATTCTCTTCTGGTTTAGGAACTAACAATTTCTTTGTGAAATATAAGTATGTTGATAAATAAAAGTAAATTTCAGGGTGATATTTTGGTGTATGCTTACATGATCTTGTTAATTATGACAAGAATACTTCCGAATATTTCATCAATTAATGCTATAGTGTATGCCTTGTTTTGTTGTTTGTACTTTTTTTTACTGAAACATTCATTCTCTTTCTGTTTGAAAATATTGCCTATTTTGTTGATAATTTCTATTTTTTCTTATGCTAATGGGAGTGGTATGTTGTATATTCTTATTGATGTTTCAATTGCTTATTTCATTCTTGCATCTATTCTGGTATATGATAGCACAACTCTTGTTTGTCAGAATTTGAAATTGCTTAATAAATTGTCTTTTATCGTATTCATATTGAGTTTATTTGCAATGCTGTTTCCTGCTAACTATATTGACATAGGTGGAGATATTCGTTTTATTGGTTTTTTTAAATATGGTAATCTTTCTGCAAGTATAGTCTCTATATTGTGTGTGTTATATTGGGAAACCTTTAATTTGCTGTATAAAAATGCAAAAAGAAAGACAGTCGTTCTATTCTTTTTAATATGCTTTTTTGTTTCTTACATATTTGTATGTAAAACCCGATCGTTACTATTCTTTTTGCCTTATTGGATTTATCAAATATATCTCTTTTGTGGAAAAAGGATTTTCTTTGCTATGTCAGTTTTTTGTGTTGCGCTTGTTTCTTTTTCAATGTTCGATGAGTTGAAAGTTGTTTTGCGCATAAATGAAGATGCCTCTTTTTTAACAAGAGAATCTTTGTCTATATTTTTATTGGATGGAATACGAGAAAATTATTTCATTTTTCCTCATGGAGCTCGTAAGTCTACTGATTTCTTTCAAACTTTTTTTAATGATGAATCATTAACCCCTCATAATGATTTCCTGCGTTATTATTATGATTGGGGATTTGCTTTTTTATTATTGATTCTATTTATGTTCAATGATTTAAAAAAGAGAAAATGTTTTGATTTTGGATTTATTTTTATATCATTAGGATACTGCTCTTTTGCTTTGCATAATATGCTGTTTTTGCCTTATTTGCTTCTTCCTTATTTGTTTATATTGATTATAAAAAAACAACCAATAATTAGATTATGAATAATTCGTCAGATAAAATACTGGTAGTGGCACGAAAATATAATGATATTTTTTATGCCATTTCTACTAGTGAATGGAGTCAATGTTCAAAGCATTACCTATTAATGATTACAGATCGCTTAGATCAGAATGAGTATCCTATGCAACATTTGTTTGATAAGGTCTGGTCTGTTCATGCAGAGTTGTCGCATGTAGCAATTCTTAAGCAGGTTTTTATATTGAGTAGGATTTTAAATCAGCTAGACTATAATCTCGTTACTATTTCAAATATAGTTACTGTTGCCAATTTGTATATTTTGAATCATACTAAAACAGCAAAGATCATCATGCTTGAAGATGGGTTTATGAATTATTACAATTTTGTCCCTTCAAATAATCGTATAAAGCGATTGCTTATGAAGCTGTTATTTATTAATGTTGATCGAGTCTATAAGAAAATAGGAAGTTGTTATTTGTTAGAACCTAATCGTGCAAAATATTATTTTGGATTAAAAAAGCAGTTACGTATAGATGCAGATCACATTCTCAAATCAGTTCCCTTAAGTATGAATTTAGAAGGGAAGTCTATATTTGTGGGACAGCCATTGTATTTAATGAATAATATGAGTGTGGATGAATATTCTACTATAGTCAATAATTGTATATCACAATATGCAATTGATTATTACTTGTCTCATACCATGTCTTCGAAGAAAGAGAATGTTGTTTGTGAGCATATTGATATGTCCAGTTTACAATTAACACTTGAGGTTTTATCTTCTATATATAATATGAAAATATACTCATTCTCTTCTTCTGTTTTATTTACAACAAAACTGATTAATCACAAAACGGAAACATTTGCAGTTACTCATCCAAAAGTTGATACTATAAAATCAGACAATATGATTTATGATTATGTTAACGGATTTGTTTCTGTGAATTAACTGATTATTTATAAGCGTATGTTAGATGTTACTGTAGTTATACTTACGAAAAACGAAGAGGTGAATTTACCTGACTGTTTGGAATCTGTTAAAGATTTTGCCACCAGATGTGTTGTAATAGATAGTGGTAGCATTGATAAAACTAAAGAAATAGCAGCGAAATTCTCTGCGGATTTTTACGAGCATCCGTTTGAGAACTATGCTCGCCAGTTTAATTGGGCATTAGATAATACAAATATAACAACAAAATGGACTTTTAGGCTAGACGCAGATGAAAGACTTACTTCTGAACTAAAGATTGAACTGTCCGGACTTGTACAAAAATATGAATCAGATGATGAAGTTAATGGTTTTACTATGGAAGCTTGGTTATATTTTCTTGGTCATAAAATTAAACACGGTTGCCATACCAAGCGAAAATTGATGATGTTTAAGACAGGAATAGGTCGCATTGAAGATAGAAAAATGGATGAACACACAATTTTATCACATGGTAGATCTGTTTTTTGCAAACATCGATTTATTCATTATGATTTTAAAGATATGACCCATTGGGTAAATAAAATGAATTGGTATGCAACCCGTGAGATGCAAGATTATTTTGAATATATTCAGTCTAGAAACACAAATAAAAATCAAATCTCAAAAGATCAAACAATAGGAAATACACGAAGATTGAAATTTGGACTTTATTACAAATTACCTATTTTTCTTCGAAGTTGGATTCTTTTTTTCTATTATTATATCATTAAGCTAGGTTTTCTTGATGGTAAGGAAGGGTATGTTATGCATTACATGTATCATCTTTGGTATAGATCTTTGGTTGATTCTAAAATATTAGAACAGATGATTTATAATAAACCTTTTGAAGAAACTGGTGCTTTAAATAATTAATATTATTTTTATGCGTACAGTAACATTAAAGACAACTGATTTAACAGATTGTGAAATCGGTAAGTTTCTTGGTGCTTTCAGAGAGGTATATAATCAAGAGAGGTCTATCACTTATTTTAAAAACGAATATACTTCTACTTGTTTAGAGCATTCTTTTCATACGCTATTATATAATGAATTTGATGAAATATGTGGTAGTTACTCATTAATTCCATTTATCTATTCTGTTAAAGGAGAAGAAGTTCTTGTAGGGTTGGGATCTGATTTATTTATCAAAGATAGTTATCGGGATAATGTAAGTAATTTGTTGAGTGTCTTGAATGCTGCTATTAAAAATGCAGAAGAAGTAGGAATGGTTGCCTGTTTTGGTTTTCCTAATGATAATTCTGAAATGGTTAGCCGTGCATTTTTGAAAGAAAAGAGAATAGGTTTGCTTGATACCTATATCTTGCCGTATAAGATTGGTGATTATAAAGCATCGATGAAGCTTTTGAATCCATTCTCGATACTTTTCTCAAACTGTTTATTAGGATTGTCGCATTTGTCATCATCTAACAATATTGCCGACACAATCATCAGGAAAGTTAGGCCTCAGTTTGAGCAGACCCGTTTCAAATGGTTCAACCCTACTGATTATCATCTGTATCAAAATAATGAAATGCAGTGCGTGTGGAAAATTTCTGCATTTGAGGGAGTCAAGGCTTGCTTTCTGATGGATGTATATCCGCTTACTGCAAGGAATTTCGATAAAGCTGTTAGAAAAATGGTGAGCGATGTTAAGAAAGAGTGTGGATTGTTTCTTTATGTTGGTCATCTCCATTTCACTCCGCTATCAATGGTTAAGATCCCAAGAAGATTTGAACCTAAAGCCTTCCGCTTTGATTGCAGAATTTTGGATAAAGAAAAATTATCAAAGGTAGATGTTTTCAATATTGACAATTGGGAGGTTGATCTGTCTTCGTATGATTTATTATAAATGTATAACTTGTTAAAAGTAAAGTAGTATGGAAAAGAAAGTTTTTGATATAATTAATGAGATTAGAGCTGCTAAAGATATGAATACAGTAGCTGAACTTACGGCAGAAACAAGACTTCGCGAAGATCTTGCTTTTACTTCATTTGATCTTGCAGAATTAACTGTTAAGATTGAGGATGAGTTTGACATTGACATCTTCGAGGATGGACTAGTTAATACGATTGGTGAAATCTATGCGAAACTCTCTTAATTGCAGATGAAAAGATTCCTTTTGAATAATGGCTCTGAGTACAGCTATGAGCAGTTGCTTGCTTCGCTCAACGAGAGCGACAAGTACTACCTTCTGTACAAACAGCTAGATTTGTATCTCTTCTTCGTTAATCTTATCAAGGCATTGGCTAACAATGCTCCGTTAGTGTTACTTGACGCTGACCTAAACGAGACAGAAATCGATGGTGTAAACGTAGCTGAAATAAATGTGCCAACAAAAATTGTTTCCACTACGTTTGTTAACATGGAGGCTGTTGTAGAGGCGGTTAAGAACTCTACATCTGAAATCACGATCTTTACTTCTGGAACGACCGGTCAACCTAAGAAAGTGGTACATTGCGTGCAGACTCTTATGCGGGCGGTACGTTTTGGCGAAAAATATATAAATCAGGTTTGGGCGTATGCATATAATCCAACTCATATGGCAGGCTTGCAGGTGTTCTTCCAGGCGTTTATGAATCTGAACTTCTTGGTGAATGTGTTTAATAAGAGCCGTACTGAGGTTTATTCGCTAATTGAGACAAATCGCGTTACTCATATGTCTGCTACGCCCACTTTCTATCGCTTGCTATTGCCTTTCGAAAAAGTTTATCAGACCGTACAGCGTGTAACACTTGGGGGAGAGAAATCTGATAAGAAGCTTTATGAGTCAATAGGGATGATTTTTCCTAACGCTAAAATAAATAATGTGTATGCTTCCACGGAAGCTGGAACTTTATTTGCCGCTAAAGGCGATAGCTTCCAGATTCCAGCTGCTATTCGGGACAAATTCTTGATTCAAGAGGAGGAGTTGCTTATTCACAAGTCGCTGCTTGGTCAGTCGGATAGCTTTAAGTTCGATGGTGATTACTATCATTCAGGTGACTTGATTGAATGGGTGAACGAAGCCAATGGTTTATTCCGCTTCAGGAGTCGCAAAAATGAACTCATCAATGTGGGCGGCTATAAGGTTAACCCTGGCGAAACTGAAAAAGTAATCCTTGAAATCGAAGGAGTACAGCAGGCTTTGGTTTATGGTAAGGCTAACTCTATTTTGGGTAATGTGCTTTGTGCGGAAGTGCAATTAGTTGAAGGCTCAACCCTTACGGAATTGGAGATTCGTAACTATTTGAAAGAACAGTTGCAGGACTTTAAGATTCCTCGTCGAATTAAGTTTGTGGATTCTTTCTCATTAACAAGAACTGGTAAAATTAAACGATCATGAACGTATTGGTAACAGGTTGCTCACGTGGTGTGGGCTTGGAAATTTGTAGAGTGTTGCTGGAGCAGGGTAATACTGTGTATGGTGTCGCTCGTAGTTATACGGATGAGTTTAAAGCATTGGAAGCTGAATATGCGGGCAAACTCTTCTTCAAGAGTATTGATCTTAGCGATAGCGAGAGTATAAGAAAGTCGGTTTTTAAAGAATTTGTGGGAAATAAAGTCGTACTTGACGTTTACGTGAACAATGCTGCGATGGCTTATGATGATATAGTGACAAATCTAAACTTGGATCGACTGAAGGCGATGTATGCGGTCAATGTATTTACTCCGATGATGATGACAAAATACGCAATACGTAATATGCTTCTTCACCATACCCGTGGTTCTATAGTGCATATTTCAAGTATTAGTGCGCATACGGGTTACAAAGGGCTTGCTATGTATGCTTCTTCAAAGGGTGCACTCGAAGCATTTTCAAAGGATACGGCTCGTGAATGGGGGGGGATGGGCATTCGCTCCAATGTGGTAGTGCCTGGATTTATGGAGACAGCCATGAGCTCAACTCTTACAGACGACCAAAAAGATAGGATATACAAACGTACTTCTATGAAGGCGGCTACCAGTGTTCGTTCTGTAGCGGAAACTGTTTCCTTTCTTGTTAGTGAGAAAGCATGTAGTATCACTGGACAGAATATACATGTAGATAATGGAACAATCTAGTATGAACTATTTAGTCGTAGTAGCTCATCCTGACGATGAGGTGTTGGGTGCTGGTGCAACAATTAAAAAACTTACAAGGGATGGCCATTCAGTAGACATCTGCATTATGTGTTCAGAGGCTAAAGCACGTGCTTTTCGCCCTGACGACAATGAACTGAACGATGATTTAGATGCTAGCTCAAAGATGCTTGGCATACGTAATAAGTATGCGGGGAACTTCCCTAATATAGAGATGAATAATGCTACGCATCTTAGTTTGGTACAGTTTATAGAGAAGGCGATCATCGCATCGAATTGTGACGTGGTTATCACGCATCACCCTTCTGACACAAATAATGATCATATGCATACCTCTATGGCTTGTCAAGCTGCTATCCGTCTGTTTCAACGCCGTGCGGAGGTGAAACCTTTAAAGGAGTTCCTGTTTATGGAGGTACTCTCTTCTACTGAATGGTCAGTTAATACATCCATGAACCGATTTCAGCCAAATACATTCGTGGAGGTTGGTGAGAACTGCTTAGAGGTTAAAATAAATGCTTTAGCTACCTATCGGGGTGTAATGCGGCCTTTTCCTCATCCTCGCTCTGCGGAAGCGATCAAGGGGTTAGCGGCTTATCGGGGCGCTCAAAGTGGAACGAATTATGCGGAGGCATTTGAGTGTACTTTAAGAAGACTTTGATTGTATGTATCAGTTTGTAAAAAGAGCTTTTTGTGTGATAGCTTGTGGTGGTGCGTTGATCGTTTTATTGCCTGTGTTCTTGATAGCTATTATTGGTATTCTTATCTCTGATTGGGGACCTGTTTTTTATTGTGCGAATCGTATTGGAAAAGATAACAAGTCTTTTAGGATGTATAAGTTCCGAAGCATGACGATCGCCAAAGATGCGGATGAGAAGAGTTTCAAGGCGGATACGAACCGTATCTTCAAGTGGGGTGCCATTATGCGCGCTACAAAGATTGATGAATTGCCTCAGTTGCTGAATTGTGTATTGGGGGATATGGCGATAGTGGGACCTCGTCCAGCCGCACAAGATCAAGTGGTGATTATGCGTGAGGGTAAATATGGTATAGCTGCCCGAGTGCGTCCGGGGTTGACAGGTCCAGCCGCATTATATGATTATTTATACGGTGACACTGTAGAAGATCCTGCAGAGTATATGGAAAAAGTGTTGCCTACCCGTAGGGAATTAGAGGCGTTTTATGTTCATCACGTGAATGTCGGTTTTGACTTAAAAATGATCGTTTGGACGTTTTTGTGCATTTTAGGTAGGGTGGCTGGTAAACCGCAGAATTGGATACTTGAAAAATTAAAAGGATATGTCGAATAAAACAATACTGGTAACAGGCTCAGCTGGGATGATTGGCTGCTATCTGGTGAAAGATCTGATAGCTAAAGGTTGCACTGTAGTGGGTGTTGACCGCAGGGTATCAGATTGGACGCATGAGCATTTGAAACAAGTGGTTCTTGACCTTGCTGACAAAAATGCGTTGGAGGCGTTATTGGATGCGGAGAAGGTGGATAGATGCATTCATTTGGCCGCATTGGCACATGCTGGAGGTGGTGAAACTGACTTTAGTTTTGAGAGGTTCAAGTTTCTGAATGTGACTTGTGCTGAGAATGTGTTTGAAGCTTGTGTTAGCCATAATGTGTCTGTGTTGTTTATCAGTACTGTGGATGCCATTGGCATGGTGAAGGGGTTAATAAATTCAGGCACAGAGCTGAATCCTATCTCGAACTATGGAAAGAGCAAGGCAATGGCTGAAGGCAGGCTTAAAGAGATTTGCCCAAAGTGGAATATATATAGATTCTCCCCTGTCTATACCGCTACGCAGAAGCGTGATATTGAGAAGCGCTATTATCTGAAATATCCTAACTGGGCATATAAGATAGGTAATGGTGGTAAATTTGAGGTGCTAGAGATGAGTGGTGCTGTTAAAGCCATGGTAGATTGGGTTGATAAAGAGGTTGATAATACAATTCATATCATCAAGAATCCCGAGCTGCTGGACATCAATAACCTCATTAAGGTTGAAAAGGCGGAAGGCAGAGCCAAGCATGTGTTATATTTCCCTGAGTGGATGGTAATAGCTGGATTTTATTGCATCAATTTGATGTTTGGTAAGAGCAATACAACTTATTTGGTATTCAAGGCTCTCTGGCCTTTTAGAACGGTATAGCTTATGTTGATTAATCAAGAATTATTGGATGATTTGTTGGCTAAAACGGCAGATAGCCCTCGTTTGCGTGTGAACTTGGATTTGCGGAATAGTTCCGAGGATACTTCCCAGCGGATGCTGAACGCCTTGCAGTCGGGATCGTTAGTGGATATCCATCGTCATTCGAATACGTCTGAGACGGTCGCTATCTTGCGGGGGGCGGTCACGGAGATCTTCTATGATGAGAAGGGGGTGGAGTGCGGCCGTTATGAGTTGTCGCCTGCCATTGGGAATATGGTTCTACAGATTCCTGCCGGGCAGTGGCATATGCTGATCCCTCGGGAACCTTCAGTTATCTTAGAGGCAAAGGATGGGGGGATGAGCCTATTCTGGGAACTGACATTTGGACGAGGGAATAGGTGTAGATTGTATTAATGTAGATATGTCTTGCGGAAGATGCTTCCTTACAGGAGGCAAAAGAAGCGCAAGAGAAAGCAATGGTAGAAGGTATGGAGAATGGCCGTTTATCAGAGAAATATGCTATCGCTCGAAACCTGAAAGAGGCGGGAGTGTCTAAATCTTTGATTGTTCAATGCATCGGTTTATCGGAAGAGAAGATCGAGCGGTTATAGTTTTTTTCCTGAAAACTGTCGAAGGCAGAGATGTCAGAATAATATTATCGGGAGAGTCGGTGTAAGAACCGGCTCTCCCGATTTCGTTATATTGTGGCTCCATTGGTTTATGTTGAAAAGAATTGAACGCTTGCGCTTTATTCTTTGATAAAAATTCCGTATGTTTGCGGTGTAGAATAAACAATAGGTTTAACTAAAAATAATTAGCTATGGGAAAGTTCGTGAATCCGTTTACGGATATTGGTTTTAAGATTATTTTCGGTCAGCCGGCTAGCAAGCCGTTCTTGATCACGTTATTGAACGAGTTGTTGGCGGGTGAGCATCGGATTGAGGATCTGGTGTTTCTCGACAAGGAGGATCATGCGGAGCATGTACGTGACAAGGGGATTATTTACGACCTCTATTGCCGTACCTCCACGGGAGAATATATCATCGTGGAGATGCAGAACCGCAAGCATCTGGATTTCGTGGACCGAACATTATATTATATGTGTCGTGCGGTGAGCCGTCAGATTGAGGCCCCGCTAGCGGTGGAAGTACACTCACCGGATGACGGGGAGGAAGGGCTGGAGGTGCGGGAACCTTCGATGTCGTATGGCGCAATCTATAAGCTACATACGGTGTATGGTGTTTTTTTCATGAATTTCAAGGAGCCGGATTTACCGGATCGTTTCCGTGTGGATTCTGGAATTCTGGATCTAGAAAGTCATGAGACGCTGAACCCTCATTTCCGGCAGATCTATTTGCAGTTCCCTTATTTTACGAAGGAACTGGATGAGTGCGAAACTTTATTAGAAAGACTTTTTTATGCGTTAAAGAATATGGAACATTGGATTCGAATGCCGGATGCCTTGAAAGAACAGGTGTTCGCTCATCTATCTCGTTTGGCCGCCGTGGCGAATCTCTCTCCGGAGAATCGTCTCGCCTATGACCGTGCCGTGGATCGCTACAATGTCAACCGTCTTGCGGAAGAGACTTTCTTGCAGGAAGTAGAGGAAGCAAAAGAGAAAGCGATAGCGGAAGCAAAGGCGAATGGGATGAAGGAAGGCCTGGAGGAAGGCTTGAGGGAGGGTCTGGAGAAAGGTCGCCTATCAGAGAAATATGCTATCGCCAAGAATTTAAAAGAGTCGGGGGTATCTAAATCTTTGATTGCCCAGAGCACCGGTTTACCGGAAGAGGAGATCGAAGGATTATAGTTTTTGAAGTAAGTTACCGAATATAGGAAAGTCGGAATAAAGTAATCGGGAGAGTTGGTATAAGAACCGGCTCTCCCGTTTTTTATTTCTATTGAATGCTTGCGCTTAAAAGGCGATCGCCACCTCCGCACCAATCTGGAAGGGCTTACCCAGTTGGATAAACGGATTCCCGAATGACTCGAAATAAAATGCAGAGTAATGGGTGTTCGTTATATTACGGCTCCATAGGTTTACGTTGACGATACCTTTGCGTACGCCTACCTTTGCGTTCACCGTTCCGTAGAATTTCTGGTAGATGTCGTTTCGCTCGGTCCAGAAGATCTTTCCGACACCGCTGAATTGGGCGGAGGCGGAGAATTGGTCTATCCATGCGTTACGGAACAGGCGGGTGTATTGCAGTCCGACGTTGAGGGTATGACGTGGGGTATATGGGATGAAGTTGTTCTTGAAATCCTCTTTCCCGTTGTTGTAATCCCGGAACGTAGCATGGGTGAAACCGTAATTAACGTCGGCGGTTAGCCCATCGATGATGCGGGCACGCAAGGAGGCCTCTATACCGTAGCTTTTTGCTTTCCCGGCGTTGGTGAGGATACGGCCGTTTCCGCTATTTACGAATTTGGTCAGCTGCACGTCTTTAATGTCCATATAGAAACCTGTCAATTCTGCGCTTAGGCGTTGGAATAGCAACTCGCTACGGATACCGATCTCGTAGTTCCAGCTTTTCTCCGGTTTGTAGGCGGCTACTTCCTCGATGGGGGTAGGTTCTTTGACCTCGATCGGCATCATGTCCTTGAAAGCGCTCATCATATCGTATTGCATCTGGCTTTGCATCACGTCTGCCGACATTTGTACGTTGTAGCCCCCGGTCTTATAACCTTTCGCTACCGATACGTAAGTGAACGTGTTTGGTGAGCATTCGTACTTTAAAGATATTTTCGGAAGTACTTGCCAGAAGTCTTGGGAGACACTGGCGTCCATCACGGTGGTTGGGATCGGGAAAAGTTTCTCTATGTCGATAACCGGTCCGTTTTCTACGAAGCCGAACCCCATTCTCATCTTAGCCTCAGAATTGTAATCCATCTTTTGCTTCTCGTAATCCAAGCGGATACCGGCGGTAATTGACAGGCCTTCCGTGAACAGATTGTTATAAGTGGATTGGTGATACAAAGCAAGGCCATAAGAAGGGGTGTCGAAAGAACCCGGAATATAAAGATGATCGTCCAGTATTTTTAGATAGGGCATCTTAGGGTGATCTTTCTTCAATTGATCGAATACGGGCTGGAGGACGGTCTTAATTCCGTCTTCCTTGAAATCGACCGGGCCGTCTGTATGTAGATCATCGTAGAAACCGTAGAGTCCGAAGGACCATTGGTAATTATTTCTCGTGTTGCTCTTGATCGCCAATTCCTCGCTGAAAGCGTTTTGCTTTTGCTTTTGGTTGAGGGTGAAGATCGAGAGAGGGGAGAAGTCTTGATCCATCTTCATGTCATCCTTGAAATATTGATGACCGGTGATGCTGCTCAGTATCACGTGCTCATTCCGGTATTCGAGGGACAGGTTATTGGCGATGACCGTCCGTTTATAAGAGCTGGGATCGTTGATATTGATAGGATTTACATACTTGTGATCGGTATTTCCGGTTCCGATGAACATGCCATATGGAAACGCTCCTTGATCCGTATAATCTACGGAAAGGGAGTAGGAGGCACGGAAGTTCGGATTGAAGCGACCTTCCAACTTGAAGCGACCGCCAACGTTGTCTTCCTTATCGATCTTTTTCCCATCGTAGGCATTGGTGTAGAAGCCGTCGCTATGGTCATAGTAAGCGGCGGCGGTAAATCCGATGGTCTCGCTCAACTTAGCATAATGGGAGGCCTTGACTTTATATTGCCCGTAGCTTCCGGCCGATAGGGAGAGTTTCTTTCCTTGGTAATCGAACGGGGAGATGGTATAGATATTTACGATGCCCCCCATGGCGTTACGACCATACAAGGTTCCTTGCGGCCCTCGTAATACCTCGATGCGCTGGATATCGGTCAGCTCGAAATCGAAGGTGCTTTTATCCAGATAAGGCACGTTGTCTACATATAAGCCTACGGATTGTCCGCTACTTCTGGCTCCGATACCGCGGATATAGATGGCCGAGGTTAGTTTTGCCCCATAATCCGGCATGTATAGGTTCGGGACGAAAGAACTTATATCCTTTAATGCGTCGATCTGCCTGCCGGAGATCATTTGTGGGGAAAGGATCGATACGGAACCGGGTAACGTACGGAGGTTATTCGTCTCCTTCGTGGATGAGGTCACGATTACCTCACCCATGTTATAGGTTTTTATCGTGTCGTTCTCGTTAGCCTTGATGTCCTCGGCGTATACATTTTGCAGCCCCAACGCACCTAGGGCGATGATACCTAAGTAGTGTCTCTTCATCGAATTTCTTTTGTTAGTATATTTTTTCAATCGCGAAGAAACGGTAAAGAAACAGGATGGTCAATCACTAGATGTAGTGATTTTGAAAGCTGGTTTGTTGGTTTCGCTATAGTTCGATATCGTCGCCGGAGATGATCCCGTTCATGATGGCGTAGAAGGTGAGGCCGGATACGGTCTTGATGCCCAGCTTGGCGGTGATGTTCTTACGATGGGTGAGGACGGTGTTCAAGCTGATGTTCAGCTTATCGGCGATCTCTTTATTCGTGATGCCTTTTACGATCAGTTGAAGTACGTCTACCTCACGGCTGGATAGGTCCTTGTTGTTTTCGGTAGTGGTGTTGCCGGAGCTGTCGCTCGTAAATAATTGTTGCAATTGCTCGATAATGGTCTCTTGGGAGGAACGTAACGTGATACGGTTCGTAGACGAGAGTGCCCCGTGTTCTTCGGTGCTGTCGATGAGGAGGGCGGTCTTGTTTCTTCTCGGGAGGAAGAAATCCGCATTGAGCACAAGGGTATCTGAATCGGTGAAATAGTAATCGTAGGTGTCGCTTCCTGTGGAGGAAAGCATCTCGAAATTTGGAAAATAGCAAACCTCTACCGGGGGGAAGTAGTCGGTCAGCAAGCTTTGCAGCCCAATACTTCTTAGGGTATCAGACAGTATGATCGCTATTTGTTTGTTTCGATGCATTTCAGATCGTTAGATACATAATTTTTCCATGGCCGAGACCATGGGGGTAAGGATTCGATACCGGATCCGGTTGTGTTGTTTGATATCTTTCTCCAGACTACAGATGGAGAAGAGGACGGCATAACATAAATTCTCGTCGTAATCTCCCGAAAGATGCTTGACCATGATACTTTTTAAGTCGGCTAAAAGGGCCTCGATGGTATCTTCCGTACGTTGCTCGGAGGTGATTTGCAATCCATCGATCGTTCCCGCCGGTTCTTTTCCCAGCTTTTTACTTAACGACATGCAGTAGGGAAACCATATCTTATCATCTTTCTCAATGCGGGCGATGAGTTCTTCCTTGAACGAGGAGAAGAAGCGTCCTATCAATCCAAGAGTAGGATTGCCGGGCGTACTCATCGAGATAAAGGAACCTAGATGGCGTTCTATATTGGGGAGCTGATAACGTAAATAGTATTGGTTCGTCTTTGTCAGGTAATCAATAATCTGCGATGTATGGAAAGTTTGTAACTTCTTCTCCGGAAAATACTCCTCGTTGAGGAAGGTATTGATCACTGTCAATAAAAAGTCCGTATCCAGCGAATGTTCTTCACAGAGCGTCTTCACCGATTTGTCGCCAAGCCCGAGACGAATCCCAAACCGGTTGATTACGGGAATGAGTGAGGGGTGTTCTTCCACCACCTCACTCAATTGCATATTTGGATATACTAAAGGCATCTTATCAAGCTTGTTCCCATTGTTCACGTAATAACTTGACGGCGGCGGGGACTACCACGTTACGGTCTCCCTGACATCCGCACTCGAAGCTTACGTAGTTGTTATAACCAATCATTTTCAATCCCTTGAAGCCATTGATATAGTTATCGGCATCTCCATCCTCACCCGGCATGCTGCGACGTTTGCGGCTGGCCACGTGTACGTGTTGGAGATACTCTCCACCGGAGATAAAGGCTCCCATATCAGAGGTCTCTTCCCATGTCATATGCCAGAAGTCGCCCATGCAACGTACACCCGGATTATTGATATCCCGGCATAAAGAGGCGGCGTCGGCTACTTGACGTAGATAAAAACACTCTTTTCGGTTCAAAGGTTCAAAGATGACGCTAGTCCCATGCTGGGCGGCGAAAGTTCCCATCTCGTTGAATTGCTCGCAAAGGAAATCCCGTGTCTCCATCGTATGAGGCAAGGCGGGGACTTGACCATTAAAGGCAGGAACGATAATCACGCCCGTAGAACCTAATTCACCGGCTGCGGCGATGATCTCTTTCATCGTGTCCATGCATTCCTTGCGGATGGCTGGATCGGTAGAAAGAATAAAGCCTTTGAAGCCGGCGCAAATGGCACTCACTTTGATATTACGTCCGTTTAAGGCCTGCTTGATCTCGTTTACCCGGCCGGCTAATCCTCCGCCACCCGGCTCAAAACCTACAACGCCCAACTTCTCCATAAAATCAAGTTTCTCGTTCAAACTTTCACCCGGGGCGATTCCCTCTTGGAAAGAAAGTTTTAATTCAAGGTCCTTGCCGGTCTTGTCGCTCCCTTTTTCTCCTTCGGCAGTCTTTGCCGGCTTGGAAGAGCAGGAAGTCAAGGCCGTACTTCCTACCGCTAAAGCAGCGCCGGATAAGGAGGTTCTTAAAAAGTTTCTTCTATTTAATGTCATAAACAGTCTGGATTATTTCTTGTCGATTGGTTTACCCGGAACAGGAACGACGAAGCCGCTCATATCCATCTTTCCTAAGTTCAAATCTTTCGGAGTATAATCCAATGCAGAGGCAGTCATGGCATCCCAAGTGGTCTCGGCACCCGTGTAAGCGGACTCACGACCCATGATTGCGGCCATATTGGAGATAGCAGTCTCAGAAGCTTGCTCGATTTGTTTACCACCACGGATGCAGTTGATCCAGTTTACATGCTCTAATGTATACGGGTCAGTTTGCTTGAAGTTCGCTTTTTCGGCCTCGCTATCATATTTCCAGATAACGTTTCCTGCCAAATCCTTGATCTCCATCGTGTCACTGCTCCATGATCCCTTGGTTCCTTGGATGAATTCGCTTACATTATTTGCACAACCATCTATCTGGCGGCACATACTATGCATATGGATACCATTTTCCATTGTGAAATCAACGCTGAAGTTATCATATTGGTCGCCAGTGATACGACGGTGGCGAGAACCGAAACCTACAGCCTTGACTGGTTTCAATCCGCTGAACCAAGTGAATACATCTATATTATGTACGTGTTGCTCTACGATATGGTCGCCGGAAAGCCATTTCCAGTTTACCCAGTCCTTGATCATATATTCGCAATCGTTCCATCCCGGTTGACGATCCCGATACCAAAGCATATTCTGGTTCCAGTAAACCGTACCGCCCGTGATCTCACCGATCAATCCTTCCATGATCTTCTTGTAAGACTCGACATAACTGCGTTGGTGATGGCGTTGAGTACCGGTTACGACACATAAGTTCTTTGCCGCAGCTTGTTTTGCGGTAGCCATAATGGTACGGTAACCAACCGGATCAACACAGATAGGTTTCTCTAAGAAGGAATGTTTGCCCTTTTCTGTGGCGTATTGGAAATGAACTGGACGGAATACGGGAGGAGTGGCGACGATCACTACATCTACACCGCTATCAATCACTTGTTTGTACGCATCCAAGCCGACGAAACGTTTATCAGCCGGTACATCAATTCCTTTCTCATCTTTTAATTTCTTTGCCAAATCATCGACACGTTCTTGGAACGTATCGCCTAAAGCCACGATCGTAACGCCGTTCGCAGCGTTCAAGAAGTTAAAAGCGGCTCCGGAACCACGTCCGCCACAACCGATTACACCAGCTTTTAGTTCTTTTCCATCAGTCGCCAAATCTGGTAATTCGGGCACGTAATAAGTACCGGGTTCTTTCAAAGGCTTTATTGCGTTCGCACTTTCACCTCCACCACAAGAAGTTAATACACCAACTGTACTACCTGTTCCAATTGCTCCAAGCGCACCCGCTAGGGCTGAACTTTTCAGAAATGATCTTCTGCTAATGCTGTTCTCTTTTTTCATGATATTATTTTTTTAGATACTATTTATTAGGTTCACATACAACACGGAAACCGATTCCTCTGATGTCGGAGTACCACCAGATACTCTTCGGCTGTTGCGGATCGGTTTTTAACCAAGCTTCATGTTTGGTATAATCACGGGAAGCGCAGCGAAGATCTGCCGCATCGGAGGTGTAATTACCGCCTCTCACTACCCATTCTGTACCTTCAGTAACCAATGGATCTGTGGCGCTACTTCCGCTTTTAGCGTAAGCTTCAGGATCATACTTGTCGGCACAATATTCCATTACATTACCCAACATATTCTTTAAACCAAAGGGATTGGCTTTTACTAAATCCGGTTCTTGCGTCTTGTTTTTGCTGTTCTTGCTATAAATCACATAAGAACCTATACTATCAGTCTTAGCGTCGAAAAATTTACGCCAGAAGCCTTGATCGGAGAAGTCTTTTGGATTACCCGTAAAGAAATAAGGCGTTTCCGTGCCGCCACGTGCCGCATATTCCCATTCCGCCTCGGTCGGTAAACGATAAGTCTTTCCTGTTTTCTTGGATAACCATTGGCAGAAAGTCTCGGCCGCATAATGAGTCATTGTAATAGCCGGGCGATCTCCGCCACCCCAGCCTTGATCAGGGAAACCGAACGGAGGTGTCGGACCGGAGATGGCATCGACATTCGGATTACTGTTATTTGCGTACACGGTCTCTGGCGGGGTACGGCCCTCACTCATCGTATTCCCATAGAAAGCCCAGTATTGATCCCAAGTCACCTCGACCTCAGCCATGAAGAATGGACTAACGGTTACGTTGTGTACAGGTGACTCATCTGCTTTATGAAACGCCTCTTTTTCCTCACTACCCATTTTGAATGAACCTCCGGGAATGGCAATCATCTTGAATGAGACCATTGTTCCGGGAATTTGTTCTACATAATCGGTAAAAGAGGTTACTGTAGTTGGTTCCTTAAAAAACAGGCTGGTATCTATTGAGGTTGCCCCGGATGTGTTTTGTCCCGGTATGCCAACCATCTTAGAGTGATTGTAGTTCGGATTGTAATGTCCTGCATCCAAATGGCAACTAATACATTGTAGATCTAGCTTTTTCTCATTCTCATCATAATATAAATGTGCTGTTACACCATCATCGGTAATTCCTTCGGGGAATAAGTTCTGATGGCACTCCTTACAAGATTCATTGGGGATATATTTAACGGCGTGTTCCAACTCGGACTTAGTTTCCCAATTGAAATCCGCACTGTCTTTAGTCAAGTATGACCAAACATCTTTCATACCCAATTTAGCTTTTGCGCTATAATGTTTCCAAGTATTTGTTTGAGGTGGGAGGTGACAAGCTACGCAATGTGTCTTAACGCCACTTCCATTATTTACATGCTTGGAAAGTTTCCAACTGTTTTCTACGTGAGGATGCACGTGGCACATCATACAAGATTCATCTGTCGAGAAATATACAGATGTTTTATAAAGGGCGATCATAATCCCAGCTCCCAAAAATAATCCGAGGAACAGGATAAACGCCTTACTTTTGAAAAAATACTTTTTCCTCTCAGACGAGTATCGATTTGAAAATTTGTTAGTTGTCATCTGTTTCTATGGTATACGATTTACACTAAGTCTCAATTAGATTTAAAATCGGCAATAAAAGTAGTATATTCCTTTATATATTGAAAGAAAAAATAGTCTCTTTAACGAAAAATGTTGTCTTATTTACGCTTTTTTATCGCAATGGGAAGAGAAGGAGAATAATAAAAAAGCGGCAACACATATTCATAGTGTTGCCGCTCACGCACGGAAGGAGAGGCTCGAACTCCCGACACCTGGTTTTGGAGACCAGTGCTCTACCGACTGAGCTACTTCCGTATTGCGGGTGCAAAAGTAGTTTAATAATTTGAATATGCAAGTAAAATATGAGAAAAAATAGTCCGCTTTTTAAAAAGGCATTTAGATTATATTTAGTATGTTTGCCAAATCAAAGAAAAAGGAGTGGGAGTTTTTGTGCGAGATATCAAAGGGTTGCTTGAATCTGTGTCGGTAGATAACAGGGGAGCTTTCGAACGTTTTTATAATTTATATTATGATCAGGTTTTTCGCTTCGCTTATTATTGTTTAGGCGAGAAGGAGGCATGCCGTGAAGTTGTGACAGATGTTTTTTTCTCGGTCTGGCAATCCCGGAAACGATTAAAGGATATTGATAATATAGATACCTATTTATATATTTCCGTACGTAACGAGTCTTTTCGTTTTCAAGCAAGGAATAAAGACTTGAATAGGGTTTCTTTAAATGAGTTGTTGCCATTAATGGAAGAGGAAGATGAGGGTTCTCCGGAGGAGCATTTGGAGTTAAAAGAGATGAGAGAGATGCTTGATAAAGCGATTGACGAACTTCCTGAGAAATGCCGTCTTGTGTTTTTGATGTCTCGTGAGGAGGGATTGAAAACGAAGGAGATCGCAGAAATATTATCGGTTCAAGAGAGTACGGTTCGTGTACAGATGAAGATCGCTATAGAAAAATTGGTAGCCCGGTTGAAGCCGAGCTTCCCAAATATTTCATTCTCTTTATTGCTGATGTTTATTTTTAATGTGATTTATAGATCTGCTTAAGCTTTCTATATGGGGATATTCCCTGTTAGAAGGAAAGATGATAGTTCTTTTATATCAGTAACGATTTTGTTTGCTCCGGCATTCGCTAGTTCTTCTTCATCCCCGTAGCCGTAAAGGACTCCTATTGAATCTATGTTATTCGCTTTGGCCCCTTCTATATCATATTTACGATCACCGATCATGACTACGTCAGACCGTGTTTTTATATCGGTGCTGTCTAATACATATTGTATTACATTCGCTTTTTCGGAACGGTTTCCGTCGAATGTGCTTCCTCCAACAAATGTAAAATAAGATTCTAAGTGGAAATATTCTAGAATTTGTTGAGCGAAGGGCTGCGGCTTTGAGGTGGCTAAGTAGATTTTCATTTCGTTTTCGGTAAGCAAACGGAGTAATTCATCAATACCTTGATACAGGGTATTCTCGAAAATACCTTGTTTTGAAAAATATTCCCGGTATTTAGCAATGGCTACATCTGCTTGCTCATCTGTAAACTGATAGAAGTCCTTAAAGGATGTTTTTAATGGTGGCCCGATGAAAGGGCATAAAGATCGTAAATCTTCTACTTCTATATTGAAATAGGAGAGGGCGTACTTTACAGAACTGGTAATGCCAATCATAGGATCGGTTAATGTACCGTCCAGATCGAACAATATATGTTGATACCTTTTGTTATTCATTAGATATTAATAGGATTGAAAAAAGAAAGGCAAGATCTCTTTCAAGATTCTTGCCTTTTTGATGAGTCGGGATGAGAAGACTCGAACTTCCGACCTCCACGTCCCGAACGTGGCGCGCTAGCCAACTGTGCTACATCCCGTTTTTTTGTATCGTTGTCTCGATTACGGGTGCAAAGGTACACATTGTTTTTGAACCTGCAAGAGAAAAGTGGATTTTTTTGTAGGAAAAATAGATAATTTACTGTCCTGTGAATTTTTCTTTCAAAACATTTGCTGGATTAAAAATAATACCTACCTTTGCACCCGTAATCGAAACAACGATATACAAAACGACATGATGGTGCCATAGCTCAGTTGGTAGAGCAAAGGACTGAAAATCCTTGTGTCCCCGGTTCGATTCCTGGTGGCACCACCAAAAAGCTTTTCAATTTTAGAAAACCCTTGAATTAGAGATAGTTCAAGGGTTCTTTTTTTACCCTCGCTACGCATTTCATTACATATTTGTGAAGTTGGATTTCGCCAATTCAGTGGCTTTTTTTATGGCTTTTGAAAAAGCCATAAATATGTATCATACTTCATTGTTTTTCAACTATTTGACAATTTCAATCTCCGGTGTGAAAAAGTAATTTTGCACACATGACCGGATGGAGTCAGAAATGTGAAAGAAATTTAAAAATTCGGTATTTCCCATCGGGATAAAAAAAGGAATCGAACCCGGGATACAAAAGGCAATTCGAATCTGATAAAAATGGGATTTTTATGGCTATTCCACAAGTCCCTCAAAAAAGCCACTGAATTTAACATTTCGTTTCACGTCCTCATGTCATCCGGTTTTGACGAAACAATTGGATGTAACACCTCTAAAAAACAAAAGTGATGAAACAAGGAACAATGAACATTCTTTTTTTCGTGCTCAAAACGAAATTGTTGAAAAACGGTGAGGCCCCCGTACTGATGCGGATAACCATCAACGGGAGCTACGACGATGCCCGTATCCAAAGAAGCGTGCCTCTGAACTTATGGAATGCGGCCAAAGGATGCAGCAAGGGCAGGGACAGGGCATCCATCGCATTGAATACCTATATTGCTGAGTTACACGCACGTGCCCTCGAGAAACACAAGGAACTGGTATTGGAACAGGCCCTGATTACCCCGAAACTGATCCTGAAACGTGTTTTCGGGAAAGACATCGAAATGCGTACATTGCTCGGTACCATGCAGGATGGCATCAAGGAAATGGAAACACTGGCAGGCATAGACTACTCTCCCGTTACGATCAACCGGTACAAGAACGTGGTGAAGAAATTGCAGCAGCTTATCCCCTCTTATTACGGCAAGGAGGATATCACCTTCCATGAGCTGACACCGGAGTTCATCCGCGCGTTTGACATTTACCTGAAAACGGAGGGGGGACTGTGCCGTAACACGATAGTCCGCTACATGAAATGTTTCAAGAAATTCACCAACATGGCATTGGCAAAGGAATGGATGCGTAAGAATCCCTTTTACGGTTACAAGATGGAACAGGACGAGACCGATCCGGTATTCCTGACCTACGACGAGTTGCAGGCCGTCATGAAAAAGAAATTCACCATCCCACGGCTCGAGCTGGTCAGGGACATATTTGTCTTCGCGTGCTTCACTGGTCTGGCGTTCTCCGATGTCGCCACTCTGAGTGGTGAAAACCTGGTACAGGACAATCTCGGTGACTGGTGGATAAGGAAGGGAAGGGTCAAGTTGGAACACCGCAGAAAAGCGTCTTCCATCAGCAACATCCCACTGCTGCCTGTTCCACTGGCCATATTGGAGAAATACAGGGAACATCCGATCTGCGTAAAGAAAGGATGCTGCCTGCCTGTCATGTGCAACCAGAAAATGAACAGCTACCTCAAGGAAATCGCCGATTTCTGCGGCATAAAGAAAAATCTGACCACGCACGTTGCCAGGCACACTTTCGGGACCACCGTCACGCTCGCCAACAATGTACCCTTGCAGGACGTGTCCGTCATGCTCGGACATGCTTCCACACGCATGACGCAGCATTATGCGCGGGTCATGAACAGCAGCCTGAAAGAGGCGATGAACAATGTGAAGGAACGTCTGGAATGGTAAATATGCAACCGGCCCGTCATTGAAGGTATCTGAAAAGGCAGCCTTCTTTTTTTGTTATGCAGCCCGTTTATTATCCATTTTTATATTTAAAATATCTTTGGTCTTCTCAATTATTACTTTTCGAGAAGTCATCCTACAGAAATAAGTAAAAAACAAAAGGAAACTGACTTTTTTAGCCAGTTTCCTGAGATTATGTGCAATAGCAACCAGGGTAAATTCTGTTTTTACCTTCTCCAACCCTCTTAATCTAAACCGGTTCCACGCCGAGTTATGCTTTATCTGTGCAAAGACAGCTTCCGGTTCTATACATCGTCTGCCCCGATGATAAATACCTTCCTCACTCATGAGTCTTTCCCGTGCTTTTTGTTTATACCTGTTAAGGTTATAGTTAACTTCTATGATCCGGTTGGCCTTTGATTTATGGCATTGAGATTTCAGCGGGCACCCCTCACAATTTTGTGCCTGATAACGCTTCAGTATGGATACATATCCCAAATCGGATTTACTTTTCTTTTGACCTTTATACTCCATATGTTGTCCCATCGGGCATACGTAATAATCCCTTTCCCGGTTGTAGTAAAGGTTCTGTATGGCAAAAGCATCCTTCTTCCAGGCACGCTTTTGCTCTTTGTGGAAATAATTGTACTTGACAAAAGCCTCTATACCCGCATTCTCCATAAACTCGTAGTTTTGTTCACTTCCATAACCGGCATCGGCCACTACTATAGAGGATTGCCTATGATAAGTCTCTCGAAAATCTTTCAAAAAAGAAATTAAAGTTCCCGTATCTCCGGCTCGCCTGTAAATTCCCAGATTGGTAATAAATTGATTCTCTGTGGCAATCTGTATGTTATAGGCGGGTTTCAATTGCCCGTTTTTCATATGATCCTCTTTCATACGCATGAAGGTCGCATCCTCATCAGTCTTACTGAAAGAATTACGATCCCCTAATTTCTCTAATTGCGATTCGTATTTGGCAAGGCGGGGCAGATATTCTTCCTGTAACTTTTTGATTTGTTTCTGCTCAGCATTGTTCATCCCGGAGAGCCGTTTGTTTAAAGCGCTCACTTTTTCCCGCAAACCACAGGAATCCATATCCGGTAAGCAATCTGGTGTCCTTTCCTGTTTATCCTGCTCGATATGTTTGTCAACTTCACTAAGGATTGACTGTATTTTCGACTCCAGTTTTACCTTGTTCTTTTCCACGCTACCACGCCAGACAAAGGTGTAGCGATTGGATGCTGATTCCACTTTGGTACCATCGATATACTGTACATCCAAACTGACATAGCCGGATTCCTGTAACAGCAGAACAATGGCTGAAAACAACGATTTTATGTGTTCTTTTAAACGTTTGCCACGGAAATCATTGATCGTGCGGAAATCGGGAGTACTATTACCAGACAACCACATGAAGTGAATATTCTCCTGCAAGGCCTTTTCTATTTTGCGACAAGAATAGATATTGTTCAGGTATGCATAAAACAGAACTTTGAGCATCATACGGGGATGGTAGCTGCTGGTACCTCCTCCTTTATATGCCCAGAGCAGACAACTAATATCCAAGGCGTCTACAACACTGTTTACAACACGAACGGGATGATTGGGAGCTATCTTTTCCGATAAGCTGACCGGAAAAAGTACATTTTGGTTGGATGTTAACTCTTTAAATACTATCTTAGCCATTGCTATAATGTTTGGTTTTTGCAACGGTAAGATAATACTTTTTACCGAAATAAACAATAGCAAAAGGGACTATCCGACTTTTTGGACAGCCCCTTTTTGTTATACTGTCTGTTATCCATTTTCTCTGGAAAACATCTTTGGTCTTCATAATCATCCTGTACTGGCGAAATAATTCATCATGGACACTACATATCCAAGTAACGGTATCAGTACACCGATTACATATACCATAGCGTACCCCAAAAGGACGAGAGGTAATATTTTACGGTAAAGACCGGCGATGACAAGAAATATAAACAAAAAGCAAGAACCATAAACTCCTATTTGAAAACCGGGTATCAATTCATAAACGGGTACGGGCTCGGGGTTAAGCATGGCTCCGGCCACAATGGAATAAAGACTTGCCAACAATATAAACAATGTATACAGGCAGCTCTTAAAAATCCCGGGATCGTTTCTTTTACAATAGAGAATTGTTTGGATATCACTCCTAAGAAACTCAATACCCAGCAAGAGAGCTACCATGACACCCGTATCAAAAGCAGAGAATGTATTCATTTCAATCAATCACCTTTGACGCGAAGATATGTATTTATTCCGGAATGCCACGCCTTCGCTTGTTTTACGATATGATATTGATATCCGATAGTTTGGAAAATATTTGAAAAACCTTCGTTGTATGCTTTTAAATTTGCTCATTACACTTATTACATGTTGTATCCGACAAATTGAAAATCCCAGCCATTCTTTCAATTTCTTACCTGCAAATATAGCCCTTTGCCGGGTTGATTGCGCAAGGCGGCCCCTTTCAGGGGCTGGTTGGCTAAAAGAAAATCATCCTCGCTTCGCTGCGGTATTTTCTTTTGCCAAGCCTTGCGCAATCCCCGGCAAAGGACAGTCCGGCAAGTAAGAAACCGAAAAACCGGCTCCACGGAGCCGATCATGTCAAACAAACTAAAAGAATGAAGGTATGAACAGAGAGACAACAAGCAAAGTCCACAAAGGACAGCAGGGTGCCAATCCGAAAATGAGAATGTTGGTTTATCGGGAAAGGAGCTATCCCGCACGGAAGGTGCAAGGCAGGGACGGAAGCTATACGGTTGCCGCAGACAGCCTGGTGCCGGAACTGCTGGACGGCCTCAGAAGCCTTGACCCGGCAGCTTTCAAGCTGGACGAGGAAATCGCCTGCTATTGCTCGGACGAGGAAATCCAAAAACTGGCGGACGAAGAACTGGTAGAAATAATTTATGAATGGCAACGGTTATGACTGAAACAACAACAGCAAAGGTCCGGGAAGAACAAGTAACGGGCCTTACCGCAGAGAATGCGCACCGGGTCACGATGATCCGGGAAAAGGGTACGGACCATCCACCCGTACCGTTCCATTTCAGAAAGGAGCATCATGGAACGGGCAACTATGTACACCTGTACGGAAATCCGGAAGATCGGAATGAATTGCATTCCAGGGACTTCAAAGATTGGGAAGCCGTAGCGTTCAAACATCCTGGCTATCTGGAGGATATGTGGAAACAGGCTTGCGACGCATACGCCTGGAGTTCCTTCGACCCGGAGATTCGTGGCGAGACGGACATCATGATTTACGGGGAGGAGCTGCACAACGACCTGCAACTCATGCAGGAAGAGGAACGGGATACATACATCGCCGCCTACCGGAAAAAGCTATCCGCCCAGCTCTCGGCCCTCTCACGCTGTGCCAACCCGATGGTGACGGGACGGGGCGGATTTGATTACCACAGGCAGGAGAATACGAACAGAAGCTATCAGAACCGCTACGAGGAGTTCCGCAATTGGCGGCAAAAGGTTCTTGAAGCCGTCAGACGGAAAAAGGAAGCCGCACGACCGGAGGAAGAAAAACTGGAAAAGGCATGGCAGACGCTCAAACGCGACATCAAGAGCAGCGCCGACACCATCCACGGGATTGACACCGGACAATGCCGGGGTTATAACCGTGCCCTGTTCGTCAGCAGCATCCTGAACAAGGTATCCACCTTCGCCAATCACGGGGAAGTGGAAATCGTCCGCAGGGCCGTGGACTTCATTTCCGAATATAACGCAAGGGTAAGGAAACCCGTCATCACCCCGAGAAACAAATTCTTCCAATTGCCGGAACTTGCGGAACGGATGCGCAAAAGGCTGAAAGCGGTGCAAAGCCGGGAAAACAAGGAAGTGCCGTTCGAGGGCGGGACACTTGTATGGAACTATGGAGAAGACCGCCTTCAGATCCTGTTTGACAGGATTCCCGAAGACAACAGACGAAAGGAACTGAAATCCTCCGGATTCCGCTGGTCACCCAGAAACAAAGCATGGCAACGGCAGCTCACCTCCAATGCCCTCAGTGCCGCCAAGAGAGTGTTGAACCTTCAAAACATCTGAACCATGAATAACAACAAACTGAAATTCGTAGTCGATTCACGCAGTTTTGACGGCAGCTGCGTGACCACCATGTCTGACGGAATACACGGCGACTACCATCATGAGACACTGGAGGAACTGAGGGACAGGGAAAAGAACCCGTACCTCATAGCCGTGTCCGGAAATACCGTCCGCAAGATGATACGCATCTACTTGCAATCCCTCTGCGCCCCGTTCAGTGAGATTACGGAAGAAAGATATTTCGACTACATGGATGTCTTGCCCCCCATCCGCCATACCCGGAATTTCTTTTTCCTGGGAGAGCCTTATCATGCGGACATCTACCGGTTCTGCTTCCGGGCGGGCGGACGCTACTTCACGGGACTCCGCTCCGTTACCACGCCAAGAAAGGAACTGGAACGGCAGATGGACAACCATTACCGGAACATTACCTTCAAAGGAGACATCCTGAAAGAAAAGCCGATGGTCATCTCTGACCACGCACGGCATGCCTCTATAATTATAGTTCCTTATCTGTTTCTTGACATAAATGGCGAGAAGAAGTTCATCTGCAACCTGATGAGAGGAACGGACGAATCGTCAGGCAGGGATGTAAGGCTGGAAACCGCCAAAATCCTGCAAAGCCTGCGCCGTCATCATTTCCTCTACTTCTCCGGCTATGAGGAAAACGACGATATGGACAAGTTCCTAGGCGAAGTGATGAAGAAAAAGCACACCCTGCTGGCAAATGGTAACTTCCTCCAATATCCCGTGAACCGGGAGTCCGTGTCGTTTACCGGAACGGTCAGGGAAACAGGCGAGCCGTTCTTCTTCCGGATTTACGACAGGGAGCTGTTCCTGCACCTGTTGTACGTCCTGAGAGGCATCACAAGGGAAAAAGCTAAAATATAACGTGACACATAACGACGGTATGGTGACTGTCTTTCCGACCCGTCACCATACAAAAAAAACAATGAGATCATGAGAACTGTGACCGAAGAATCGTTGCGACGCAGGCTGGCCCGTCTGGAGTCGGCCCTGGAAAGCGAAAAGGCACGCCTGAGAAAAGTATGCGGCGGCATCCCCTGGGGAGCCGGGATGAGGCGTACCAAATGTACCCCCTCATTCCGAAGGGAGGACGAACTGATCGGGAAAATCAAGGCGGTGAGACGGCAACTCTCCCAAATGTCCGCAGGCGGTGACAATCACACGTTTAAAGAAACAGGCAGGTGAATGCCGGCCAATTAACTTGCAAGTCAATAATTTTAAAACCAGTTACGAATATGAACACCCAATTGGCTATAATCCGTTCAGAGGGAAAAGAACATCTCTGTTACCGGGAAGAGGAATATTTTGTCGATGTATCCTATCCGATGGTGACATTTACCAAAGGGGAGGATGATTTTGAAATTGTCAAATGCGACCATCCGTCCATGGAAGAGACTTTCCTGTATCAGGAAAGCCGTCTCTCAATCGTGATTGAAATGTACCATAACGGCTGGCCGGCATTGTCTCTGAAAGATCCCGTGACCCATGAGATATACACGGTCCTGACGGTCAACTTAGAGGATAAGGCGGCATTCTCACTGCCTGACAGGGCATTCGTGGACATCAACAACAATCCTGATGCCATGGAGTTCCTTCTGTCCAACAAATTGGCTGAGGATACAGGTTATAGACGTCAGAGCGGCTGGGTAAGCTACCCGATGGTCACACTTAACCTTCCGACGTTTTACAGGCTTGACCCACATGCCTTTAGCGCAATATTGAATATCCGGTAATCCTTCCGGGCAATGAATCTGGTATCAACAATCAAATGGAAAGAATCATGAAAAGATATGACATAAGAGTAAGGTATTCCTTCGAGGGCACTTACACGGTAGCGGCAGAAGACCGCGATGAAGCAAAAAGAATGGTAAATGACGATTGCGGTCTTGTTTTGGGCGGCGATATCCACACGACACGCGATGACGATGAAGTGTTGGACTGGGATTTCTGTATCCATCCCGACACGCGGATTCTCTCCTTGCAGGAAAGAGGCGGAAAAGGAAGTTTACCGTCAGAAGCCGTTGATTTCAGCGGCAGGATCAAGGAACTGCGGGGGGACATCATCGACGCGATACGGCAGTTGCTCCATGCTCACTGCATGAAAGAAATTCGTCTTCCGGAAGAGGATTATGATCCGGTCTGGGTGATATGGTTTAGCAAGAACGGAGAACCATATGAATGCAGGGTGACAGGACTCCGGGTAACGGCGGACAGCCTGACCGTCCTTGCCGAAGAGAAAGAAAGCGGTGACGAGGTGCAGTGTCACAGCCCGTTTGAACTCGGCGCAAAGAACATAGACTGGCTTCATGAGATGTATGAGGCTGTGTGGTATCAACTGAGAGAAACAAACAATGTAGAATCACAAATAGAAGAACCATGAAATATCAAGCGGAAAATACCGTCTCCAGTTTCTTCTACTACATGTGGAACGCCTGGAGCGAGGAGGAATGCAAAGCCGTGTATGGCGGCATGTACCCGCATTTCTGGGAAAAATGGTGCGTGGCGACAGACAAGGGCACATTCGGCGCGGCGGAACGGTTCTACCTGGAACTCTCGGAAGACAACCGCAGGATTCTGGTGGAACGGGCCGTCTCGATATATGACGGACGACACTTCAGAAAAAGGAACAGTAACCCCAAAAATCAAACAGTATGCGAGGAAACATTATCAGTCTGATCGGCAGCTCATGCAGTTGCAGTCAAACGGAAGCACAGGAATACCTGGACTCCGAAATCCGGTACCTGCGCGAATTGCAGGAGGTGGACGACTTGAGAGAAGATGACATGGAAACGGCCTGTCTCAACCTCGGTCTTGACCTTGACTACCGGGAATATTTTATCAACCGCCTCGCAGGGGCATAAAAAACTTATGGCTATGACTTATTTTCAGAACATACACTCTCTGGCGGACTTGAAGAAAGAATACCGCCGGCTGGCATTGGAGCACCACCCGGACAAGGGTGGCGACACTGCAATCATGCAACAGGTGAACACCGGGTTTGGAAGGCTTTTTGAGGCTTGGAAAGACAAACCAGATGTCTTTGCGACTTCAACCGGATATGAATATGACTATCCGGGAGCCACGGCAAAGGAATACACTGAGTACGTGTATAACGAATACCGCTGGAAAGGCCGCAATTACAAGGGACAGCACGCACCGGAAATCGTGGAACTGATACGGGCATGGTTCAGGGAGACCTATCCGGGATACAAGTTCTCTGTCAGACGGGAGAATTGCCACTCCATCCATATCCGGTTGATGAAAGCGGATTTCGAGGCGTTCACCAAAGAGTCCGGAAAAGTTCAAGGCGATGTCAACCACCATCATATCGCTTCAGACAAATCATTGACGGACAGGGCAAAGGATGTAATGATGAATATCTACGATTTCATCATGTCGTACAATTTCGATGACAGCGACCCCATGACGGACTATTTTCATACCAACTTTTACCTGACGCTCGGAATTGGAAGTTACAAACAGCCGTACAAGGTGGAACCGCCCAAACTCGGCAGCAAAGACAAGCCGGAGGTATTCAAGCATCCGGAAGGTCCGGCACACAAGGCAATGCTGCGGGCATTGGGCAAAGCGCGTTTCGGCTTCATCGAAAGCCGGAAGTATGCCGGGGAAATAATTCTAGGGGAAGACTGTTTCGGCTCACGGGGCGAAGTCTATTTTTGGCCGAAGGAATATTCAAGCGCAAAAATGGCCCAAAAACGCATCGACAAACTGGAGGAAGCCGGAATAAAGTGCGAACTCACCGGCTATAACGGAGGATACATCCGCCTGCTCGGGTACACCCCTGAGATGAGAGATTCCCTGGAGCGGGAACGTCAGGAGTACGCCGCCGCATATCAGGCATGGCACTCAAAACAGGGTTTGAAAACAATCTGATTCAGAAATTATGGATACAAACAATTTGGACAAGTGGTGGCACGGACTTCCGGAAAACACCAGACAGGCTATAGGAGACGATGGGATATGGGAAAAACTGGACATGCCATCCCGTTCGGCACTACACCGGTATTCCCTGCTTAGAATTTACGGAACGGCAAAAGACAGGGACGAGGAACGCACGCTGCTCAATGAAATCGCGTGCGGACTGGGCGACCTTGCCCTTGTCTGTAAAAACGGCATCGCGTTGGAAGAAATGTGCAACGGGAACGGGGAATTTTACGATGAATACCAGGATCAGTTCAATATATTATATGACAATTACGGACACATACTAGAAAATATAAGCTGGCCGGACTGGATCGGACATACAATTCCGACAAACAGGGAACTGGTCCGGTTATTGGAACATCACGGTTACAAGCGTATGGAAATCGATACCGACAGAAGAATCCCGAAAACTTTCTATGTTTTCCGTCGTGGGTTGCACATCAACGCAAGCGAGGACTTGTCTTACCACATCGTACCGCAACAGGACAGTTTCGGACTGGGGCGTTTTGCGGTATGCGCTACCAAAGAGGGTGAAAGCTCCCAGCTGGGAACTGACTGTGCCCGGCTCTTTTTGAGGCGCTTCCTTGCCTTCCTGAAGGGTGAAAGAAGCGGAAAAGAGATTATAGATGTAATATGCAACAACCAACAAACTGAACGATAGTATGAAAGCAAAAGTATTCAAGTACAAGTCTGACGGGAATACCGTCGTGGCTCCTTATATGGAACTGGAGCCGTACGCAGAGAATGTATATCTCTCCCTGTCGAGAAAGAACGAATATGGGAATGAGGACGATGACTGTTTCCATGTGGTCTGCCGGATTGAAAACGTTTATTTTTCCAGCGGGCAGTATTCACGCCGGTTCCTCAAAGGAGAAGGCCGCAGGGAGGAAGCCGCCGCCTATTGCAGGAACTGGATTGCGGATACGCTTCAGGGCGCGGAAAGAGGAGCCTTCGTCAGATTGATCTCCATCCGTGTGTTCAATGCCCTCGGACTCGACACCGCACCCTTGCTGCAAGCCCGTGAGGCATACAAAAGGAAGCAGGAACATAAACGCAGGGAACAGGAGGAGAAAGAGGCGGAAGAGCGCAGAGCGCGGGAAGAGCAACATCAGCTGCTGCTCGATGAACAGAAACAGAAATTCCTGGACGGGGAACGGATCACGGGAGGAATGTTCCTTGAAATCACCGGAAGGGATGGTTTTGACATCCATATCAGAACCAAAGGGACATTCAACAGGCATGTAAGAGGCATTGACAGGAACGGAACCATCAGTTTCCGGAAAATCAAGGGCCGCCGGACACCGAACTTTACCGGATGCCATAAGGCCGTGCCCGCCTATCTTGCGTTCATAACAGAAAAAGAGGGCAAACAATAAAATCCGGGACGGTAACGGCTTGTTCCATGCGGCTGTTACCGCTACCATCTTCCGACCTCACAACTCACGGTTCAGCGCCATTGCCAGCGGAAACATAAACTGGTTATAGGCTTTAAGCTTTTGTAGGTTCAGCACATATCCGGCATAAGGGTTGGTCAAATCGGTGTAGAAGAATACATCGGTAAATCCTGCATGTTCTTCCACAATTTCACCCTCCAACGGAATTTCCTCCACATTGAACCGCTCCAGAGGCAGCTCTTCCAGACGGGCATGCTCCACATTGCCCAATACGTTCAGGTTGCGGTTAAACAGCACGAACCCTTTCTTCCTGTAATCCACACGCATACCATACGGACGCTCCACAAGGAAAGCATCCGCCGCTTTCTTTAGATAGTTTTCCATAATCCTGAAATTAGAAATTGCAAAAATACAGCATTTGTCCGGCAATGGCGAACAAATCAGGAAGATTATCTAAGGAATCCACACAAAATCCCACAACAAAAAACAACCGTATATTTTATTTCCCACCCTGCAAAGATAGTCCCGCGTCCTGTGTACCCGTACAAGGTCAGGCCCCTTCGGGGTTGGCTGAAAGAAAATCATCCTCGCTTCGCTGCGGTATTTTCTTTCGCCAAACCTTGCGGGTACGGCCACGGGACTGTCAGGCAGGCGAGAAATAAAAATACCGGCTCCCGGAGCCGGACGTGTTTAACAGATAAAAATACAATGAATCATGAAAATCCTGAATGAAGAACATTTCGAGAATGTAAAGCGCTATGCCGAATCCATCGGTGACACCTCACTTCAAAAGTGCTTGGAACGGTTGAAGAGTTGGGAGGGGAATCCTGACTATCCCAGTGAGATTTCACTCTACTATGACCATGCCCCATACTCGTTCGGCTTTACCCAGCATTATGCTGATGGAAGAATAGGTATCGTAGGAGGTCTGCTCTATCATGGAATACCTGACAGATCGTTTGCCGTAACATTGCAGCCGTTCCACGGATGGCAGATACATACCTGAAAAACATGAAACTTGACAATGGACGAAAAGCAGACTTCAGAACAGAGAATCCGAGGTCTGCTTTTTCATTTCTTGCTGTAAAGATAGCCGTTTTCCGGGCTGATTGTGCAAGGCGGCCCCTTTCAGGGGCTGGGTTGGCTGAAAGAAAATCATCCTCGCTTCGCTGCGGTATTTTCTTTCGCCAAGCCTTGCCGCAATCCCCGGAAAACAGACTGGAAAGACATCAAGAAATAAAAATGCCTACCCATGTAGGCCGATGTTTTACTTAAAAAAGAACAGATATGGAAACACTGGATTATAACCGGCTGCTGCTTGTCTCTCTCTGGCAATACAACCACCATGGGGATGAAGGGCTGACTCACGCACTTTTCGAGGAAACGTTCGGAAAGATCTATGGAAGTCACTGTTACGAAAAATGGACCGGCTGCTTCAAGCAGAATCTCTGGGACATGATTGCCTATTTCAGAAGTGAGAAGGAGAACGGACAGAAGTTCTGCGACATGGTTGCCCGTCAGGTCAAATTGTACCAACAAAAACGATCTCAATATGAAGTACGCTAATTTTTATGACCTGGAAAGTCTGACTCTGCTCAACAGGCATGAAGGGTGTGCCTGCTCCATAAAGGAGTGTGATGTGGAGAAGGTGAACCGGCTGATTTCAAGGATGCGGCAGGACAGGGAAAGAGTCAGTTTACCGACCGCAGGAGATGTCGTCACTTATATCACCCGTGGCGGTGACTATTATCCGCAGGCACACATTGAAAGGGGCGATGACCGGGAAGTCCATATTTGCCTTCTCCCACAGACACCTTTCTGCCATGAAAATGAAAAGTGTACCGGTTACAATACGGAAGGAGGCCCTTGGGTTATAACCGGTCCGGAATTGCTGCTTCCCGATGGCATACGCAGCAAACAGTTCCGGATGTGGGGGCATACCGGAAGGCACAAGAACGGTGCCGTCCTCTTCCACACATTCGTCAGGGCTTGGAAATACACGGAACCCGATCCTCTGTACGGAAAGTACACCACAAAAGAATGGACGAGATACATCATCGAGTGTCAGCCGGATATTGAACCGGCTGATGCCTTTGTCTATCGGAATGAGGCATTCACCCTTTACTCGAAGGAAGAACTGGAGCGGCTGGTCGGGATTCTGCACGGAAAGCTTTTCAACGGATTCCGTCCCGGTCTGTTCATACTCTGGGCATACCGTATGGAATGGAAGGAACTTCCCGCATGGGAATGGAACATGCTGAAAGCGGACACCCATCTCTCTTTCCTTGGCATTTCTCCCGTCAGGATACAGACTGACCATAAAAGACATATAGTAACAATCTATAAAAAATCAGAGTAATATGGCACCATACAACACACCGCAGACGATACGTCTGCTTGAGAAAATGATCTGTGATTTCGCCTATTCGAACGGCTACGATCCGATATCCGTTTTCAACGATTTCCTGCGTTATGTCATTCACGGGTTCTCTCCCGGCGCACCGCCTCTTATGGATTGGAAATACAAACGGCAGCAGAACAGGCATTTTATGGAGATGCTTACCGGATGGATACGGCTCATGCAGCGGGAATTGCAATCCGGCGGATGGTTTGATGCGTTCGGTGACCTCTTCATGGCAATATCTTCCAAAATCGGTCGTCAGGTGAACGGACAGTTCTTTACCCCGCCGGATATCTGCGACCTGATGGTCTTATGTACCGATTCGGGGGAGACAGCGACAGGAAAACGTATCTGTGACCCGACATGCGGAAGCGGAAGGCTACTGCTGGCATATCATGTACGCCACCTGGGTAATTATCTGGTTGCAGAAGATGTCAACCGTACCTGTTGCCTGATGACCGTTTGCAACATGCTCGTACATGGCTGCATAGGTGAGGTCATCCACCATGACAGCCTCTTCCCCGAAAACTTCATGGACGGCTGGATGGTAAACCATACACTGACTCAGACGGGCATTCCTTCCATTCGCCGGATGAGCGAGGAGGAATATCGGACAAGCAGGAACATGTCCGTTGACCTGCTCAGAAAGCGGAAAGAGAAATTGTGCCAAATGCAGCCGGACAAGAAACAATTGCCATATAAACATAGCAGAATTTATAAACAATAAACCGAATGATGTATGAAACTGAATGTTAGCAATGAATTGAAATCCCGCCTGATGCATGCGGCGGAAAACGGAAGTGTGATAGCCAAAGACATCCTTTTGGAAGTAAAAAAGAACGTACCGGTGGAAGAGATCATACGCGGTACCTACAACTGCTTCTCCACCAAGCGCAAGCGGACGGAAGCGGGTACATTCAAGAAAATCCGGATCGTGTTCACGGCCTGCAGCAAGGATCTGGCCCATCCCAGTTTCCCGGACCGGAACAACCCGCAGGCACCCTGGTTCCCGGAGAACCGGACAGTTCTGGAACCCTCCACGTTTGTTGAACTGTTCAAGAACCTGCCCAAGTACTCACCCTACGAAATCAATTATTTCTGTAGCGCCCTCTCATTGGACAGCAAAGTCACGGTCAGGCTGCATGAAAGCATGAACGACTTCATGGAAGCCTATCTGGAAAGCAACTACAGCCCCATCGCCGACAGTGACACATCCAGCCTGCACAGTTCCTGTATGAGGTATGAGGACAAGGCACGCAACGCCGCTGACTTCTATACCAACTTCGCCGGCGCTAAAATCCTTGTGGCAAGGGACGAGAGCAACAACATACTCGGACGGGCTGTCGTATGGAACGAGGTAATATTGTGGAAATCAATAAACACACCGATTGCCGCCTCCCTGCTGGACCGCATCTATTCCTCACACGCATTCGTCGCCGAACTGATCCGCAAGCAGGCGCAGGAGGCAGGCATCCTGTTGCGACGCAGATACAACGATTATACACATACAACGGATTTCACCGTACTGAATCCCATTGAGGGGCAGGAATGGGCGGTCGGAGACAATATACAGGTTTCATTGACGGTGAAAGTGCCCGCCTGCAGGTGGCACAAGAAAGGGGTGCCTTACCTCGACACGTTCTACAGTCTTCATCTGACGGAAGGCAATCTGGAACTGAGAAATACGGAGGGCGACACGAGCATAGCCTCCTGCCGGAGCACGGAAGGGTGCGCAAACAGGAGAAAATATGTATGTCCCAAATGCGGAAAGATACATCCCTTTCCGGATATGGCATTCTGCAAGAATTGTCAGGACATGTTCTATATATCCACCGTATTCGGAAAAGTATTGAAAGGCACGTCGGTGGAATACAAGGGAAAGAAATATCCGTCCTTCCTCTTCAAGAAGGGACGTCCCGTACCGGAGTTCAGACGGTACCTGCAAATCGAAAAGTTGTTCATCTCCTAAAAAGTCAGTATCATGGAAAAATTAATGGCTCTTTACAACATCTCCTCCCCCTCCGGTAAGGAGGGGAAGATAGCCGGGTTCATCATCGGGGAACTCAGGCGGATGGGGATTCCTTTCCGGCAAGACCGGTACGGAAACATCTACGCGGTCAAAGGCAACCGGGAAAGCTACCCCTGTGCCGTGGCGCACATGGACGAGGTACACCGGCGCAAGACAGGCTCCTATGCGGCCCATCTTGTGGCGGACTCTATGATTGTGGGTTATGATCACAAGCGTAAACGGATGACCGGAATCGGCGCGGATGACAAGAACGGCATCTGGATCTGCCTGAAATGCCTGGAGGATTTCAAGGCGGTGAAATGCGCCTTCTTCGTACAGGAGGAGGTAGGATGCATAGGCAGCGGCCATGCCGATATGTCCTTCTTTTCCGATTGCCGTTTCGTCATCCAGTGTGACCGGAAAGGGAACGGGGATATGGTAACACAAATCAACGGAATGAAGCTCTGCTCCAATGACTTCATTTCAGCTATCGATTTCCGGAGGTACGGCTACAAGCCTGCACAGGGGCTAGCTACGGATGTGGCGGCATTGAAAAGGAACGGGCTGGAAGTATCCTGCGTCAATCTCTCCTGCGGATATTATGAACCTCATACGGACAACGAGTACACCATCCTGGCGGATCTTTGCAAGTGCTACAGGTTTGTCCGGCACATCATCTGTTGCCATAAGGAAACCAGCACGCATATACCGGAAACGGAAAGAAAGCCCTTCCCCGGATATTATGAACTGTTCGGACCGGCCGGATATAGCGAAAAGGATTATATCCGTCTGTCAAAAGAGTACAGATCTGAATTTACTAAAACAAGCAAGACAAGCCATAAGAACAAATTGTAATTTATCAACTTTAAAAACAAAAAATATGGAAGCAACAGTCATGCCGGCCACTGCACCGGTACAGAAACAGCAGGGACTCAACCAGGTAGTCATCAACAAGGTACGGAGAATGATAGAAGACAGGCAGGGGGATGTCATGGACACCATCAACCGTCTGCTCAGCGAGGGACGGATCGCGCAGGATTTCATCGCTCCCATCGGGGTAAGCCAACGTAGCAAGGAACGCCCCGTTATCTCTTTCAAAGCGGAAGGAAGGGTACAGATGGCAATGCCCGAAGGGAACTTCAACCTGCACGGCAACGCCATAAGCCAGATTTCGGAGAAGATGGGCATTCCCGCCAAATACCTGCGCGAGCTTTCCGCCGGGGATGTTTGGCAGAAACAGTTGTGCGCCACCATCCTGAACGAGCATTCGGGATGGACCGAGCGTACACGGGTACTGATACGGGCGGTAGGAATGGAAGTCCGGGGCGTATTGTCGGACTCCTACCGTCGGCTGAACTCAGTGGATATCCTGACCGCTTTCATCCGTGAGGCGGGAGGACAGGGAGCGGTCGTGTCCGATGCCTATATGAACGACACGAAAGTATGGTGTGAGACAATCCTGCCCACTCCGATAGAGATACCCACCCGTAAGAACGGAACGGTCATCATCTTCGCAGGAGCACGCTTCTCCACATCCGACTATGGCAACGGATCGGTCGATATGCGGTCGTTCCTGCTCAACGGGGCGTGCCTGAACGGGATGGTCAGGGAGTCCGTCATGCGGCAAATACACCTTGGAGGCCGACTGCCGGAATCCCTGTCCCTCTCCCAAAAGACCTACGAACTGGACACGCAGACCACCGTATCGGCTGTTTCCGACCTGACCAAAGGACTGTACAGCAAAGACACCATCATGCAGAAGGCCATCGAAATTCAAGGAGCATCGGAAATAGACGTGGATTTCGACAAGGAACTGAAGAATCTGGTGCAGAAAGGTGCCTTGTTGAAAAACGAGGGACGTGAGGTCGAGAAACTGCTAATGAACAACAATCCTGACGACGGAGTTACAGGCGGGGCCACGCTATGGAAACTGACACAGGGAATCACCGCCTTTGCAAGGGAACAGCAGCCGGAACGCTGCCGGGAACTGCATGAAATTTCGGGACAGCTGATGAACCGGGTAAAGATAAATTAAGAGTGGCTAAGACTAAAGCCGTGAACGACGATGGCCAGCATCCGTTCACGGCTTTGCATAATTTCAATCTAAGGTATATAGAACAGTTCAAACTCCTCTTTTCTTCTCCTCTCTATGCTTGGAATGACTTTCCCCTGATAACAGCGGAACGATATATATTCCCTGTAAATATCCCGGTCGCCACTTTCCAGTTTTTGAATCAGTCTGCTTTTGGGTATCTTCCCGTTTCCAATCAGACGGTAACAGCCCACATTAAAACCTAACAGACTTAAAAGAAGCGAGTCTTTTCCATATTTACGGAATACCTTCAGGCACCGTTCAAGGTCGCATCTCAAAAGTGAGTCCGCCTGCGCCTCGCTCAGGTTCTCGGTCAGCTTCTCATGGGGGAGCAGGCGGTGTCCAAAACCGATGTAAGGCATTTTCCCCCGATGCCAGCCTTCCCACCGTTTGATGTTGGAAACCGCCTTTTCCAGCATGGAGGGCGGATCTTCGGCACGAACATTCAAAGTGAACGGCAGTACCATCAGAATAAACAAAAGTTTCCTCATTCCGTTCAATTCCTTACCTCCACATCCAACGTGCAATACGTATGTCCATCCCCGTAGCTCCACCTTCTTCCCGTTACGGTCACCACACTTTCCGCCAGGTATTCCGCAAGGGACTGCCGTTCCGTTTCCGCATTCTTTTCAAAGCAGTGACAGGCCGGTGTCGTTTCCAACAGGTTGCGGGAGGACTTGTCGAGCCGTACCGCGTCAATTTCGAGCCGGTCCCCCATATTGGGAATCCGGTCGGCCGATTCCGACAGCTGTACCTCATGGGCCATTCCCGGTATGTACAAATACAGGTATGTCATGGTTGTACCTCCTTTCCATGCGTATCATCCTTTTCAGCCGGAGGGGTGTCATCTGCGTTGAAGTCATAACTCAACCTCTGCAAATTCCCCCAGTTATCCTCAAAATAAAGGTCGATGGTCTGTGACGCATCCGCACTCTGCGAGGTATAGTACAACCGGAACCTCAGTTCATTTAACAGGTAGCGGTCATTGGGTTTCAACACCGTACCGTCCTCCATCTTTAAGCTGCCTTTACCGTCCGGTTGGAAATATCTCAATGTATAGACTGTTCCGGAGAAATTTCCCTCCGCTTTAATTTCCAGACGGATTTCCACCGTCTCACCATCAGCGATCTTACCGACTACCGGCATCGACTCCACCGTAAACGGGTATTCCTGCTGAACGTCCAGTTCGCTGTCACAAGAAGCAAGAGAAAGACAGGAAACTGCCAGGCAGCATATAAACGTCATAAAGTCAACGATTTTTCTTTTCATGGGTATATGGGTTTAAAAATTAGAGAATGTATTTGATACCGATTCCATACTGGAAGTGGGCATGCGTGGAAGCGCTGCCCCAAAGGATACGTTCACGAAGCCGGAGCAGCAGCACTAAACGGTCAGACAGGTAGGTCTCTGCCTCCAACGTTATCGCACCACCATAGATAAAGGATTCGCATTGTCCCAGCGTGGCACCGTCATACAGCAGTCTTTTCCCCCCGTTCACCGATTCATAGCCCAGCATCGCCGAACCGCCAATGCTTAAGAATACCGTTTTATTAGGGGAGGAAAAGATATTATAATAATATCCGCCTTCACCGGTATATTGCACTAAAGGGATAGAACCGTCACGATAAGGCGTATTGCGCTTCAGTACCTCGCCGCCCAGCACCCACTGGTTTCTCTTTTTTGCATAAGTGGAAACCGCCAGCCCGAAAGAGAAACCGGCATCCGGCTTATTCGCCTTGCAGTAAAAGCCGTCCGTCATTCCTGCCGTGAGACTGACGCCCTTCATTTTTGGAAGACGGCGTTGTGCTCCCGCCTGCCCTGCCAGAAGTACCAGCAGCGCAAAGGTGATATATAAATACCTCTTCATCGCACTTGCAGCTCATTGATAGTTTCCGCACGCACCAGATCCTCGTTGTCCACCTCAAAGATCTGATGACGGCCGCCTTGTTTCTCATACATTTCCACTACCAGTTTCTTATCGTCGGGAATGGTGAACTTGGGCAGGGCAAACACGGTACGCTCGTCCTTCTTTCCCTCCACACGAATGACATAGTTGAACGCACGCAGCGGATAAATCACCTGTTCCTGCATGGCGGTACGCCTCACTATCTTCTTGTCCACTATCTTGAAAGTCACGAAATCCACGTCAAACGGCACATGGGTGGCATTTCTCACCTCGGTATGGAAATAGAGCAGGTCTCCATGCGTATAAAGTCCTTTGAGCAGGAACCGTACCCCGAAGCGCTTGCAGCCGATGTGTTTGATCCAGTGCTTGTCCTGCTTGTGTACGGATTTCATGATCAGACGTACCAGACGCGGTGACTCACTGCCCAGCTCCTGCAAATAAATTTCCATCGCGTTGTTCGGGCGGTTCACCGTCTCCCCGTCATGAATAAAATCACACATCTCCACATTAAGCAGCAACGGTTCATCGGCATACTTGACATTGAAGGTGTAAAAATTTCCGTCTTCCGTGATCACGCTCATATTCGTCTCATTACGAAAATGCTTTCTGGCCGCTTTCACACGGATCACATTTTCCGCGCCGTCCGCCTTGCCGGCAATCAGGTTGGTGGAACCGAGGTCCACATACTTGATGGGAGAGGGGAAAATCACATGTACGGTCTTGTCGTAAGTGATTTCCAGACCATGCGGAGGTATCATCCGGCTGAAGCCTATCTTGCGGCTCAGCCCCTCGAAATAATCTCCGCCACTCTGCTGCGCGTACGCAGCCATGAAGCCCGTCAGTAGGGCAAACATCATCAGAATCTTTCTCATGTCCGATTATTGTTGGTTGTTTGTTGAATAATTGGTTTCTGTTTTCTCGTCTGTATACCGTTTCATTGTTTCGGAGAGTGAAGCAGCAGCCTGTGTCCGGCTTTCAGCGTGACCTTGACCGTGCGCATCTTCTTGGTGATGTACTGTGACACGCCCTGTATGACGCCTTTACCCAGATCCGAGGCTGTCTGCGCTCCCGCGTCGGTGGAGATGCTGATGCTGCTTCCCATCGAACCGCCCATGCCCGCCGCTATTTCACGCACGGCATCATACTCCAGTGAGTTGGGTATCAATATTCCTTGCTGACCGTCCGCATCATACACTTCCAGTTCCACCGGAATGACGGTTCCTTGATATTCCACATTGGTGATGACAATATCCATGCGTTCTCCCTGGATCCGTGTTCCGCCTGTCAATACCGTTCCTTTGGGTATGAGGCGGTCGTCCACTGCCATCGCTTCCAGCAGGCGGACACGCAGGGCTTGTCCGTCCGATACGGTCTGCGTGCCGTGCACACAGGCGGCAATGGTATTACGGTCCGATACCGGTGTCCTGCCCACCGGCGTATGGAAACCGGTGTTCCTTTCTTCGGACACTCCGGCTATGAAGTCCCCGTCATTCACCGGTTGCACCAGGGAAGATACCACTTCTTGTCGTATCCGCTTAACCGGCTTGACCGATGTCCTGTCTTTCCGGTCATCCGTAGGGATAACGGACGGTGTCTGTTTGCCGTTGTACCGGGCCGCCAGTTCGTATGACTTTTCCATCAGGGCCATCTTTTCCTCCAATGACTGTTCCTGGGACGGTTCCATGTTCTGTCTTTTTTCCAGTTCCTCGATACGCCGGAGCAGTTCCTCCTCCCGGGAGGTTTCCCGTGGCGTGTAAATGGTCGTAAGCGAGCGGTTCATGTCATGGTAGGCAGAGGTGGAGGAACGTACCGGATTATGCGTCTGTACGGTTTCCGGTACGGATGGCAGTTCAAGGTTCACTCCGCTGTCCACTGACGGTACGGTGTCTTTCCGGTCCTTGTTCCGGTTGAACAGTTCCGACATTTCCAGGAAAGTGTCTTTCCGTCCTCTCTCTTTCTTCGACAAGGCTTCCCGCTCGTAGGCGCTGACCTTGTTGCCTTCCATACGGCTCTCTTCGGGAGACGGGATCTCGGTATTGAATCCCCTCTCTTTCTCCGCCTCCGCTTTTTCCTTTTCGGTCGGACTGTATATCAACAGGACAATCCCCGCGAATATCAGGAAGAAGAGCGGATAGACGGCGAACTTCATATACCGGCGCTTCTCTTGGAGAGTCAACGGCCGGTCGCTTGGAAATCCCAGCTGTTTTTTAATCTTCTGGATATCTATTTTCATCGGATGGGGTGTTTAAATTGATTGTACTTTTTTCCGGTCGCAAGTCAAGCGGCCGGACATATTCTATTTTCATCTTTCCCCTAGGCTCTCCCAAGCCGGATAGCGAAGCGAGGATGGCATGGAGGCAGGCCGTCAGAAACAAGAGGAATGCCGTGGTTGTCACGATCTTCCGCTGTTTCCTTGTCAGGCGGTGGCAGAACAGCCGGATACAGCAGTCCATACGTCTCAGGTGTTTTTTTTCTTTTCTCATCGTTCCGTGCTTCTGATATCCCTGTTCTCTAGAATGGTAAACTGTTCGATGATGAACCCATTCGGATTGTCGTCCGAACGTCCCGTATTCTGGAGTGAGCAGGTGGTGACCAAACTGCGCTCGGTCACGTTGCTCTCACGAATTATCATCTGACGGGCATACGTCCTCGCCTTGTAAGGGTAACGGGCAAAATCACACACCACGCTGTCCACATGCACCACCTGATTGATGTTGCCCGATATCAGGCGGTTGTAATATCCCTTCTCGGCAAAATCCACATAATAGTGGTAGGCGCTCTTGTCCGCCAGTTGCAGGGCACGGTCGATGTTGTGGCTGATGGCCTCTTTCTGTGGAGAGAGCGAGAAGAACAGCTCGTGAAAGCGTCTTACGTGTTCCCTCGCCTCGGCAGGACGATTTTGCGAAAGATCCTGCGAAAGGGCCATCATCAGCGACTTACCCCCGTCCAGTACATAGATTTTCTCACGCTGCCTTTCGGCGAAGCGGTACGAGCTCCAAAGCGCGTAGCCGGTGACAAGAGTGCAGCAGCAGATAAAAACGGCCGCCATCATACGGATGCGGCGGAAGCTGCTCTCAATGTTGGTCAAAGACTTGAATTCCATTTCTCGAATGATTGGTTTGAATGAATAAACAAATATTTCCGGCAAGGCTTATTTGCCTCTCAACCGTCCTCCGATATTTCCCAATACGGCACCGCCCACTCCTGCCGCAAAACTGCCGGTTTTCGTGGCGGTACGGTTCAGGTTGCGGCTGAAATTCCCGGCTCCTCCCGCCTGCACGATCCAGCCCGCCACCGTCGGAACGGTAAAATACCCGATAATCCCGATAAGCATAAAGATGATATAGACACTGTTCGAGTTGTCTATCGAGTAGTCAGGATTGTTCTGCAATTCCTGGATGTCGTTCTGGAGCATCAGCACCTGGAGTTTGGCGAGCAGGGTGCTGAACAGATCGCTGACCGGAAGCCACAGATAGACGGAGATATACCTCGTGAACCACTGTCCGAGTGTGGACTGGAAACCGTCCCATACGCTGAAGGCGAACGCTACCGGTCCCAGAATGGAGAGCACGACCAGAAAAAAGGTCCTCACGGTATCTATCAGCAGCGACGCCGCGGCGAATATCAGTTCCAGCAGGCTGCGGAACGTGTCACGGATCTTCTTCTCCAGGTTATACATGCCCACCTCCACGTACATACCCAGCCGGGAGGCGGTATCCACGGTTGACCAGCCTAACTCGTCTAGCTGCCGGTCGAACTCCTCGTCACTCACCAGATAGGCGGTTTCAGGATTCCGCAGCATGGCCTCCTTTTCCAGCTCCTCCTTCTGCGCCCTGTATCGCTCCATGTCCAGCGTTTGCCCCTCAAGCATCTTGTGCGTACCCTGCACAATAGGACTGAGCACGGTGTTCAGCGTGCCAAGTACCAGTGTGGGAAAAAGCAGGATACAGATGCCGATAGCGAAGGGGCGCAGCAGGGGATACACGTCTATCGGCTCGGCACGTGCCATCGACTGCCATATGCGTACGGCGACATAAAAGAGGGCGCCCAGCCCGGCAAGCCCCTTGCCCACGTCCATCATGTCCTTGCAGAGGGGGAGCATATCTTCATACAGGGTTCCCAGTATGGTATGCAGGTTGGCAAAATCTATCGTCAAAGGTACCATGGGCTACCAGTATTTGGAGGTTTCATTTCCATAGAGCCGCATCACACGTTCCATATCGTTCTTTTTCCTGGCACGGAGATAGCTCACGGCTATGTTCTTGTTAGTATAATAGCTCACCAGATTGCGGTAACGGCGCATTTCGTAATAACAGTTGTCCACCACATCCATACGGTCCTTGTCGGTCATGGAGAGCGTGCTCACGTTGATGACCTGTTTGAGGTCCTGCAACACGCCGTTGCTCTCCTCCAGCAGGCGGGTGTAACCGAAGGCGATGGCGTCCAGCTCGCGGGACGAGAAGTTGTCGTCGTTCATCATCTTTTTGAAGTTCGTCACATAGATGTCGGACACATCGCCTACCATCAGGATGATGTCACGCACCTTGCGGGCGTCCTGTATCAGGTTGTTCACCGCCTTTAACTGGTCGTAGTACTTCTTGGCCTGCTCGTAGATCTTTACCGTCTCCGCAAAATTGTCGGCCGTATTGACCGCCGTCTTGGAGGTATGGGCGATGTTGTCCGACATGTTGATGATACTTTGGGCCAGATTTCCGGGATCGGTCACCACCCATTGCGCCCGGGCCATGTTCCCGCCCAGCACAAGCATTATCCCGATCAGGAATGTCCTCGCTCTCATGGGCGTTCCTCCTTCCGTACATAATCCCCGTTGGGTGAGAAAGTCAGGATATCCGTCTCCTCGTTGTAGGATACATCGATACGGTACCCCGTATTGATAAAGAGGTTGCCGTTCTCTTCCACCAACAGGTAGGTCTGCGGCCTGAGGCGGCGTGTCTTGCCACTACGGGCGAATACCGTCACCTTGTAGGCCTCTCCTTCCTTATATACCAACACGTCCGGTTTGCCGTCCACACTGGTCCACGATCCGCAGAGTCTGTCACAGTCGGTACCACCGTCCGCACAACTTTGCAATACCAGGGCGGCCATGCCGATCAGGCATACCGCCAGTCTCATAAGGGGTTTGTTTCTCATAATCGTTTTCATTTTAGGGTTGATCTTTGTCCTTGTTCCTCTCGCATTTTCTCTGCCAGATGGCGGACGGCAAGTTCCAGGTTGCCATCCAATCTTTCTGCCAGCCGCTGTACTTCCATCTTTTCGGACTCCTCGGTCGTGAACGTGTAATATTCCTCCCCGCTCACTTCCGTGGCATATACTGCCGAGTGGGTTCCGCCAAGCCCGATCCACACTTCCCGGTAGAACCGCCCGGGATGGTTCGCCTGATTGATGGAGAGTATCTGCCCTTTTTCTTTCTCTGTCAGGCCGAGAAGCCGCTGGATGTGCTCGAACTTGTTCATGTATTTTCGTTGGTCAAGCAGGATTTTACAGTCGGAATTGTTGATGATGGCCTCCTTCACGATAGGGGAACTGATGATGTCATCCACCTCCTGGGTTACCACTACGGCCTCGCCGAAATACTTTCTGACCGTCTTGAAAAGGTATTTGATGTACTCACTCATATTGGCGGACATCAGGGCCTTCCAACATTCCTCTATTAAAATCATCTTGCGGATCCCCTTGAGCCTGCGCATCTTGGCGATGAAGGTCTCCATGATGATCAGCGTCACCACGGGAAGCAGTACCTTGTTGCCACTGATGTTGTCCAGCTCGAACACGATGAACCGTTTGCCTGTCAGGTCCAGCTCCTTGTCGGAATTCAGCAGGAAGTCATAGTCTCCGCCCTTGTAAAAAGGTGCCAGCACGTTCAGGAAACCGTCAATGTCAAAATCCTTCTCACGCACCTTTTTCTCCTCAATCATTCTCCTGTAGTCATCGGCGACAAACTCGTAGAAACCGTTGAAATCCGGTTTGATACCCTGGTTCTCCGAAATCATCCGGATATAGGCGTTCACCGCCCCGGAAAGGGCCACCTCCTCCGAACGTTTCGGTGCCTCGTCCTCCCGTTTCCACAAGGTCAGGATCAATGTCTTGATGCTTTCCCGTTTCTCCACGTCAAACAGTCCGCAATCCGTATAGAACGGATTGAAGGCTATCGGGTTGTCCTCCTCGTACGTAATGTAGATCCCGTCCTCCCCACGGGTGCGGTCGTGAATCATGCGGCACAATCCCTGATAGCTGTTGCCCGTATCTACCAGCAGGATATGTGTGCCCTGCTCGTAATATTGCCGGACCAGATGGTTGGTGAAGAAGGACTTCCCGCTGCCTGAAGGACCGAGGATGAACTTGTTCCTGTTGGTGATGATTCCCCGTTTCATGGGAAGGTCGGAAATGTCCACATGTACCGGAATCCCGTTCTGACGGTCCGCCATACGGATACCGAAAGGACTGGGTGAGTTTCTGTAATTGGTCTCTCCGGAAAAGAGGCATACCGCCTGTTCCAGGAAGGTGTAAAACGACTCCTCGGCTGGAAAATCACCTGCGTTGCCGGGAATACCCGCCCAATAGAGGACCGGCATGTCAATAGTGTTATACCTTGGCGTGCATTCCATCATGGCCAGCTGGCTGCCCGTGTCGTTCCTGACGCGACGGAACTCATCCGCATCCTCGGCCCAGGCGATGACGTTGCAATGGCATCTGACGGGAAGCAGCCCTTTGGTATGTGCCTCGTCCAGATACATTTCCGTCCATTCCTGGTTTACGGCGTTGCTCCGGCTGTATCTTGACAGCGAGAGCATGTTACGTGAGTTCTTCTCCATCATCTGCAGGATTTCCTGTGCGTTGTCAATGAACACGTACTGTGAATAGATGTGGTTGCACGGCAGCAGCAGTCCCACCGGCGCTGCGAAGGAGAGGCGGCAGTCGCTGCGGTCCGTGGACATCCTCTCGTAACGCATGTCGGTGGAGAGCTTGCCGGGCAGGTCCTCCGTATCCGAGAGGGTATGCAGGCAAAGCCGCTTGTCTCCGATACGCATCCGTCCGGGCTTGAGGCAGATGTCTTGCAATACGGCACTCTCATCCTCCAGCGAGAGCGAGAGGTATTTCTCCACCAGTCCGGGACGTTCCTTCGTGCCAGTAATCTCGTCCGTTTCCAGACGCCGCAGCCTTATATGCCCGGAATCGTTCATGATGCGTTCGAACTGTTCCACCGACTCCAGAAAACGGGCAGCCGTGTCTTTGTCGGTTATCTCCCTGGGCAGCAGGAATCCCCGGCAGAGGGTGCTGAAATCGCTCCGTTGGCGGCTACGCTCTCGGGTCGTCTTTGTCAAGAACAGGTAGCATCTGTGGTTTAGGTACGGTCTTTCATTGAAATGCAGTTCATAGCTGCGTGTAAGAAAGCTTTGTTCCTCACCATCACTTTTAGAACGGTATGTTTCTTGGATGAACCAATCCTGCTTACAGACGATGCTATGCTCCGGCAGCACCTTCATGGCCTTTATCCAGGAAGAGTGCATAGTCTCATACTCGTCCTCCGTCACCGTGTACAACTCGGGCAGCTCCACCTCGAAAGCCACGGTCAGGTCGGCGTCCTTGCTCACGATGCAGCCGTTCTCTACTGAGAGAAGGGGGAATCTGCGTTCCAGCGTTTCCGCCTTTAAAACATTTCTCATGATTTTTGTTTTTTTCTTTTCGTGAATAATCTGAAGACTCTCTTGCGGTGAATCAGGTAGCGCGGATGGCGTTTTTCGGCCAGCAGCTTCATCAGTCCGTGTTCACCGTAGCGGGCGTTTAACCGAAAAGTCACCCATACCAGTAGGCCGCCGGATATGCTCCCGAAGGGGATGCATATCCATTGGTCCACACCCGCCAGATAGAGGATGACCACCGCAAGGAGCACCATCGCAAGCCCACCAGCGAAAACGAACAGGTATTGAGACTTGAGCCCCTTGAACTCGACGGGATTGCCCGCGCCTTTGTTTACCGGATACCTCATGCCTCTAGAGGAAGAAGGAACGCAGGATGGTGGCGGCCACGATCAGGAAGATACACGCGAAGAACCAGCTGGCGGCTGTCTTCGAGGTATCAGGATCGCCACTGGAGAACTTGCCGTAGGTCTTGATACCGCCCACCAGCCCCAGGACGGCCCCGATGGCGTAGCACAACTTTGTGGCGGGATCGAAATACGAGGTCATGAGACTGGTCGCCGCGTTGATACCGGCAAGGCCCTGACCTTGGCCCTGCGCAAAAACACTGGCGGCAATAACCGCACACATCACAGAAAAAAGGATTCTTCTTTTCATTGTCGAATCATTTAGGTGAGACATAAATTTGAATTCGACAGCGAATGTAAAATGGAATAACGTACTGTAATTCAGTGTTGTCATCAGATGTCATCAAATGTCATCAGATGTCCTAAATGACCATAATAATCTAGTATTGCTATAATTTTTAGACAAAAATTGCTTTTTGTCTTTTTTATACCTATGTTTGCGAATATAACCGTATTTATCAACAAAAAGCTTTGTAAAAATATGAGACAATTTAAAGTTTTGCTATTGTTCATAGCCATTTCTTGTTCCATGTTTGCGCAAGATCGGCTATCATTGTTTATTGGCAGGGCAAATAAATATGCCTCTGTGGAACTTTCGGATTACCGAAAACGTTTGTGTATAGAATATAATACCCCCAACAACTTATTGGATGATTATTATAGGCAATGTGGAAGAGATTGGGGGAATGTAGGTTTGGCCCTTGAAATAGCCAAAACATCTGGCAGGCACATGCGTGATGTATGTGATTATTATAAACGTTACCATAGGCACGGCTGGGATCGTGTTTTGATAGAGATAGGTATAAGGCCGGGATCGGTATATTACAATCCTTTCTATGACAGGGTAAATTATCATAGTAATTGTTGGCATGAACATTATTGTTCATACTGTGACCATCACCGAAAACATCATCACAAACATTATAAAAAACACAAGAAGCATAAACACAACAAACATTATAGGTGGGATGATGATGACGATGATGATTGGGATGACGATGATGATTGGGATGACGATTAACACTTATAGGTATAAAAGTATATTGAAATGAGAAAGATTTTAATTTTTTTAGGATTGTTGTTTGTTATGTTGAGTGGCGTTTATGCTCAAAAAGGTAGACAAGCTATTGGATTCGGACTGAGTTATGGGACGGAAATTGAGAGTATTGGCCTTGGGTTGAAATATCAATACAATATAACCAACCCCATACGTCTTGAGCCGTCTTTGAATTACTTTATAGAAAACGACAATGTTAGTATGTTGGACATAAATATGAATCTCCATTATTTATGTCCCGTAGGCAGAAGCGTAAAGTTATATCCCCTATTCGGTTTTACATTTTCTAATTGGATGTTTGACCTAGGAGATGGTTTTGATATTGATGTGGACGGAGACCATATTCATATAGACAAAGATGATGACAATCATAACGAATGCAGGGTAGGAGTGAATATCGGTGGTGGAGCCGACTTCGCATTGACAAGTAGTTGGATTATGAATTTCGAGTTACGCTACCAACTGGTCAGTGATTTTGATCAGGCTGTATTCAATTTGGGATTCGCTTATCGTTTTTAATTTATTCTATAATAAAACAATATCAGCCCTTTACTGAAAATTGCTTCAGTAAAGGGCTGATATATAGAATTGAGCAAGAAGCGTATTGGAGTTTTAGAAATGAGTGCTTACAACCACATTTTTGTCTAAGAAGAATACAAAAAGAGTGTTCTTTTTTGTATTTCTGAAAAGGATAGTGTGACAATTAAGTAAAACAGATCCATGCGTATAAAGAGATATTCTATCGTAATCTTGTTTCTATTCGTCTCTTTGTATATAAAGGCGACGGGACAGTCTTGTGATGTCATTTACATCAATGGTGAGCAATGGTGGCTGATGGCCAGACCAATAGACAAGGATTCCGCCCTATATACACGGTTAAGGGACTTTCTTCCGGAAAATCATTGTATGTCAACCGCCAACTGGGATGGTTATACGGCCTTTTGGAAAATAGAGGACAGCTGTCTTTACCTGCAACGTATGGAAATATGCGTATATGACAAGGCAAGTCGGAAAGATTCCACTTTGATTTACCACACAGACGCTCTGAAAACACTTTTTGCCTCTTATTATGAGAACGGAAGGATTCCTGCCCGCTGGTTCAGCGGTGAACTACGGGCCGGCAAAGGTGATTTGGTACATTATGTCCACTCCGGTTTCGACCGTAATATGGAAGCCGAACAGGTAATTCTACTCAGGCAAGGCAGGATACAAAGTGTACGGACATACCATAATTTCAAACAACCTGGAATAAAGATTTTAGAATCACAAGATGAAATCATCCGGCGATTCCCCTGGCATCGTTTTCCGAAGTACAAAGGACAGCGGCTGATATTCAGTATACGTAATATCCAATGTACCCCGGATGGCCATCTCCTGGACTTTGATGTCCGAACTTTGTTCATACGTCCCAAAGGAGAAAACATTGAAGACCGGAACCACCCATTAGTGAAAGCTTTCAAAGAGACACTGAAAAGTATTTATCCATGGGAGAGACTATTCATCAACGGGAAATATACCATGGAACCTCTAAACTGCGTATTAGGTATTTGGGAGAAAAATGATTTACCATCCAAAGCAGATAACGATACAACCGGATATTCCATTATAGGTAAAGTTTATGGGGAAGAAGTGCGACAGATTCCGCCCTATGATGTTATAAAAAGGCCGTTGACCGGTTCCAATCTGAGAGTAGAGGGATTGCCTTTTCAAGGTTGGCTGACTGATTCTACAGGAACTTTCAGAATAAAACATTTAAAAAAAGGACAATGTCTTTTGCGGGCAGAATTTATTGGCTTGAATCCTTGTGACACACTCGTCACCGTGTCCGGAACAACATGCACGGACACCTTACAACTGGTATTGACATTGCCTTATGACTATATCGAAGAATATGTATGTTCACCGAAATTGTCACGTGAATATATCAATAAAGGGCACCCGAATCTAAAACTGGTCATACCCATTGAACAAGACAAAAAAGTACGGGAACATATCTTTTGGAAAAAGTATGGAGTCAAATATTATAGCTATTATCCCCTGAAAGAAAACGGAAAGATGGATTGCTATTTAAACACGCCCAATCGTCTGTTGACAGCCTACAACCGGGAAGTGTTCCGCTATCTGGATAAAAAATACGGGAAAACATGGCGCGAGGAAGTACCTCCCGGCATCTTCGGACTGGATAAATCATTGGATGAGCTACGGGATGAAAGCTGGCTTATCAAGACATTGAGCCGACGATGTAAATACCCGATAGTCTGGCAGAAGAAGAACAAAGGCTGTGTCTTGCGAGTTGCTTACGAAGTGAATCAGGATGGTTACATCACCACGGCCACTATTCTTGGTAAAACGCCCCGTTCATTTCGAAAATCAGTACTGGATGTTTTACAATCGTTTAGAAATGAACCTACTGTCTTATGCCCTGGAAAGGATACGCTATGCATTCAATACAGACTGGATACCATGCCACTCCTTCCGAAGGCGGATGTGGTTATTACCGGTTATTCCACCTGCGACCAACCCGTCTTGATGAGATATGATGCCACCTTGATTGCCCATACCCCTGAACCTCGTTTGGAAGCGGGTGTTCCGGTCTGTTATCTGAATGAGCGTGGAGATACCATTGTGCCATACGGCAGATATAAATTCTGTCAAACCGATACCATCAAAGGTATAGGCTTTGTATACGAAGACAAGCCAAGAGATGCCAGGATAGTCTGCATTAACGATGCAGGCAAGAAACTTTTTTATGTAGTCGAATGTGATAACGGACCTGATTATGTCAAGGAAGGGTTGTTCCGAATCATGGATGAGAAAGGCCTGATGGGTTTTGCCGATTCGTCGGGACACATAATCATTACTCCCCAATTCAAGTTTGCATACCCTTTTGAGGGAGGAAAGGCTAAGGTTACATTTACGGGAAAACAAAAAGTCGTATCCGGGTCTGACGGCGAAAAACATTATTGGGATAGTGAAGAATGGAGATATATAAACAGAAGATGTAAGTTTGTACAACCTTAAAGTCAAAACGTATGAAAAAAATAGCGTACTTGTTATCAGTTTATTTATTCTGCTTGTTACCCAAATTGCAAGCGCAGGATATCGATTTTCCGCTGTCACTGTCGGAAATAGAAAAGTATGAGAGCCGCATCCGCATACAAAGGCTTCCCGCTGTCACCATCACCCATGCGGACGCCTACAAAATCAGGACACGACAACCAGTATATTCTCCTCGGACAAAAGAGATTGTGCTTGATATAATCAATATGGATGGCCCTACAGCCGAGCTTGAATATCATAATCTCAAACAGATGGTAAATGGCAAATGGCTCGGTTTCCCCTTTATAGACAATCTTGTATTCGCCATTGGAGGAAGAGATTTATCCAAAGGCGATACGCTACCCGAACATATCCGTATGTCCGAGTTTAAATATCCGTTAAAGCCCAACAGGTACCAGGCTAATTTTTATGTGTTTGCCAACATCCATACCTATTGCAATCTGACAGGTAAAAGTATTGTTTCCATAAAGGAGACGGAAATGGACGGTGCCTTTGCTTTCAAGGTATTACCATCCAATAATGATTCCATACGTATTTTATTTGAAAACCATACAAACCTGGAGGTACAACCGGTCTTTTTCCCTAGTATAAGTACAGACGAGCGATATATGGTACATCCCTTTGCCCGTTCCGGTTGGATAGGAGAAGCGAATTATATGAAAAGCCGTGCCCGTTTGAAAGGTGGAGAAGCGATACTGTTTACCATTCCTGTCTCATGGGATGTCAACCGGATAACAGACAGAAACGACAAGAAACGATTCCAAGCAGGCAGGTTACTTTCAGGAAAATACCGAATAGGACTGCAACTCGAAATTTATATGGATACGGAATTTGAAGTAAAATAAATACAACCGCTTATGATAACAAGACTATTATTATTGGCAATGCTCCTGCCGCTAGCCGGCCTGTCACAGGTGCAGGCGCAGGCAGACGGACGCTACATTGAAGTGACCGGGACATCCGAGATTGAGATCGTGCCGGACAGGATTCACTACATTATCGAAATCCGTGAATACTTCGAGGAGGAGTTTGATGGCAGGTCCAAACCGGAGGAATATCGTACAAAGATCTCTTTGGACCGGATCGAACAGGGACTGCGGGAAGTGCTGCATGACGCGGGTATCTCTCCGAATGCCGTCCGTACGCAGGAGATCGGTGATTATTGGCGTAAGCAAGGGCAGGACTTTCTGGTGGCCAAGACCTTCGATATTACGTTACTGGATTTCAAACAGATTGATGAAATCCTCAAACGTATGGATACCAAAGGTATCCATACCATGCGCATCGGTGAACTGGAAAACAAGGACATGTTGTCCTACCATCAAAAAGGAAAAATCGCGGCCTTGAAAGCGGCGCAGAGGAAAGCGTCCTATCTGGTGGAGGCATTGGGTAAAAAATTGGGACCGGTAATACGTATTGTAGAAGACGAAGCAGGTAGCAGCCTTCCTTTCTCACAGAGTAACGTGCTGTCCTCCAATGTCGTTTCATTTGATAGTTTCCGTACAATTAAAAAGAAATACTCTATGCTTGTGCGGTTTGAGATTGCGGATTGAAAGGAATCGTAACTGCCTGAATATAAGGAATAATGTCGTATACTGCCATTGCCTTCAATAACTTGGTATGAAATTCGAGGAGGATCTTGAATCTAAATTCCAATGTTCTACCATATCGGATATTCATAAATAAACAAGCCAACCTATTCTACCACATAAAGTAACAAGTTGGCTTGTTCTAAATTAATAACATAAATAAAGCCAAGGCATTATTGTCATCATTAACAGCATCAATAACAAAACATAAAGCAATATCCGTAGTGTATGGTTCGGGCATTTCTTTGTAACAAAAGCCGATACCATCTTTATGTGTAACAAGATATGAATGGCAAGCAGAGTGACCAATACAACTCCCGCCCACAAATGAATATTACCCCAATCATGCCTTCCCAAGCCCAGCAAATGTGAACACCATGGGGTAGCGTCTTGGAATCTTACAGCATGGCGGGAAGGAATTACTATTTCCAATATGAAGCCACTTATACTTACCAAAGCCATTGCCATCAGCATGACAAAGTCTATGATAATATTAAGCGGCATCTTATTCTTTCCGGACATCATTCTTTATGGCTATGTCCATGACATTCATGATGATGTTCATGGGATGAACAGCCCACTCCCGAATCTGTAAGTTTCCCGCTTAAATAATCAGCGGCAACTTCCAATAGATTACCCGAACAGCCTCTTATGACTTTGATATGGTGGGACGTAAGTACATTCAAGGCACCTTGCCCCATATTTCCTGCCAGCATAACGCTGACTCCCATGTTTTCCAATTCTCCTGCGATATTGGATTTACATCCGCATCCTTGCGGAGAAGGAATAGTCTCGCTACTTAGAATCTGGTTGTCTTGTCCTACTGTCAGGATTGTGTAATACTCACAATGACCGAAATGGTTATCGACTACATTGTCTCTGGTCGGAATAGCAATTTTCATCATAATCTCATTTTTATTAATGTTAATATTACTTGCGCTTAAGTCATCGGAGTGGCATACCGGACATTCCATCTTGCGGATTTTAAGCGTGGGATTGATATTGTTGAATAAGAAACCGCATGCTCCGCAACGGAACCATTCACTGTCAGTGTACGCTGCTCCGCCTTCTATCATTATGGTAACACCACGAACCAATGCCTTGGCAATCTTTCGCCTTGCGCTGACATATATCCGACTTAGTGTCGGACGTGATACTCCCATTGAAACAGACGCTTCCTGTTGGGTTTTCATTTCATAATCGCATAACCGTATCGCCTCATACTCTTCAAAATGCAAGAATATGGTATTCTTACAACAACCGTTCAGACCTATCGGCTTGAATCCTGCGGTAACGGGCATGTCATTAACTTTACGGATGTTCTTGGGACGTGGTGACATTATATATATTGTTTTTGCTTGCAAATATAATGAGCAAATGCTCAAAATAAAAATAATAGTTTCTCTTTTTTATAGAATAAATCTCTTCCGAAATAAAGCCACATGCCGAACGACATATAAATGGAAGCCGCCTTTCTGTAAAATATAGAATTCCGCCTATGTTCGCAGGCGGAATCCCATTCCCCGGAAGTGTTCTCTCTTACACCAACTCTCGCCAGTCAACTCCGCCATTGTTCCTTTTCCCTTCTTTTTTCAAAGGTCGCGGGTTTCCATCTTCATCCAGGTTCTCTTCCAGCAGTTTATTCACGGCTTCCTCATTCCCTACCTGGGAAATGAAAAGATCGAACAGACTGGTATTGCGGATAGCGAACAGCGTCCGTGCGGCACTGCTCCTTTTGTCCGCATCCTGGTCCGCCCCGTTCACCCTCATCAGCACATCCCCGACAAGGCTGAACTCCTCCAGTGTAACCGCCTGCGTAATCACTTCCGTTTCCGGTAATGCGTTGTCCAGTTCTTCCTGCTCCTTTCGAAGGAGTTCCATCTCCTCCAGCGGAAGCAGACATTCCACATCCTCTTCCCGGATTTCCTCATCCTCACCGATATAGTCCGTCCCCTGTTCCAGCGGCTGACTCATATAGGGGGCCACCGTCTTCCCAGCATTCTCGTCAAGATAGACGAAGCGTGTCTTTCCCATCACTTCTTTCTCATCCGCCGGCTCCGGTGACATCGATATCATTTGCTCTTTTTTCACCGGCGTGTACAGCAGGTCACACAGCTCATGTACTTTTTTCTTTTGTCCCCATACCTTATATAACAGGTAAGCAGCACAGCCGACCCTCACCGACAGATAGACGAGTCCTTCCATACCATCATTTCTTTAAATTTTCGATGACACGTCTCATCAATGATATCCCGGTACTTCTCCATATGCTCCGCCAACACATTGTTCACGAACGTGGGTACAGATATTCCCGGCGCAATGACAGGAAGAATCCCGGTCAATGTCTCATACAAGGATTCATCAATATAGGTTTGTCTCCTGGCTCCGGTCATTTTCCGGGTCAGGAACATTTCTCTGTAAACACTCGCATTTTCCATGCCTTTCAATAAATCTTTGTTTTCCATATCTTCTTCTTGCTTGAATTGTTTCAAAACCGGACCGGCTTGCAGACCGGTCGTTTCCTCTACAGAAGTCTCGATAGCGTCCGGTTCCGGAATCCCGTTATTGGACAAGGCTTCAATCAGGATCTCCCCTAAATTTTCCGGAATATCCATCTTTGCGAAATCAGGAAAGAAATCCGCATCGTCAGGGTGTTCTTTGAATTCTGCCGGAAATACGGTTTCCATATAAGTCGTATCACGGACTGACTTCCTCATATCCGTTTGCATCGGGGGGAGAGCCCCGCCTTTCCTCAACCAGTTCCTGCCTGCTTTCATTTTGAGAACCTTGTACAGCAAATATGTTACAAACAGCAGGACTGGATAAATAAACAGATGTTCCATAATCTAATGCGAATTTTGGGTACTCAAGCGAACCATTTCATCCAGTTCTTTTTCATACACTTCCAAATGATGGTCAAGCACGTTGTCCAGAAAAGCGGGAACAGTCATGCCGTCACTGAGCAACGGCAGAATCCGTGCAAGCCTACGGTAGGTGTCATAACAGATATAAGTCTGCTTTCGATGGACAGCAATCTTACGGTTGAGAAAATTTTTTCGGTACTCTTGTATCTTCTCCGGAAGTGAGGTTCCGCTTCCGGCCGGTTCGCAGGAAACAGGAAGCGGTTTGTCCGCATCTTCCCGTACGGACGGGAAAATATCGGTTTCCCTTGTGGTCTTTTCTTCCGCAAAAGGAGTCTTAGGAGTGCCCTCGGCATCCGTACCGTTGGCCATGAACTCTTTCAACCGTTCCTCATTGACATTGAATATGCCCCTTTTTTTCATGTCTTGTCGGATTTAAGATGGATAATCCGTTCGATCTCCCCGGCCAGTACATCCATATTGCTCCCTTTCAACAACTTTTCCGAAGGTGGAAAGTAGGTGCTTCTGAAAAATGTCTGCCCGCCGGAGGAGGTCTCTTTGTTATAACGTTCCATGTCCGGCATGACCGTCGAGAGCGTCTTCAGACCGATCTTCTCAAAAATCTCGTTATAGTGACGGTAAACCTCTCTGGAGACACGTCCGTCAATCTTGTTCCAGAACAGTAGGATCTCTTTTAACGGTGCTTCAGGATATTGCCGGATGAAATCCCGGAGCGTCGCCACGAAAGACAGGCTGCTCTGCATGACCATCCGGTCCTGCACGACTGGCGTAAACACATAGTCCATGTTGATGATGGCCTCAAGGATTCCCGGAGTATTCACCGTTCCGGGCAAATCAAAGAAAAGGATATCACTGTTCCCCGACAACCGGTCTGCTGTTTCCAGTACCTTGCCGGGCCCGGAGGTAAGGACCGGATAGGCTTTCTTCCCCGTCCGTTCATACTGCCTGCACAACAACTGTTGGAGGAACTCGCTTCTCTCGACGTTTTTCATGTCACGGGAACGTAGCGCCTGGATGCTGAACTGGGGATAGTCGCAATCTATAACCGCGACATTCTTTCCCTTCACATAGTGGAAATAACTGGCAAGCAGCACCGTCATGGTGGACTTGCCCACACCGCCCTTCTGGTTGCTCAAGGCGATGAATGTGCATCGTTTGCTCATAAGCTTTCGAATTGTGGGTTAATAATCGTTTTAATGTTCTCGCTGTTTCTTCTTTTCAACGGCTTGTCGGGTTCATGGGACATGGCACGGTACGGATGGCATATTCCGGCCTTGTTATCACTACAGAATAACATCCTCATAAGATATGAGGGGCTTGTCTCCCTACCGGATGATGGCACAATATTACCGTCATACTTGAAAAACGGAAGATTGTCATATAGGTACAGGCTGTCATGCCTGTACCCTCCCGGCATATTGTCGCCAAATGGCCGTATCATTGTATTTTCTCTTTTCATGGTTATCATTCCGTTTTTTTCTCTTGACACAATAACATAATATTTTAAAAACATGCCGTGGACAGAGGATGACCTGCCGGTAACACGGGTATATTTTATCAGCACATCGGAAGATAGTTTCCCTGTCACAATCCAAAAGTAATGGCTATTTCCAAGACTTCCGCCAATATTGCCTAGCTCTGACATCAGATGTCGTCAGATGTCATCAAATGTCATACTGGGGTCTGTTTTACAGCTTGTTGCATCCCTCTATTTTTGCAAAGTCAGAATCACGCAATGAAGGAAGAAGGAGTTCACGGACCACGGCACGCCGCAAGCGTCGCGCTGCAATCCGACCATAGGAGGATTCTCTGTTCAAACGAACAGAGCAAGTTGTGTCCTTGTCCGACAAAAAGTCTTTTGTCCGACAAGAACCAACTTGCCCGCCCAGAGGGGCGGGGGAATCCGCTCCAAAGTCGCGGATTCTGGAAGAGAAAAAAGTACAAACCAAAAATCTCATGTGTATGGAGAAAACAACAGGGACAAGGACGGGCAGAAAGCCTAAAAATGATCCGACGGACCACAAGTACAGTTTCCGCCTGAACGCCGAGGAGAACACAAGATTTGAACAGTTGCTGGCGGATTCAGGAGCCGGCAACCTCACGCTGTTCATCAAGAAATCCATCTTCTCGGGACAGATAAAGGTCGTGAAAATAGACAAGGCGACGATGGACTATTACATCAGGCTGACAGAATTCCACAAACAGTTCCAGGCTGTAGGCAACAACTACAACCAGGTGGTACGTGCCTTGAAGAACAATTTCGGGGAGAAACGGGCGAGAGCGTTGCTCTATAAACTGGAAAGATTGAGTCTTGAGCTGATGCTCGTCTGTAAAAAGGTCATGGCGCTAACCCAGGAATACGAGCGGAAATGGTTGCAAAAATAAGTCATGGCATGAGTCTTTACGGAGCACTTGCATATAACTATGAGAAGGTAGCGGCTGGTACGGCTGAGATTCTTTCCGGTAACCGTATGATTTCCGACCGGCTCGGATTGCCAAGCGAGGATATACGCCTGGCATTGCTCTCTTTTGAGAATTACCTGCTGGCAAACCGCAATACGGAGAAGCCCGTCCTGCACATTTCCCTTTCCCCAGCACCGGAAGACCAGCTGACCGACGGGCGGCTGGCAGAACTGGCGGAACGTTATATGCAGAAGATGGGGTATGGGAACCAGCCTTACATCACCTACAAACATACCGATACCCACAATACCCATATCCATATTGTCAGTGTCTGTGTGGATGAACAGGGGAAAAAGATCAGCGATGCCTACGAGCATCGGCGTTCCATGACCGCCTGTCGGGAACTGGAAGTGGATTTCGGTCTGCGAAACGGAGCGGATGCGGAAAGGCGGAATCCAAAAGCGGAACTAAGAAAGGTGGACGCCCCCTTGGGAGATGTCCGCCATCAGGTAGGCAATACCCTTAAAGCCGTATTGGAAAGCTATCGTTTCCAAACCTTCGGGGAATACAATGCGCTGCTTTCCACGCTCAACATCGAGGCGAAACAGATCAGGGGAGAATACAACGGTACACCATATACCGGTATTGTCTATTCGGTCACGGATGATACCGGCAAGGTGGTCAGCCCACCGTTCAAGAGTTCCCGATTTGGGAAACGCTTCGGAAATGAACAGTTGGAAAAGCGGATGCTGATGAATCTGAAAGCTCTCAAAGACGAGAAATGGGCCCCCTCCATACAGGCGGACATCGTTCGTGCCTTGCGGCAGGCGGATTCACGGAAACGGTTTGTGGAACTGCTCAGGCAAAGGCGTATTGATGTGGTCTTCCGCGAGAATGAGCGGGGACGTATCTATGGTGTCACCTTTATTGATCACAACCATCGGGAGGTATTCAACGGCTCACGCATGGGCAAGGAGTTTTCTGCCAATGTGTTCAACGACTATTTCAAATGGTTGGAAAACATACCTGAAAAGGAACGGGGCGGACATTCCGCTACAGAACTTTGGCAGCATCACCGTCACGAATCCTCTAGCACGCTCGAACTGGCGGCAGGCATTCTCTCCTTGGAAACCAATCCGCGGGATTACGAGGAGGAAGCCTTTGCACGCCGCATGAAGAAAAAAAAGAAGACCGGACGCAAGCGTGGCATTTAGACAAAACAAGTATCAACCCGTTTATTCACAATTTTTATGCAACAGGAAGACGATTTGAGGGCTCTCGCCAAGATAATGGAGTTCGGAAGGGCCGTGAGTATTTTTCTTTTGGTGGTACACGTTTATGTGTACTGCTATCCAAGTATCACCGCATGGCATCTGAACCTTGAGGTGATAGACCGGATTCTGATAAACTTCAACAACACGACCGGAATTTTCAACTGTATTCTCTGGAGCAAACTGTCGGCTGTGCTTCTGTTGGCCGTTTCCTGTCTGGGTACGCACGGGGTCAAAGGTGAAAAGATAACCTGGCCTAAAATTTATGCGGCATTGGTGGCAGGATGCGCATTGTTTTTTCTGAACTGGTGGCTTCTTGAACTGCCATTGCCACACATGGCAAATACCGCATTCTATATTTTTACTCTTACGGCAGGCTATCTCGCCCTGTTGATGTCGGGGTTATGGATGAGTCGCATTTACAGGCACAACCTCATGGAAGATGTGTTCAATATGGAAAATGAGAGTTTCATGCAGGAAACCCGACTGATGGAGAATGAATATTCGGTAAACCTCCCGACGAGATTCTATTATAAAAAACGCTGGAATAACGGATTTGTCAATATTGTCAATATTTTCCGTGCCTGCATGGTTATCGGGACACCGGGCAGCGGCAAATCCTATGCGATAGTCAACAGTTACATACGTCAGCTTATAGCCAAAGGCTTTGCGATTTACATCTACGATTACAAGTTTGATGACCTGTCCACCATCGCCTATAATTCTTTGTTGAAAAATATGGACAAGTACGAGATCAAGCCCCGGTTCTATGTCATCAATTTTGACGATCCGCGCAGGTCTCACCGGTGCAATCCCATCAATCCGGAATTCATGACGGACATTTCCGATGCGTACGAGGCGAGCTATACGATAATGCTCAACCTCAATCGCACCTGGATCGAAAAACAGGGGGACTTCTTCGTGGAGTCCCCTATTATTCTGCTTGCGGCAATAATCTGGTATTTAAAGATTTACAAGAGCGGTATTTACTGTACGTTTCCCCATGCGGTGGAACTGCTCAACAAACCCTACTCAGACCTGTTCACCATCCTGACCTCTTATCCGGAGCTGGAAAACTACCTTTCCCCCTTCATGGACGCATGGAAGGGAAATGCCCAGGACCAGCTCCAAGGCCAGATAGCCTCGGCTAAAATACCCCTTACGCGCATGATCTCCCCACAACTCTACTGGGTGATGACCGGTAATGATTTTTCATTGGATATCAACAATCCGAAAGAACCCAAACTGCTCTGCGTGGGCAACAATCCGGACAGGCAGAACATTTATTCGGCAGCGCTCGGATTATATAATTCCCGTATCGTCAAGCTTATCAACAAGAAAAAACAGCTTAAATGCGCCGTTATCATTGACGAGCTTCCCACCATCTATTTCCGTGGGCTTGACAACCTGATCGCGACGGCGAGAAGCAACAAGGTGGGCGTGCTTCTGGGTTTTCAGGATTTCAGTCAATTGACACGTGACTACGGAGAAAAAGAATCCAAGGTCATCCAGAACACGGTGGGGAATATTTTCAGCGGACAGGTGGTCGGTGAAACCGCAAAAACGCTTTCAGAGCGCTTCGGCAAGGTGCTTCAGCAACGTCAGTCCGTATCCATCAACCGTCAGGATGTATCCACATCCATCAACACGCAGCTAGACTCGCTCATTCCCGCATCAAAGATCGCCAACCTCTCACAAGGCACGTTTGTCGGGGCTGTGGCGGATAATTTTGATGAGAGGATAGAGCAAAAAATATTTCATGCCGAAATTGTCGTGGACCATACCAAGATCAGCGCGGAAGAAAAGGCTTATCAGAAAATCCCGGTCATCAACGACTTCAAGGACAGGAACGGTAACGACATCATGATGCAACAGATACAACGCAATTACGACCAGATCAAGGCGGATGCTCAGGTTATTATCAATGAGGAGATGCGGCGTATCAAAAATGACCCTGAACTCCGTAAACGACTAGGTCTGGAAGATGAAAAAGGAAAGGACCCCGACAAATCATGACAAGTGGAGGGGTAATTGAAGAATTTATACCCCGCCTGATCGGATTATTGAAAAAGATGCCGTATATTTGAAACTTGAAATAGAGAAATAAGGCCGGTCTCGACAATTGGGACCGCCATTATTATACATAAGTCGCAAGACGTCTCGAACAGGAATCTGACAAATTCAAAAACACAGAGGCTATTGCGTGAGGCTTATGCTATACCTTATAGCATGAGCCCATGCGGGTTTCTGTGTTGGGCTTTGTCAGAGCCTCTGTTCGAAATAAGCATGGGTTTCATGCTTTTTTAACAAGAGGTATGGCAAAAATTCAAGTTATCATGGCACTCACTCTGGACGGGTTCCTTCCGCATGAAGACGAGATGCTTATGCGATGGGTGAGGGAAAACAAACGGTATGGTTTCCCACGCTGGCAGCGACAGGCCACATTCCACATCTACCCCCATTACGGTTTGATGGACTTGCTGAATGTAAAGGAAAAGCATGACAAGGATTGTATTTATCTGGCAGGAGTGGGAGATGGAGGAAGTGCGGAATATGCCGATGGACTTTTTCGGTATAATCTGGTGGATGAGACAGAACTTTTTCTGCTGCCCCTTTCTTATGGTGGTGGAATCCCCTTGACGGGAGAATTCCGGTCTGCCCGCTGGAAACTTCTTGGCTGCAAAACTTTCTCCAACGGAATCTGCCGGCTTATGTATAAACGAAACGGATGAAGATGCTATCTCAACCCATACCTTTCCATTTTCTTGTATAGCGTCGGACGGCTCATTCCCAACATTCTCGCCACACGACTGATCTTACCTCCACATTCTTCCAGAATCTTCCTTATTAGTTCTTTCTCTTCTGCTTCTTCCATCAAGCCTTTTTTACATTTTTCGCCTGTCCTACAGATGGTCGCATTAAGATTCAGATCTTTATGGGTTAACAATGGAGATACCGCCAACAGGACAGCACGTCTTATCCGGTTGTCAAGTTCACGCACATTGCCCGGCCATGAGTGGGAAAGCATGGAGATTTTGGCTTGTTCGGTAAAACCGGAGGTCTCCACACGTATCTCTTCTGAATGTTGCTCACGAAAGAAGTCAGCCAGTGGTAATATATCTTCCGGGCATTCGGAGAGAGAGGGCTGGCGTATCTCAAACTCGGCGAGACGGTAGTACAGGTCCTCCCGGAAACGTCCCTCCCGTATGGCACGCTCCATATCCTCGTTGGTGGCCGACAATATCCGTACATCGGCTTCAAGTTCTTTGCGGCTGCCTACTGGACAATACACTCTTTCCTGTAATACCCTGAGCAGCAGTGTCTGCATTTCGGGAGGCATGTTTCCGATCTCGTCAAGGAAGAGCGTACCGCCCTTGGCCGTCTCAAAATAGCCGGCAGTATCCTTTTTCGCATCGGTAAATGCCCCCTGCACGTGGCCGAAGAACTCAGATGCGGCAAGTTCCCCCCGGATACAACCACAGTTCACCGCCACAAAAGGCTTGTCCTTACGCCCGCTATGCTGTTGGATCAGCTGTGCGACAGATTCTTTTCCGCTACCGTTCGGTCCAAGGATCATGACGGAACAATTCAAAGGAGCCACACGACAAGCTATCCGCTCGGTCTCCCGGACCGCCCCGCTAAGCCTTTTCATTAATGATTTCTTCGGGGGAACGGAAACTGGCAGGCCGATCAATCCCCGTAACAGTTCCATCAGTAACTCCTCGTGGACAGGCTTGGGCAAGTAGTCCTTTGCGCCCAATTTGACGGCACGCACCGCATCTGCAATGGAGGCATGTTCGGTCATCACCACAAAAGGGATATGTAACCCTTGGGAGATGCTCCATTCCAGTAAGCTGATGCCATCCCCTTCGGGAAGGCGAACATCTGTCAGTACCAGCGCCACGTTATTCCCCTTGATTTTCCGGCGTGCCGAAGGCTCATCTATGGCCGTCAATACCCCGTAACCGGCTTTCTGTAGCCATCTCTCAAGAATATCGCAAAGAATCAGGTTGTCCTCCACGATCAATAAAGTTTTTTTCATCCCCATCATTTTTCTTTCTTAATTCATTATTTACTTCGTCTATCAGTAACCGTATCTGTTTCATAATTCTCATCGTGTACTCTCTGACCGTCTCGTCGCTCGAGATCCTGTCATGCAGGAGCATCCGATAACCGGACAGCACATCGTTGGCCCCTAACAACTCCCAGACCGGAGCCATCCGGTGTACGATCCTCCGCATGGCTTCCCGGTCGGTTTTTCTCAAAGCCTCCTCCAGTTCGGCAATATCCTTTTCCGACTCTTTTGCGACAAGACCGAACATATGACGACGGTCGTCCGTACTTTCCATCAGACGGGAATAGTCGAACGGGGACATGCCGGCGCTTCTACCCTCCGTAACGGAGGAGATAAAGGCCAGTAGTCCTTTTGAAGAGAAAGGCTTGTGTATGCAACCGCAAAAACCGGACTTCATATACACGCCCGAGTCCCCGTCCCCCCGTGCCGTCATGACAGCGACCGGAACGGTACGGGAATTTCCGATATCCGAGTTACGCAGTAATCTCAACAAGCCGAAACCATCGGTCACGGGCATCTGTATATCTGTCAATACCAAATCATAATCCAAGCGGTTGAGTGCTAGAATGGCTTCTTTTGCATTTTGACAGGTCGTGCATTCCACCCCGTTGCGCCCGAGCATGTCTTCCGTTATTTTCAGAAGGATGCTGTCATCGTCCACTACCAGTACATGTTTGGGAAGTATCGTCGCAGATTGTACCGGAAGCTCCTCTGTTTCCGGTTCTTCTGTCGTTTCCGAAAGGGGAAACGACAGGCGGAATGTTGTACCTTTACCTGGTCGGCTCTCTACTTCAATGCTTCCGTCCAGTACCTTTACAAGAGCTTTCGTGATAAAAAGCCCAAGACCGAAACCTTCCGAGTTTATCTCCTGCGCCGCACGCTCGAACGGACGGAAGACACGTTCCAATGTCTCCTCATCCATACCGATACCGGTATCACCGACCTCCACATATAATCTTCCCGCCATATACTCGGTATGGAAACGGATCGTACCCGACAGGGTGAACTTGATGGCGTTTGTCAGCAGATTGTCCAATATTTGTTCCAATTTGTCCGCATCTCCTCTCACTGTAATATCGCCGACATTCTTATGCCGGTGCTCGAACAGCAAGGCCCGGCCACCCGCCTTGCGGGCATATTCCTTCGATATGTTGTCAAGCAAGTTGTTTAGACGGAAAGGAACCTCGTTACGGGTATCCTTGGTCTCATTGATCTTATAAACATCCATCAGGTTGTTCACCAGATTCAGTATATGGCGGCAGGAATGGCGGATGTTCTCCAGATAGCCTTCCCGTTTTTTCTTTTCACGGGTTTCCGAGGCCAGCTCCACGCAGTTGTTGATATTACCCAATGGTCCCCGTATATCGTGAGAGATGGTCAGGATGATCTGTTTACGCATACCGAGCAGTTCCTCGTTCTCACGGTTTATCCTTTGGAGCTGTGCCCGCCCTTCCCTTTCTTTCCTGATGTCATGCCGTATGATCAGGAACGAGATGAATAGCAAGGAGGAAGCGGAGACGATTACCAAGACAAACAGCTTGAAAGAAAAATCTCCGGCTTCCGTGATTTTTTCCTCACGACTGATGAACGCCGCCTGCGCTTGTCCGTCAAGATGGGTGATGAGTATTTGCAACTTCCGGTTCAAGGCCTTATTCTGTATGCGCAGACTGTCGGTATAAATGTCTATCCGGCGTTCACGTTCCTCTTGCATGGCGATCAGCTTCTCATTCAAATCTTGCAGTCCTTTCGATGGCTCGAAGACCTGTACGCTCCTTTTTCCACCGAACCAACCGGCAATCCCTTTTTTCTTTTGAGTGACTGTCCGGGTACGAACCGCTTCCCTGATAACAACAGGCAGACGATTTGCGAGTAGACTGTCCGCTTCCCCCTGTCTGGTAATGGTCTCCATAATGCGGAGCAGGTGTACCTCCTTGGCTTCCAATAAATGGCATAGGGAGTCTATCTGCTTTGGCAGGACGAACGTGCCACAACTCACTTTCAATATTTGTAACAAGCTGTCCGTTTGCAAGCGTTTTCTGCGATACTCACGAAAATCGGTATCCTCCCAGACTATGACGGACTCTCCATAGGTGGCAAGCTCCGTGATATAGCGATGCGCCGTACTGATGTCATGGCGTATCCTGCGTATCTCCGATGTTTCCGTTTTTATTTCACGCATGCGGCTCCGTTCGTATAACAAGATGGAAACCATACCGCAAACAGCCATGATCAATATCATATACCCTAAAAGAACCTTATGCTGTAATGAAGCTTTCCTTGCTACCATAAATAGATTTTTATTTTTTTTAATACGCAAATAGATTTTATCAGTTTTTAATATTCACAAGATCATTCGTCACAAAAAATAAAGGCAACGTCTACTTTCCCAAGCAGGCCGTTGCCTCGTAAATTCCCTATCTTTTGATAGAGAATTTACTTATGACCTGATTTTACGTGTACATAAAAGTTCAGATCATGTATAGGGTCATTCTTCATCTCTTAAAGCCTCTCAATTTTTTCGCTTGGAAATATATCAATTACTATCATCACTCTTATCCAAGGGTAAATAAACATCACCATCCCAATTGGGATTGACGGTTACCTGAAGTACGTACTCCATTGTTGTCAATTTTTCATAATCGCCAAGTATCTTATAGTACTGATTCCGCTTAAAACAGATTTGAAACGGGTTCTTGCCCGAGTCCGGATTTTCGGGATCCACTGGTGTCTCCTCACCTCCCGGGATAATCCCGGTCCCATTCCCGGCATCACCCGGGATGGAGCGTAATTGAGCGTTTGCACTGCCTCCTGTACCTCCATTCTCGTCTGTGTCAACATCGCCATCTTCCTTTTTCTCTCTTACTTGTAAACGGCAAACGACTTGTTCCTCTTTTCCATCCTTGTCTATCGTTATGCGCAAACTAAGGGAGGTGCATACCGCCAATAGATTCGAGCCTATTATTTGTATATTATTATTCTTCACATCCGCGATATTCCTTTCCCATGAACCGATTACAAAATGTTCAAAACGTCCATTCCTTTTCATATCATAAGCCGAACGGAAATCATCGTACAGCCGTGCCTTTACCCGGGTATTAATGGAATCAGCAAGCAGATCAATTCGTTTGACTTCAGGCGCTACATTCTCTAAGTTCAGTTCTATCCCGGCAACCCCTCGATACAACCAACCGGTCAATTTCTTTGGGTTCTTGCTATCATAACGAAAGACGGTATCCGTATCCTGATAAACGACATTACCAAAAAACAGTTCCGGGGTTTTATATTCATCTTTGTCTAGCAACGTTATTTCCGCATGATTAAAATAGGAGTCGTTCAACTCAAACAACCGCTTTTCTCCTTGTTCTTCCGAATAAGCCACGGCCGTCATTCTGTATTCATACTCACTCTCCAAGGGAATTTTTCCTGTCGCCGTGAAACGAGGTTGTCCATCAGCGCCTGCATTCCCGGTCCGATGGGCAGGTAATACCAACTCATTGGCTCTTAAAAAGCCCTCCCTGTCAGTCTCGTATGTTTGGTCGGCCGGACGCTGATAAATATATACTTTTACTCGATCCACGTAAATCGGGCGGGTATTGGTTTCACCGGGGTTCCCCGGCCCTACCGGATTCGTTCGGGTGGTCAGTTCGTTACCACTGGAAGTAAAGTTAAACTCCACCGGCACCTCAACGGTTCTCTTTTCCTCCTCCCCCGGTTGTTCTTCCGAATCGCAACCTGTACTTAACAAGCCTAAACATAAAAGACTTATCATATATAATATCCGCTTCATCGTATCTTAATTTTACTGGTTCAAAATACCTTTACAACAGCACTGGTTCCATCCCGCAAATAGACCTTTACCACATAAGCCCCTTTAGCGATCGGCAGACGGTATTCGGCTGACTCCGATTGTACCCGGCCGGACATCCTTCCATCAATCGTAAAAACATCACAGCGCCGCATAAGCCCCTCGGTCGAACGCACAATAACCTGACCGCCGCTTTCATCCCGATAACAGAATACTTTTGGTTGTGTCGCGGCAATTACTCCGTTACTTGTCGCGATCGATTCTCCTTTCAAACAAAAACGCCCTATGTTGGTTGTCAGCCGTCCCAGCTCAATCTTATTTTCTTTTCCGGCAAGCAAGGGATGAATCCGGTTGTTGTCCAAATCTTTCAAGATCCAACCGGAATAGCTTTCGGGAATCGTTATCGACAAGTTGACATCCGCTGGCTTGGCTAAATATATACCGAGAGGTATCTCTCCGCCATTCGCACGTTGCTGAATATCCAGCGCACGTTGCTCTGCTATGGTAAACAAGGCGATTGTCGGGTTTATCTCATTTTCCAACAGGACTTCCGCATCCTCGTTCTCCCGGTAATGATCATTCGCTTTTTGGGAAAAATACACCAAAGCGCCGGATTGGCAGTTATCGGCTGATGCCATCAAGCGTACCGACCGGCTTGCCACGGAAGCGCTTTGTTTCCTCGACAACCGATTTGCCTGTTGCAGTTCCGGTTGTGTCTCTAACATGTCTTCAGTAAAGGTAATGGTACACGACTCCACCATCCGCTCTTCGCAAGTCACAAAAAAAGACTGCGTCGGGGCGATAGCCCGTAAGCCATCACCACCATTACCCGGCCTTGCTTCCAAGATACCATCACCATCCAAGTTATGGATCAGCGAGTTGGCTGTTCCATTTTGTCCATCATATATTTTAACGGAAGCAATATGCTCATTCCGCTCCAAGAATTTCTTTACATCGATATGAGTCATGAACGGATTGCCGACCAAGAACGTATTGTTATTAAAAGAGCCATTCTTAAATCGCATGACAACCGGGAAGGTGGCTTTCCCGTCTTCCTGCTCATAGATAAAACGTCCGGAATTATTCCTGTCATTTATCCGCACGCCTACGCTTAATTGAGTTCCCTTCTCATCATAATAATGATATTCCGTATGCTCCTTCGGGAAACGGAAAGTATACGTTTGGCCGTTATCACCTTCTTCCTTCTCGGATGGCTTCAACGGATGTACCCACACCGACAAGGCATTGAAATCAAATTCTTGCCCATCCAACGTATTCTTGTCATAGGGTGTAGCCAGCCAATTGAAAGGTTTAGTCCAGCCGGTCACGGCTATATCTACTTTATCTCCCGGTTTTACAAACGGGCGATTGCTTGAATTGATCAACTGCTCCATGTAAGCCGCATCCCAGATACGTTGATAAATAGTAGGCGTGACCCGGTTTTCTGGATAGTTATTCGCAGTCAACGAGGTGAATGTGTCCGGCAGTTGTATTCCATTGGCAGCGACAAACCAGTCTCCCGAATAGATTCTTTTCAACGGAGCTGCCACCATATAATATCGGTTGGGAGACAGTTCAATATCCACCCATGCCTTTTTATAATCCAGATGATGTGTGTTTTTCACCTCAGCGTTCGGTTCAAAATGAATATAGTTACAGCCGTTTGACGCATCCGCTTCCAGAATCGGATAAGCTTGTGCGGATTCAGGAATAATCACATTGGTACATGTCCAAGGCGAGCCCTTCGACCAATTTTCCCAGGCATTCCAGTCAGTGCCAGTCACATTTTCTAACCAAGTTGTTTCAAGCGGATGGACAGTAAAGTACAATTCAGACAATACGAACTCTGCATTTTCATCATCCTTGTCATAAATGATTAGTTTATACTCTCCGGCCTCTGTTGCCTCCCATATTTCTTGTTGGAAAATCCCTTTATGGATGGTAAAAGTTTTAGAAAATACCGGTTCTGCCGTATGAATATCATCCGCTTTCTTAAAGATGGACATCTTATAGTCCTTTTCCTCTTCTTCCTCAAATTTCGCTTGCCCATACAGCACGACCTTTTCCCCTTCGCAAATATGCGGAGTCGTTCGCAAATTCGCCAAACCACCCGCGCAACTTTCCGGATCCATACAATCAGGCAGCCCGTCGCCATCTATGTCGCTACGGAAAAAGAGGCCGTACAGATTATACCCTTCCAATGCGCTTACAACGGCCGCAAAAGCAATACGTACCTCATCATAAGGCAATGTCGGTTGCGAGATAAGATATCGCCTGTCACCATAGCCTATCACGTCCAACCCGACAGTATTCCAGTCCGAGAACTTCTCCCCGGTCTCTTGGCCGTTCAGATAAGTCGAAACCGTTATCCAGGAACCGACACCGGCTCCAAGCACAAACGTCTTGCTATCCAAGGCAAGCCCCAGTTGCTGGGTCTTATCCATGGTACGTCCTAATTTCACGCATAAGACAAGACCTGTCCCTACACCAACGGCAGGCGTATAGGTCAACGCAGTATTCATATCACCATCCAACAAAAGATCACCATTGACCAATGTCCCGGCAACGGAAACAGTTTGAAACGGTATTTGTAAAGACAGGGAAGCATTCGTCTCCTCCGTAGAAACGGCCAGGGCACAACCATTCTTTAGCGGGTCCGAACAATCATCATCGGCCGATTCCATAAAGCCATAATAAATACGCAACGTGTTCAAACCCAAATTCAACACGCCGGAAGTCCACAATTGGAATTCATCAAAATCCACACTCGCAGGAACCTTTACGCTATACCGTATCTTTTGAGATTGCTCGCTGCCTATCAAGCCAACCCCGACCACGTTGGACTCGTCGATTACATTCTCATACACGACCTCGCCATTCCTGAATAGCCGTATTCGCAAGAACTGCAAGACATCGGCATCCAAAAAAGTAGAGGCATTCTCTACGATAAAACCGACACGTTTATCACCCTCAATTCCTAAATCGAACGATTCTCCACCTACCGTCTTTATACCTATGATACCCAAGTTGCTTGCCACGCTCAAACCACTCACATAGGATGCGTAATTATCAAAATTCCCATCCAATATATTGGTCTTATCCTTGATATCGCTAATACTGATCAGGCCTCCGGTTACACCATACGTACTTGTCGAAAGCTCATATTTCTCATTTCCATCTGCGTTAAAAACAGGGGTTCCACAAGACGAACTAGGCGGACGGACTCCTTTTGTCAAAGTGACAGTTTCCGAACATGGGGGTTCAGCGGTACAATCTACCGCCGTAGCCTTGAATGTGTACACGCCCTCGACGGTTAATCCCGTTACTTTGGTAACGCCATTTGCCGTTTCTCCGATCTGAACGTTATTCATCACCTCTTGAGGATCGCGCGGATCTTCTCCTGAGAAAAACTCAAAATTCGTCAATTTCCACTTCACCTTCACATCCGGGTTGCTCCTCAATTCGTAAGTCGTTACGTTATCGCAAACCGTAGCGCTCAGACTGGGCTGGATCGGGCAGTGATGGTCTATTTCCGGTTTCTCCCTGACAAAACCATAATAGATACCCACCCCGCCTAGGTTCACACTTAACGCACCGGCTCCAACAGTCAGCCGGGCAGAATAAAAAGGAACCTTGGATGTGATGGCTGATGTGATCTCTCCCGTAGTGACAACTCCTAACTTCAATATGCCGGCCGATAAAGTTTCCGTTTGAACCTCTTTGTTGTTCTTATCATATAATGTAATGGTCACAAAACTTCCGAGTGACAAATCCAGGAGTCCTTTATTAAAATATTTAAACCCCACTTCCGTACCGGCAGGAAACTCGTAAGTTGTACCAATCTGCGCATGAAACCATTCTCCAATAGCCAACCCTCCTGTCCCCAAATAGTTGGTTGTATCTGAATCGAACAGTTTGTCATGAAAAGTATCCTCCCTTAGGGGTTTGTCTTTTACCGGCCAAGGCATGCCGTCGCACTTGTCATAGTCGATTTGTATGCCTTTTTCACCTAACCCTAATTCTATCCCGTATGTTTCTACTCCATCATAAGTCAAAAGCACTTCTTTCGGATCCCCGACAAACGCATACCTGATGCTTAGCTGATTAATAGCCTCTACATGTAAGCCTCCTTGCATCAAATAAATCTCATCAAAGTCTTTCGTCGTTTTTACACAGACATCTACAGAGACAGCATCAGAACCCGGAATCTTTATCAAGTCCAAACCGACCCCACCGGAAGACGCTCCTCCCACCGCTATGGTCTCCTGTTCTTTGCCATTTAAATAAGTCGTAATAGAAAACAACTGGATCACCTCCAGCGACAAAAGTCCTCCACTCTCAGTCGACGCCAAGCTGAAACCGGCAGTCGTTCCCCCCTTGTATGTGTTTTTCGTATCCTTAACACTCAAAACAGGCGATAGCAGCGCATCGACCTTAATACCGGTTATCGAAGCATAGTTGTTCAAGTCCGAATCGGTTATATACTCCAAATGACTATAGTTGGTCGCCACATTGGCTACTGACGAGATTCGGTTCACCATGCAATAAGGGCCTACCAACGCCCTACGCTTGGTAACCTTAACCGGTTGATTTCCGGTTTGCCCTTGTATATTCACAAACGATACCAACAGGAAAAGCAGGAAAACACCTCTTTTTATATATCGACTAATCGTGCGCATAGACTTTTTATTATTTACTTATTTCCCATATCTCTTTAATCTCCAACACCTCGCTTTTGGATATATCCGGATAAGTTATTACCAAAGACATCTCTTTCAGCGAACCGGAATAGTCTTTTATTTTGTCTTCAGACAAAAGTTTTTTAATATCGGTAATCAGTTCCACATCTTCTTCCTTAAAAGGCAATGCCTTTTCCAAATCACAGACGATTGTTGTCGTTTTAACTTGCTTCTCCCAATCGGTTTTCAAATTCAGTTCGTTCATCGGGCGATAGAACACGGAATATTTCTCATTCACTCCCTGTCCGGTCGAAATAGACGGGTTAAGGGTAAGCGAGAAGTCCGAATTCGTAGCTTCAGCCGTAGGATACCAACTGACCCCGGAAATCTTATTCTTTTCCGGATCCGCCAATCCGACCCAATTGAAAGCAAGATAAGAAACGCTCTTCCGCATCACGGTCGTATCCGCTTTCATACGCAGGCTTTCTGTCAGACCTGCCTCCGGAGCCTTTCCTGACAAATAATATTTATCCACTCCGGATTGTCCCTCGTAAACAATCGTTGCCCATGTTCCCGATTTTCTTTTTGCAGATTGGTCAAACAGACTACGGACGGTTGTATTATGTTCAAGTTTATTCAACAGCGTATTAACCAAATGGGTTTGGAAGTTTGATAAAACACCGCCTTCAGCCATGTCCGAATTGATTTGATCTAAAAAGTCGGATTTGCCTTCGCCCTGAATTTGCCCTTCTATTTCAGATAAACGCCCAATATATTTTGTGTATTTATCTTTCAAATCCGGATTCAGAATCTGTTCGGAAAAATACCGCTTCAAAGCATCCAAAAAGTCAACCGTCTTATCAACCACCGGCTGGCTTAACTCATCTTTATATTTCGACAAGACAAAAGCATAGAAATCCGATTGAAAATAGTTCTTTATATCTTCCGGTAACAAGCAGGTAGCCGGATAACCGGATATTTCCGTATCCCCCCCCTCTGTCTTTTCTTCCCAATCAGGAAGTTTCTCAAACCAGAAGTCGGTACGGGTCACCGCACGCCGCAACACGACCGGACAATTGTAAGGATTCTCCCGATCGGCACCTTGATCCGTCGACAAGATGTCCCGCGTGAAAACATAAAACATATTCCGGTCATTGAACGGCTGGAAGGGCATTTGCAAATAAACCGTCTCGTACGTCCCGGTCTCTCGCAGGGGAGACCACGGCTGACCGTCCGCACCTGTCCACCCGCAAACGGCGGAATCGATATTGGCCACAAAGACCGCATGATAGGTCTCACCCTGCGACAAGGTGTCTTTCAAAGCCTCCCGTTGCTCCCACGACATATTCTCGCGTCTCAACGGCCAACTCTCCCCGTCGGTATCCAACCCGGGGATTTCCCTCCGCTTCTCCAACGTCCCCTCCTCACTATACAGCAGGTAAGTAAGCGAGTTGATACGTACCCCTTTCGGCTGGTTTTCATGGATCACACGCGTGGCGGCACCAGCCGCGGTCGTGTAATCCACCACGAACTTACCAGCCGAAACCACCGATGCCGTAGGCTCCGGTATCTCATTTTCGCATCCGGCACAAAGGCATAAGCCGGCTAACAACCCCACAACCTTTTTCATATATACGATTCCATTCATTATTCACATTCATACTCCATCCCATGCGTCATCGTCGACATCCACCGTCGCATCGTTTCCATCGGCAAAACCGGCGTAACGCACCTCGAACGTTTCTTTATCCTTACCGTTAAACAAGACAATCGTCCGTGTATTCTTCTTGATTTCGATAGCATCCATCGGTACATCTTCTTCGGCACGTCCACGCAAGGCGTATTCTACCGAGGTATCATTCGCAAAAGAGACCGTCACCTTGGCGTCTGACAGTTCCCCCGGAAGCAGGGCGATCGGTAAGAGCTGTTCTTCCAACTGTCCTTCCACGCTTACGGTCCAATGAAATTTCCGCTGTTCACGCTCGATAACAAGCACCGAGTCACACGACTCGTCGCGGATATAGCAATTCCGGGCCGTTTTCATGCTGACCGTAATATCCGTCACCGCCCCATTCGTTGCCGTATCGAACTGGTCGGCCGGCTTTCCCATATTCAGGACGAATTGCCCGGTGACGCGTCTCATCAGCACTCTTTCGTTGGTCGGCATGTCGGTATCGACCCAGCGGTCGATGATTTTACGGTAAATCGCCAAGTCTTCCTTGCTCGCCTCATTCAACGCGACTTGATAGTCCAATACCGGTCGGTAGTCGATCGCGAAATCGTAAAGGTCCTTATATGTCAAAAACGTATTTTGAGTCGGAAACATCCCGCTTCCCATCCCTTGGCTTATATCCGGCACGCACACGAAAGCAAACTTATGCCAAACTCCGGGCAAATTCTCGACATGATAGGTTTGTCCCTCCAGGTCATAATATTTGTCGCAATACAAGACCACATTATACCGATCCCAATATTGATCCGAAGGATCGGTAGCCTCGGGTTTCCCGCTTTCCGGCCTGCGTTCCGCCACATAGAGCCGTACAAACTGCTGATCTGTTATCTCCCTCTCGGCGGTATTGTCCGCGGCGCGTGTAGCCACATGGAATGAGGCGACCGCCGTTTGCCCTTCTTGCGGAACCTCATTCGAGCATCCGGCAAGGCAAACCACCGCCCAGGCGCATATATATTTTCCTATCGTCTTATTCATCGCGTCTAATCCTTTTTTTCCACTATTTTTTATCCATGATCTCTTCCTCGTCCTCATTCCAGTCCTCGTCCGTATCGATCTCGCCGTCTACCGTTCCCGTATCGGGCCCTCGCCAACCGTTATAGCGGCGGGCGCAAATCACGTTGTAGAAACGCGAGCGCATCTCGACCCTCGCCTTGCCGTTCTTTTGCGCATTGGGCGAAAACTGCACGGCCCAACTGAACCCGGCAGTAATTCCGGCCGCATCGCTAGACGAGGGCGTGGAGGAAAAGAAGGAATAAGGTTCCATCTTCCAGTCTACATCCACAGTACGTGAGTATTCCCCGGGATAAGACCTCGACCCTCCGCTGATATGCCCGGCTATCGCCTGCAATTCGGTGTAAGCCGGCAAATACCACAAAATCTCGTTATAGTCGATCTTCCCGTTGCCGTTACGGTCGCGGTTCTTGCCCAAGGCATATCCCAACGCGATGTTCGATGGAATATTGCCGTCCGGATAAGCCGGATCGATGCCCCATTTGTCGCCGTTCAAAGCGATGTCATACAACACACGGGTATTGGTCAACCCATTCTTTTTCGAGTTTAGGTCGTCTGCCAGGATCTCATCCATCTTCAGACACCAATAATGCTGGAATCCCCATTGCATATTTTTCTTTTCCAAGATACGTTCCACGTAGAGCGTATCCAGTACCTTCTTCGCGAGATCCGTGGCAAACCTCTCGCGTATCACCATCTGGGCCGCGTACTGCTTGATCTCTACCTCTTTCACGTTTCCCGCCTGGTTCGAGAACAGGAGCTTGCCTGTACGGGGGGCTTTGAAGTAACGATCGTTACCGTGCGGATCCTTGATTGGCGGGATATACTCGTCCGTATGGATATAGAAGTAGTGCAACCCCGCCTCTCCGTCCAGACGGAAAGCGGCTTGATCGCAGCTAGCCTCCGCTCCCAGCTTACGGGGCTTATAGGATGGCGAGGCGGAAACCTCCAGCCAGGGGGTCTGGTCCGGATCGGCCACCCGCACCGTCCAGTTACTGGGCGAGTAGAGAAGTACCTGCGTCACGTTGGGATGGGCATCCAGCACGTCCTCGAAGTTCCCGTAGATAGTCAGCCCGCCGATCGGATTGGCATCCACGCGGGTGTCGGTCTTGTCCGCGTCGAAGATACGGATCCGGTAGTTATAGACATGGTTACGGCAGACGTTGAAGTCTTTGTAATTGTCCGAACCGAGGTAGATATAGTAGGTCACGTTGCTCGGATCCTCGCCCCCCACCGGATTCTTCTTGGTGTAGACACCGCGGATCATCAGGTAGGTGGCATACTTGAAGCCTCGCTCTTCCGCATTAACCGTATACTTACCGTTATTTATGCCTTCGTTTCTTTTGAATATCTTTTCGGCATCATCCGGATTCCGGCTTGTCCCGGCAAGCCCCCGCTTGTTGATTTGCTGATAATAGCGATACAAATCCTCATAACCATACTTTCCGGCAGTCTCGGGATCTTTTCCGATCAATCCTTTCAGGTTCTCCCAGTTCTTCTCTTGGTCGTACACCCTTCCTTGCCGGTTCTCGAACATCTTGAAAGAGGCGGTATAGGTATCATTCGTTCCAACCGCTCCTTTTACGATCTCGAAGTCCAATCTTTTTCCCTCTTGGTAAAATTGTGCCGAACGGTCTGCCTTGGCAGCATTACCGGCCACGACATACGAATAATCGCCTGCGCAAATATCCAGCGAATCCGACAATGCGTTGTCGGGATGACGATATCCCCAACTACCCACGTCATCAACCGACCCGCCGCCATCCAGCAGCATGCTGCCCTTCGGAATATTGTAAAGAAACATTTCCCCGACCGCGAATTTATCTTCCGGATCGTACGGTTCGAAAGAGACATTAAAATTGACTTGCGCCGTCAGACGCTTAACCGGGATGATGTATTCCTTTTTCAACTGGCCGGTCGTGGTCAGTTCCAACGGGAGGGAGCCGGTCATGATGTGTTTGCCGCCATAAGCTCCTTCCGGAGTTCGGATCGTGGTATATTTCGCCTTCAACCCAGTCAAAGTGACCGGAGAGTTGTTGATCAAATCTTCCGTCTCGTCTCCTTCCGGCAAATTGCACAAGGCATAGATGGATTGATCCTCCACGGCGGTCAGGTAGATATTGACCGAATGGTTATCGATCGTCAATTGCTGGTAAGCTTTATTGACCAATTTCCCATCTTTGTCAAACACCATGACCAACACATTTTCCAAAGACTCCTGCTGCCCGGTCTCACCGACCCGGGTAACAATCACCGGTGCCTCCTCGGTAGAAAAGCGGAAAGTGATCATCCCTTCCGTTACCCCCTCGCCCGGGTTTGAGCCGCCCTTGTCGAAGTCGTCTTCGCAACCGGACAACAAGGCGATCAGCATGATCCATATCCAAGTATATCGTTTCATATCGCTATATTTATTGTGCGTGACAGGCTTGACGGGCATAATACGCATTTTCCTTATTTTCTCTATAATAATCATCATCAACATTGCCTGAACGGTCAATCTTTGTCGCTAATGCGTTTTTATAATAACTGGCAGAATTAGAACTCCAATAAAATTTTCCTCGCTCTATATTCGCATCCGCGTTATCCTTATATTGCTTCAAGAAACATCTCAATGCGACTATCGATGGCAAGAACCAAAAAGGTTCTTCAGACTTCGCTTCTTCATAATCTATCTCAAGTTCTTTTCCCGCTTCTCCCAGAGCACAAACCTGTATGGCAGAGCCTTTAAAATCATCTATCCATGTTTTATTTATAAATTCCCGATAATTGGCCTTACCATCTGCCCAATGCTCTGTCACAACAAGAGAGCTCCAATACCCCCATCCGAGTGTCTGTCCGGCAGCCACGATATCCCCTGTAACCGCGTTTCGTTTCGTCCCAAAATCGAAACGACTGAAGCCACGATATCCGTCACTATCATCTTCCATTTTCACAATCAACGCATTGTATTGCTCCACGTACAAATCAGAGGAGGCACCGCTCACCACAGAACCGTTTTCATCAAGGGCCTCCAGTAGTAATCGGATCTTCCGTGTCTCTCGCTTATTTACCCAATCCGGGACACTCGCGTAATCAGCCATCCGAATGTAAATATCCTTTCCTCCAGTACCAGTCAATTCAGTGACATAACCGCTTGTCGTTTCGTCCCAAAACTGAATCCAAGGCGTATCCGAAGCATCACCGCCCGGTACCGCTGTCAGTTTCCAATTCTCATAAAGAATCGATGCGCTTATCTCCAAATGGTTCGTTCGCGAACCGATGCAATCGAAGATATAATATTTCTCACCGGCCTCTTCCGGCTCAGTTTTATACTTATTGCCATCCTTGTCCCGCAGAGACATCAAGGGAACAATAGGCACACTGGGAAATTCCACCGGAATATCCACTTCCTGCCAAGGTCCGGCCTCCACGGTCACCTTGGTTCCCGCCAGGCTTTCCGGATAGTCGCCTTCCGTATTATCTCCTTCCAGCTTATGCCCGATATGGTAAATCATATTCGGATGCAGGGAGTAGATCTCCGGGGTACTCTCCTTGCCTTCGTAAATGGCAGGGAAAGATTTGATCCGGGTCAATTCGCTTCCCGCAACAATCTGATCATCACTACCCGGCGCATCATTATATTTATACCCCCACAGTTCTACCTTCAGCGTGGCATCGAGGGTATTATTTTGAATGGGCAGCGCATACGCCCCCATCAAGATGGTATTCTCCCGTTGTTTCCGTCCTTCCAGATGATCGGTCGGTATACTGTACAAAAGATCACCGCTTCTGGTTTGCTCCGGTCGCGGTTTGAAACTCATCAGATCGAACTTACAAAGCGTTTGGCAAACCGGTTTCCCGTCAACCGATCCACCGAAATCCTGTAGGGACGGCTTGCCCTCCCGCGTCATCCCCCGTGTCAGGCCGATCCGCGCGTTTTGCTTCTGAAAGAGATTCAGGCGTACCTCTGTTACCCGATAGGGGGTATTACCTATATTCAGTTTATAAGGGATGTCCGAGAGGTAGCAAAGCACTCCGGCCACGCGGCGGCGCAGTTCCACTTCCACGACATTCAAATTGTCGGGCATGAAGTCGAACGCCTGCCAACCGGCGAAAAGCTCCGAATGCGCTATGTCGGGATGGCCGTAAGCGATTAATTCTTTATCTTGTTTTTTGTCAGTCGCAGCGGTTGTCGGGTCTTTCTCATAAGGCATAGGTTCGCCTGGGGCTTCTTTCGCAAGAACCGCTTGTGCCGCCGACAGTTTAGCTCCCGGTTTGGCGAATTCCGGCTGTTTATTGGCGGCATCAGCACCATAGGTCAGGCCATACGTATCGCCCGAGGCGTCGTCTAAGCCGACACATAATATCATATATTTGCCGGGGACCATGGCGATCTGGTCTTGCGGCAACAGAAGTTCAAACGTTTCGGTTTGCGGCTGTCCTTGCCCATAGCCCTCCTCTACCGAGGGATCCCAAGGGGTGCCGTTTTTCATCAGTAGCTGGGAAGCTACGACCTTGGTTTTTTTCGGGTCAATATCGTCCGCGGTCATATCACCGCAATAATAAAGGATGGCGTAGATTTGAGTCACGTGATGCAAGCTAGCCTGGCTGTACAGGTGTGTCTTGGTATCCAACTGCCCGGTAGTCAACCTAACGACGATACCCTTCTCGGGAAGACCCTCCGGAGAATCTATCGGTTCGTCAGCGCAACCCGCGAAGAGACAGGCAAGGAATATCAGGATTAAGATGCTCACATGTTTCATCATATCAGAAACTTTTCTTAAATTACTCGTTCTTGTTTTGTATAAATAGACATTATAACCGGCCCGTGTGCTTCCTTACATATAAAAAGGGGGGGGTGCCGGGGTGCTTATAGTTTCCTGTCTAGGAAACTGAATAGAGGAGCCGTGCCTTGTCGGCACAGCTCCCGTATAAAAGTGATTGTCCCTTATCAATCGGGAAGTCCGATGCGGGCGGACATTAGTCGATCTCCAGGTCGTGGATGAATTCCCACTGGTCGTTGATCTTGATTACCAACTCTTGGGATTTATCCAGCGGCTGTGGTTTATCCGGGTCAACGCCTGGTTTGTCGGGATCGTCGCCACCGCCACGCTTACCGATTTGGTACAGGTGGTTACGGTAGATGCTGTAATGATATTCCGTATCTTTCAGGGTAGCGTCGATAGAGGCGTCATCCAACTTAACAGACCAGGTCTGAAGGATGTATTCTTGGTCATTATCGTCAGTAGCGAAGCCTTTGCCTTGATCATTTCCTTTCTTCTTACCGACCAACTGAAGCTCGAAAGTATTCAAGGTCTCATCCTTGTCGAACGGGATGACGAATTCGCCGGCCAATACGGCGCCATCGGCTACGGTTACGGCGGCGTTGGTACCCTCATACGGGTTCTTCCATTTGGAGGTCTCACCGAGGTACTTCTTACCATCAACATCCATCGCAACACCTGTCCAGTCTCCATCATTGCCAAAGCTGAACCACTTCGTCAAGTCGATCTCATAAACGGTGTAGGCGTTATCTGTTCCTTCTTTGAATTCTGCGTCTTTAGTCAAAGCGCTGTCACTGAAACCATTGACAATATTCTCCTTGCCTACCTCGGTAGCGTCGTCGTTCTGCTTGTTCAGCTGGATGGTCATATCCAGACGGTCGTTACGGTTGGAAGCGACCAAACGCAATTTGGTAGACCAACATGCTGTTGTACCATCAGATAAAGCATTTCCATCCGCCGGGATATTCGAGAAGTAACCCAGCACACCGGCAACCTGACGCTTCAGCAACACGGTCCAAGAGACACTTTCCTTCGGTTCTAATGTCACCGGTTTGGATTGACCGGAGAATACCTCGCCGACAGCCCTGCTGGCGAATTTCGTATCTTTAGAATACTCAACAGACTTTGTTAACAGGTAAGGGAAGCCGGAACCCGGAGTGGTGGCGAAGTTGTGGGTGATGCCTCCCTTAATGTCATCCTCAGTAAGGTAAAGCCCCGGGATATTTTTCCAGTTATCATCATCCGGAGCAGTTTGCGCACCTTGGAACTTGAACGGAGCCGGATTGCCTTCCACCTCTGTCTCGTTCTGGCCTACGGCGTAGATCGTATAAGTCGAACCAGCCTGCAACTTATCCTTCCCTTCCAGCTTAATGGTTCTCTTACGGCCATATTTATATTCCTCGCAAGTATTGTCCCAGTTGTCCACATGGATGGTCTTAATCAACTTCTGTGTTCCAGTCTCCTCTTTGAAGATATACAGCATCACGTCCGTCACATCCTCGGATCCCCTGTTGTCCGTACTATACAAGGGACGAGACTTCGTGCTGAGCACGTCCGTATCTTGCATATCCAACACGATTACCTGTTCACCGGTGGCAACCTCGTTACCCGGTCCGTCCAAGATAGGATCGTCATCGTTGCCACAAGAAGTGAACGCTAACAGACCGCACAAAGCGACCGCGCCAAAGAAATAATTCTTTTTCATTTGCTTCTTCTTTTAAATGTTAAACTTCGGTTTTATCTATAAATAACGTTATTCCACATCCATGATATGCAGGGTCTCCCAGTTGTCGTTTATCAAGATGAAGATCTTGAAACGGCAGCAGCAGGGGTCGTACTCGTAGCGCAAGATGGTCAGCTCGTTGCGGCTCATCGTCACGCAGACCGGCTCCGGGGCGATCCAGTTGCCGCCCTCCGAGGGCCTGTCGCCCACGTGGTAGCGCAGATCAACCTGCGACGCGCCCCGTTTCCGGGAGGGGGCCAACAGGCTCTTCGCCACCATGGCCGGCTCCTCGCGCTCCCAGCTACGGTCGAAGGCCAACGTCGTCGGCTCGCGATAGCCCCCCTCGGCACTGAAACGGCTCATGATATCCGATACCTTCCACTCGCTGAAGGCATACGCCTCGGGCATCCTCTCGGTAGCCAGGATCAACTTGCCCTTCAAGCGCCTCATGCCGCACGAGAAACGCTCGCTATCCAAGGCATATACCAGCGTATCGCGGGTGAAATAGGCGTCGCTACCCTCCGCGCCGCCGGGATGCAGCCCCAGCGAAGCGAGATCGCTGTCGAAAGCCGCGGTATCGCCCAGGTTGCCCCAGGCTGTCAGCACGTAAGAGCCGTAGGGAAGGTCGGCCGGTAGGGGCACCTCCACGCTTCCCGCGTCGCCTTCCACGGGTGACAGCGCGCGCTCGGCCACGACACGGCCCGTCTCCAAATCGCTCACCCGATAGGCCAAGTCCGACACATACTCCCTGAAGGGAAGATCCTCCGGACGCTCCTCCTCGTAACCCAGGCGAGCCGCCGCCGCGCTGTTGACATAATTCTTATCCGCCACCTCCAGCGAGAGACGCAACGGCGGACAAGGCTCCAGCTCGTTGCGGATGCAGCCGCACAGCAGCGCCATAGCCAATCCACCCAACAGGGTTATTCCATGCAAATGTTTTCTTTCCATCATTTTACGCCTCCTTTCCGGCTGTTCGTCATCTGCCATTCATGCTCGAGCACGGCCAAGTTGTTCTTCCCGACCTCCGAAGCCGGATAATAAGCAAGCAACTTACGGTACGCCTCGATCTTTTCGGCCAACGAAGGCATCAGTTCCGCCACGCGAAAAAACTCCTCCTCGCTGAACGCGTCCGGCCGGGTGGCATACATCCGCAACAGTTCCTCGTCGGAAGTGAAACTCTTCAGCGTGTAGGTGTAACGGTACTCCACCTTGCGGTCGCGTTGCAGATAGTTCGTGCGGATACGTTCCCAGCAGGACAGACGACGGATCTCGCGCTCCTGCACATCATCGTTGTTGCCGTCGGCGGGATAACGCTCCAGGATAGCCTCCACATCGGCTGCATCCGGGTCACCGGCTTGCCGCATGGCTTCCAACACCGGCTCCCAACCTTCGGGACGGACATCGGCAAGGATACGCTCCTTCATCTCCGGGGCTATCGCCATCCTGTCTTGCAGCCAGCGACCGGCGGCCACCGCCCGTTGGTACGCAAGGTTCGTGTTGAACCCGAACGGGCCATCGGCAGATGCCATCCCGATGATGTGTATGGAGTGTACGCTCGCCAACGAATCTTCCAAAATCGGGCGTAACGTCTTCGCCATTTTCTCCAGTTCCGCCCGGTTGTCACCCAGCGAGCCGTCTATGTCCGAACGATTGATGGTAAACTGCAAGACGGCGATCCCTTTTCCCTCCATCACTTTCGGGCGCTTCGCCAGCGTGGGGCGGATCCATTGGAGCGAGAAGGTATCCACAGGCTCCGATTGCCGAAGCTTAGCCACAAACAAGGTATCTATAATTCCGCATGACGCACATCCCTCGACGGAGACCAACGCGTCTATATAGGCATCATCCCAGCCTTCAGGAACCGCGACCCGCGTCTCGTAAGGTATCTCCATCAACTCAGACCAACGGTCGGCACGGACAACCTGCCCGGGCAGGGAGTCAACATACCCTTCCAGCACCTTTTTCCTATATATTTTCTTCGCATAAACCGGCGCGTCAACGGCTACCGGCTCATACATATCCGCCACCTTGCCATCGGGTGCCACCAAACGGGGCGTAATAAGCAAACGTCCCCTTTTCGACAAATAATCCACCGGCACCTGAAACTTCATTTTCACCGTTCCCTTGCTTGAGGGATCAAGCATCACCTCACCCAACCTCGGAGACACGGAGACACCAACGGGTGTCTTGACCGGCGAGCAACTCCCGAATATCCCCAAGGAAAAAAGAGCGACCAACAATTTTTGTGAATGAAATCTCATACCGTTAGAATATATAAATCAATGACAGGGCAGCTTTGGTAGGCCCGAAATAGTTCTTATGTTTGTCTTCTCCGCACTTCTCGCAATAGACGCGGGGGCTCTCCTCATACCACAGGCGGGCATAGCCGATACCGATGGCGGCCTCCAGGTTCCAATGCGGCGAGAGAATCCAGTCGTACCCGTAAGTGAAACCTCCTCCGGCCAGATAGCCATCGTAGCGTTTCTTCTTGAATCCCCCGAAGTACTGCGCCCCATGCAAGTGCATACCGACAAAGTGCCCCTCGGACTTCTCGCAGAACCAATATTTCAACTCAGGTTGTACCAGCCAGAAACGCATCTTCTTGTCGTCCTTGAATGTCCAAGGATTGTAGGATCCGGACAGTTCCAGCGTATATCTCGGGCTAAGAGCTACTTCCAATCCTAGATTCGGCGTAGTGGTCGTCCACATCAAGGTATTGGTCTTCAATGCCACGTCTTGCGACTTGGCTGTTTGCGCAACCCACAAAACCAATAGAAAAAATAATAAAACCTTATATCTCATCATTTATTATTTGTTTTTTGTCCGCCTTCCGGCACATGACACTCTTTCGCTATCAGGCGACTGACATATCGGCAGTGGCATACAGAACAACGCTTCTTCGTTCTTACGAAATGCGGCCTCCCGCCGTATCTGTGCATACTTCTCTGTTTCCAGTTACCCTTTCTGAGCCTTCCTTCTAGCCATACACACAAAAACTTAAAAGTTCTTCCTCTTACAAAGAGGAGGAACTTTTGTTGAAAAACGAACTTTGTTATTGATATATAGTGTATTATAATAATACGCTCATCAGTTCCAATGATAAAAAAGCGATCCCTGTTCTATTTTTTAGGTAATAATTATAATTAAAGAAAAACAATGAAATCGAGACGGAACATATCCAATGATCTGAAGTATACAAAAGAGCACTTTGTCTGTGAAAATTATATTTCTGATGAACGATCCATCTTGGAGCCTATAGAGGTAAAGGGCGGCGAATATCTGATACGGGAAGAAGTGGAACGTTTCACGCTTGGATTTATTCTTTCCGGGGAGATGGATATATCGACTGCCGGATCTGTATGCCAACGGGTGGGTGAAAAACAGATGTTTCTCATAGCTGCCGGTGACAATTTTCATGGAAGAGCGATTACGGATATCTCCCTGATGCGTTGTTCGTTCACTAGAGATATGTCCTTATGCAATCGTTTCTCCATTGAACAGTTACAAAAATATATCCCGCTAGGTTTCCAACAAGAAAAATGCGGGATTACCTTACTTCCCATCCATGAATTGTTATTCAAGGAACTTGAAGTGACACGGGAGATCATGCGAACAGGAATGTCATGCATTCATTATCAGCGCATCAAAAAAGAGATGTTATTTATTGAATTGCGCGGATTTTATCAGAAAGAGGATTTGGCTAGATTCTTCGCGCCAATCCTGGGCACGGATAATGATTTCAAGGAAAATGTATTACGAATATATCCACAGGTAGAAACCGCTCAGGAATTGATTGACAGGTTAAATATGTCTCCTAGTGCATTCAAACGAAAATTCCGGGAGACTTTCGGTATATCGGCTCGCCAATGGCTAATTCGTAAAAAAGAACAAAAATTAATCAGGGACATTTTGATGACCAATATATCCATAGCAGAACTCGCTGAAAAATACAAATTTACGGCCAACTATATGACCACGTTTTGTCGGAAACGTTTTGGCAAATCACCGACAGAGCTGCGCTTGGAACACAAGAAGTAAACCTTTTTATAGCCTATACACTATAGTACTGTCTCTTTATTATATGTAGAGGGACAAGATTTTCATGTATCTTCACATCCATCACTACCACTCATCTTATCATGGTCTATTTTTGTAGTTTTAAGGACTACTTTTGTTGCTGCCTATATTTCAATTATATCTACTTTTGCGGTCGAAATAAAAGTTCTTTATAAAACGTTCCCCCTCTTTGTAAGAGGAAGCACTTTTATTCGAGACAAAAATATAATTTCCCAACGAATTACTCAAATCAGAAATCCTCAAATATCCAATTTTCATGGCTTCCCATCAGGGGATACGCTTTCTGAACAGCGAGGTTATCACCCGTTGATTGGCCATGGCAACCATACCGATATCCAACGAGGCTAGGTAGATAGTTGTCACCCCTACGTGACTATGCCCCATCGCCTCGCTGATTACCGTATCACTTGTCCCGCATTGTCGGGCAAGCGAGGCCCAAGTATGGCGGGCCACGTACGATGTTAACGGCTCGTCCAGTTCCAACAAGGAGGAAAGGCTGTCCAGACGCTTGTTATAGACACGCAAGGCACTCGAATACTCCCGTTCTGTCTTTTTTTCCGGATCATACAGGATAGGGAACAAATAGGGGCAGCCCGGATCGGATACCATGTACCGATCTATGATAATCTGCGCCTGCGGGTGTATCTTGACCCTCAACTGACGATTGGTTTTCCTGCGCTGGTAAGTGATACATCCGTTCCTTACTTGTTCCTTTTTGAGATAAGCCATGTCAATAAAGGGCATTCCCTGCATATAGATACTGAACAAAAACAGGTCTCGGGCAAATCCGAGCATCTCCTTGTCAATAAGGGAGAGAATCGCCAGACGTTTGACAACCCCGCCGTCAACGGCTCGCTTGCGAGTTTTTTCCTGCCCGGTGAACGATTTGCGGAAAGGACGCTTGTCCATCTGTATGATCTCCTCGTCTAACGCATAATTGTAAACGGCCCGGAGTTCCCTGTTGTACAGCGAAATGGTATTCATCCTCAGTCCCTCGCCGATTAAATATGATTGGAAATCCTTCATCTGTCCGACAGTCAGATCTTCAATAGCGATGTCCTGATCCCCCCTGAACCGTTTGAAATGCTTAAAGGCGCAAATGTAATTACTCGCCGTCTTCTTCTTGTCCAGCCTTTCGAAATACAAGATTCTTTGTTCAATAAGGTTGAAAAAGCTTAACTTCTTCTCTTTTCTTTGTTGTTTTCCTTTTTTTCTCTCCATACTTTACGTTTTTAATTTAACCAAACATTATATAATACCGTCAACAGCGAGAACGGTAATTCTTTGATTACATAAAATAGGATATTTTCTGGAAATTTCATGGAGAGCAGACGGATACCAGTGAGTTCCCTATAATCAAAGATAAATCAAAACCGTATTGTCACGGGCGTTCCGGCTTCGCTTTCCATGAGTATTTTCCTTGCGACAGGTCGCGGAAAATACACATGGAAACAAACGCCCGGACAAAGGTTTTGATTTCGGGAAGGATTATAGGGACTCACTGCGACCGACGCGACGCATGACCGTGTCATTGATGAAAAAAGGAGGGCCTCCTTTATATCCCTAATAAATCCGGCAGGAAGTACGGGATATATGGGCAGACCTGGCAATGTCTTATGAAAAAACACCGCCCCATGAGAAGACAGGGACTTCAGCTCCCTCTGCTCTGCATAATCCTCCCTTTGCGCCCGTGCCGGCTTTTTCGCCCTTCCCCTCTGCATACCATATCCTTGTTTTCACGGCATGTTTCTCTCACGGAAAACCAGTCTTTCGGACATTTGATGACATCTGATGACACCTGATGACACCTTTTTGAAAATCAGTATTTTATTCGGATTTAGCCCATATTTTTGAAGTGTCAAAGCAATTTATTAACCCCAAAAAGAAAAGGTATGGCACAAGAAAAGAGCCCGAACGAAAAGCCTAGACGGCCCCGGAAACCGAAGGTCATGAACGATGACCCTTTGGTGGAACAGATCACCGAGCTGATGATGATTCATAACAAGAGCGATCCGAAAGCCGGTGTACAAGTGGTCAGCGAGATCGACAAGGACGGGAAGGTCAAGACGGTTCCAGCGGACGAGAAGAATGAAAACTCATTCCTGAAATTCGACAAGAACTCGAGCATACTCGAAAACTTCATCAAGAATTTCTGGAGCCAGTTCAAGGAACCGACCCATTTCCGCCTGCTCCGCATGACCTTCCACGACTACAAGGTGAACAAGCAAGCGATCAAGGACCTGGCGGAAGGGAAAAAGACGGACGTGGTGAAGGAGTTCCTCAAACGCTACGAGATCCGTCCGAGAGAGAACAAAGAGGAACAAAACATGAATAAACAAGAGACAGCCATGGCAAAAAAAGAAACGCAACCGCAGGAACCCCTGCAACAGAGTGAGGTACAACAAGCATCCCAGCAACAACAGCAACCGCAGGTACAGCAGGTGCCACAAGAGCCGCAAGGCCCGCGCTATCGTTACAATGAGAACATGATCGACTGGGAGGGATTGGACAAGATCGGTATCTCAAAGGCGACACTCGAACAGCAAGGACTTCTTGACTCCATGCTGAGAGGTTACAAGACCAACAAGCTGGTGCCGCTGACACTTAACATTCCCGGCGTGCTGACAGCCAAACTGGATGCGAGGCTCTCGCTCATACCGCAAGAGAACGGGCAGGTGGGGCTGGCCGTTCACGGTATACGCAAGGAACCGCAACTGGAACGCCCTTATTTCGGGTTTAACTTTAGCGAGGAAGACAAGAAGAACCTGCGTGAGACCGGCAACATGGGACGTGCGGTGGAACTCAACCTGCGTGGCAGCGAGTACACCCCCTGCCTGATCTCCATCGACAAAAACACCAACGAGCTGGTCGCCGTCCGGCAGGAACATGTCTACATCCCGCAGGAAGTGAGCGGGGTAAGACTTACGGACGAGGAGATCAGACTGCTGAAGGAGGGACAACCCGTCAAGGTGGAGGGGATGATCTCCAAGGCGGGGAAGGAGTTTGACGCCACGCTTCAATACAGTGCCGAGCGCAGGGGGTTGGAGTTCATCTTCCCGAAGAACCAGGTATTCAACGAGAAGTCCATCGGGGGCGTGCCACTCTCGCCCACCCAGATAAAGATGCTCAGCGAGGGACATACCATCCTGGTCGAGGACATGAAGTTCAAGAACAGGGACGGAGCTTTCTCCGCGTTTGTCACGATAGACCAGACGACGGGACGGCCGAATTACACCCGTCATAATCCGGAAACCGGAGAAATCTATATTCCAAAGGAAATTTGCAACGTGCAGCTAACAGCCGAGGACAAGGAGGTCCTGCGCAAGGGGCAGGCCGTCTATCTGGAAAACATGATCAACCGTAAGGGAGAGGAATTCTCCGCATTTGTCAAGCTGGACATGAATACCGGCAGGACGATGTACTCACGCACGCCGGATGGGTTCAACGAGCAGCAGGCACCACGTATCCCGGCGGAGGTTTACGGCCATGTATTCACGGCGCAGGAAAAGGCGAACCTCCAGGACGGGAAGACCCTCCTGGTCGAAGGACTGAAAAACAACGGGCAAACGTTCAGTTCCTACCTGAAAGTGAATCCTTATTCCGGGCAGTTGCAGTATTTCCAGGAGAACCCGGATATCCGCAGGGACACTTCCCGTCAGGCGGCACAGACGGATACCGCCCAAGGCCAGCAGCAGGAACAAAAGAAAGGGGCAAAACAAGCGGTATAACCCCGATCAGAGAGAGACAAAATCAGTTTTACAAACATCAAATCCCCAAACCGTATGAATACGAATCGGAACATCCCTTATAATTATAATGTAAAAGATATTGATTGGCCCGGTCTGAAGGCCGTGGGTATTAGCAAGGAGCAACTGGAAGCGGACGGCAACCTTGACCTGTTGTTGCAAGGCAAGGAATCAGAAATCATCCCGTTGAAACTCTGTACCCCGGTAATCAGCCTGACCATGGACGCCACATTCAAACTGGTACCCGGTGACAACAACAAGCCAATCATGGAAATCAACGGCATCCGTCAGGAGGAATCTCCAAAGAAATAACAAAAAAACAAAATAAGTTCAACCTGTCCCCGTACCGCCCAATCCGGTACGGGGCATCAAAAAAGAAGAATATGATCGCAATAGTGACTGACAGGCCCAACGTGGGCAGAGAGATAGCAAGAGTGTTAGGAGCCGACAGAAAGGAGAACGGCTATATGACCGGGAACGGTTACATGGTGACATGGACATATGGCAACATGCTTTCCCTGGCAATGCCGAAGGATTCAGGGACAGCCCGTGTGGAGTGGAAAGACTTTCCCCTGTTGCCGCCTTCCTTCCTGACAGTAAGGCACGTGAAGACGGATACCGGATGGAATCCCGACATCAACGCACTCCTCCAATTGAAGATAATAGCCAAGGTACTCAACGCGTGTGACACCATCATCGCAGCAACCGACGCTTCCCGGGAAGGAGAGATGCTGTTCCGCCATCTTTACGGTTTTCTGGGATGCAAACAACCCTGCCTCCGCCTCTGGATCTCGTCTCTGACGGACGAGGCCATCACGGAAGGTATGGCGAACCTCCTTCCATGTGACCGGTTCGACAACCTGTTCCTGGCGGCGGACAGCCGTAACCGGGCGGACTGGCTCCTAGGGGTCAATTCAAGCTATGCCATCTGTAAGGCGGTAGGCTTCGGGAACAATTCGCTGGGCAGGGTACAGACACCCGTACTGGCGGAGATATGCAGACGGTACCGGGAGAGGGAGAATTTCCTGCCAGCCGACAGCTGGCCGGTATTCGTCAGCCTCTGCAAGGACCGACAAATCATAAAACTGCGCCACACGGAAGATTTTCAGGAGTACCGGTACGCGTCAGAACTGTACGGTGACTGCAAGGCGGTACGGAACGCACGTATCGCGGCGGTCAGCCGCAAGAGCGAGGACATCCGGGCACCGGCTCCCTACAATCTGACCGAACTTCAGAAGGACGCGAACCGCTACCACAACCTGACAGCCATACAGGTACAGGATATCACCCAAGGCCTGTACGAAAAGAAACTGATCTCCTATCCGCGTACCGCCAGCCGCCTGCTGACAAGGGACGTATATGACACGTTGCCCAATGTTATGGAAAAGATTCTTTCCCGCAAGGAATTCTGCCAATACGCCAAAATGACGGACTTTGCCGCGCCGCCAAGCGACATCAGCGCACAGGAGACAACAGATCACCACGCGATCATTGTCACCGGCATGCCCCCCGGAACATTGAACAAGGAGGAACAACTGGTCTATACGCTCATTCTCGGCAGGACACTCGAAGCCTTCATACCATCCTGCCAGGTGGAATATACGACCATTGACGTAGTATGTGCCGCACGGAAGTTCAGCGTCCAAACGTACCGCGTCCTGAAAAAGGGGTGGCTCAGCATCTTCGGGCGGGAACATCTTATCGCAAGGGGGGGGATGCCCTGTTCCGCACTTCCGGATTTCTCCCCGGGAGAGCTGGTACCGGTAAGCGGATGCAATATCGTCCGCAAGAGAACACTTCCGGTATCCCCCTATACGGATGAGGAGCTAGTCGGCTATATGGACCGGAGCGGATTAGGAACCGTCTCCACGCGTACCAATATCATCCGCACACTGCTGGAGCGTAAATATATCCGCTATTCAGGCAAATATGTCATCCCCACCCCAAAAGGGCTTTTCTTCTATGAAACTGTACGTGGAATGAAAGTGGCCGACACCTCCCTCACTTCCGGATGGGAAGCGGAACTGGCACGGATAGAACAGGGAAAACTCACGCAAGAGGAGTTCCTGGGAGGGGTACTGGAACAGGTGAAGGAGGTGACCGGTGAGATATTCCGGATCTATCAGGCTAAAAACAACCCGTAGGATATTACGCCACCGGCACGGGACGATTCTCAAAAGAGCAGGGAGTACAGGCTTTCAATGCCGTACTCCTTTTTTCATGGGAGATTGGATAGTTTTTCCGCTTTTAACCGGCAAAGGTCTTGGATTGCCTCGTTTTCGCCGCAAGGCGGCCCCCTTTGGGGGCTTGGTTGGTCAAAAGAAAATCATCCTCGCTACGCTGCGGTATTTTCTTTTGCCAAGCCTTGCGCAAAAAGGCAATCCAAGGGCCGGAGGCCTATAAAATCGGGAAAACATATCCCGATGGGATTATTCATTCTTAAAAATTTAAAGATATGAAACTGCAACTCATCGAAAACATCTGCAAGCGAGTGGTCTCACTGGTCCTACTTACGGGAATATGCCTGCTCTACAGCAAGGGAATCATTCCCGTGTACCTGATCGTCCTGTTCCTTTTATCGGGAACAATCATAGGATTCTTCTTCAGGGCATTCCTCCTTGTGATAAAAGTCATCCTTATCCTGTCCGTCATGGGCATGCTTGTATAACTCCTAAAATACAAAAAACATGAGAACCGCGACATCCACCCCCTCAGCCCCGGTCATGCCGGTCGCATAGCCCGTCACAAAGCGCATAAAACCTGTCAAAAAACGGTTCCCCTGCATATTGGACGAACCGAAAACAATAGGCCACTACCTGGAGCCATTAAAGGACATCGCATCCAATCCCGACAGGCAGAGACTACTGAAAGAGTTTTTCCAAGAGACTTATGTATAACTTATTAATATTTTACCATTATGTTTTTTCAAACGATCAACCGAATGATTACGGCAGGCACAGACCTAAGTATCAACATCAGACAAGTGAATGACAAACTGACCGTGGCCGTCATGCCCCGGCGTGCGGGACTGAAAGACGAGGCCGGGGAACAAATCGTCCCGCTGGTATTGAACGGTACCCCGGAAGAGCTGGACATGGAATTCCTGGGAGCGATCACCGCACCCGTACAGAAGGCGCAGGGCATCCTTACCAACCTGGAAACATTCGAGAAACAAGCGGAACAGGCCGTATCACAAAGCAAGGCGGCCAAGTCCGTAGCTGAGAAGGAATCAAAAGAGGTACGCGAGAGACGGGAGAAGATGGAAAAGCTGCTTAAAAAGGCGGAGGACGCCACAGGCGGCAAACGCTATTCCGAGGCGTTGACCTGGCTCAGACAGGCAAAACGGCTGGCCATGCCGGACAAGCAGAAGGAGATTGACGTGAAGATAGCGGAGGTACAGAAAAAAGCGTCCGAGGGCAGTCTCTTCGGAGCGGAACCGGTAATGTCGGAACCACAGCCCGCGCAGGTTATCCAACCGGTGGCGCCGCAATCGGTACCCGGTCATGCCCCCCGATATCAGGGAGGGGAACAGATACGGATGTTCGCACCCGAACAACCGTCCCGCCAATCTCCCCACCAGATTCCGCAGTCGGTACAAGGCACGCGACCACAACAGGTTCCACATGGACAGGCGGCTTCACGACCAGGAGCGGATGGTACACCGGCCGGCTGTCAGCAGCCCGTGAACCGACCGCAGACCATACAATTCCACCAACCGGTACAGATGCCGCAATCACAGGTATACGACGGTCAATGGCTGCAACCCGTCCCTTCGCAACCGCAAACGACTTCCACGCAAACCGTTCCCGATAACAAAGGGGATAGCGAATACGGGGCACGAGCGCAGGACATGGAACAGTACGGCTTCGACAAGGATGACGAGCATGACAGGGAGCTCCTGCGTGAGGACCCTTACGCGGAATATCTCGACTTCCCGGAGGAATACCGCATGAAAGACGAGGCACAAATGGAAATGATATGTTGTTAAACCCTATAAAAGTACAATTATGGCACTAGAAATTAAAGGATTGCAGAGAGTTTTCAAAATCAGGAAAGGCTCGTCGGAAATAGAGCTGGCCGATCCGGACAACAGCCTGTCCCCGAACGAGGTGATGGATTTCTATTCCATGACCTATCCGGAACTGACCACGGCGAGCGTACACGGTCCGGAATGCGAGGATGACAGCGTGGTCTACCGGTTCAAGACGACCATCGGAACAAAAGGGTAGATATATGGCAAAGAGAATTTCCATCAAAAAAAAGGAGGATACATGCAAAACGCTATCAGAATCACAAATGGCGGGACTGGCCGTATTGATCATCAGAGCCGCCGACCTCTCGTACATCGGACGGGGTACGATGGGCCGGGAAAAAAGAAGACTGCCGCCACCGGGGAGCGTAATGCTTTTTTGACAGGCAGATTCCTCCCCATCGCGGCGGACTATCTGGTGGAGGACGAAATGGGAGGGACATGCGTCAACCTGACCACGTCCGAAAACTTTGACTATCTATACCGGTCCGCCCTGCGATATGCAGATCTCATGAATGTCAGGCTTCCTTTCCGCACGAGGAAAGGGAGCGGTCCCCGCATCAACATCACCGTCTTGTACAAGGCCCTGGACGAGACCTTGCCGGAACATGTCAATCTGGAGGAAAGGGCCGGGAGGCTCCATTTCTGCCTGTACAGGTTCCATGACTGGCCGGACCATACCCTGTTCTGGCTACCCGTCGATTTCACGGAGAACCTTCCTGTATCGTTACGGCGTATCGTCCGGGAATTCATACGGCAGTTCGTACGTTACCACGGGTTGAACGCCGTCACGGAAACATGGTATTATGAGCTGGCGGTGGAGGAACTGGATGACTGGAAGAACCGCGATCCCGAGGCTTCCCCTCAGACAATCCGTAAATACAAACGCCTGGCGGAATCCTACCAATCCGGGAAAATCGCAAAAACACTTAAACGAATGGAAGGGAAACCGTTCTGTACCGATCTGGAAGAAAAGGTCCGGAAATACCGGGCGGCAGTGAAGGAGGAACGGAAGCTTTTGGAACTGATACGGGAAGGGATGGGACTGATTACCCCAGGAAATCCGTGCATCATGCAATACGGTTACGACTGGGCGTATGAAAGATCACCGGATTTCCCCCCGATCGACCTGGACTGTCAGATCATGCTGGCATATTCCAACAATGACGCCCTCACGGAGAACATGGAATGCTATTTCAACTCGGACTACCGGGAGACGTATGCCATCACCCCGGTCACAAGCATGTACCTGACACCTGAGACGGACAGACTGTTCCGGATGGACGACTATCCGGAGAGACTGTCCGGATGGATGGAACGGTTCACGCAATGCATAAACAGGCATTTTAAAGTGCCCGTTTCCCTATAAATCAAGAAACGAAAACAAAAAAATACAGGATATGAACGAACTTACCAAGCAACTGCAAGAGATAATGGTGCCCAAAGCGGCGCTGATCGCCTATGAGTACCAGGAAGGTCACTACGCAAGCGGAAGTCACTACCTGGAACTACGCCCTATCAACAAAAAGGGAAGAATGGAAGCCGGCATTCCGGTTACATATGAATTCATGGACTCCCTGGTGGAATCCTATTCGGACGGGAACCGGCGTATCCCGCACGGGTTGCTGCCACCCAACATGCTGTGGTGCGATACCCGCAGGGGGCATGAAAGCTATGTGTGGTATAATCTGCCGGGAAAACGACGGATGTTTTTCAAGAACGACCTGAACATCGGGGATGGAATGTTCCACGTGCCGGGAGTCATTTATATCATTAAAAATGAAAGGATGGACATCTTCGCCTACAAGGGGAAAAAACCGGACGGGAGGACACCGCTCTATCTGGCCCCTTTTTTTAACGTGACCGGTGGAAGCGTATGCCTGGGAAACTCCACACTGGAGAAACCGGAGAGCCTGGATTTTCATACCCTGTTGGAATATTGGGAGAAACGTTTCTGGCTCAGTGAATTTTCCCATCTTGGAGGAGGGAAGAACCCGACAAGAAACAATCTGGTCCTGGTTACTGAGCGGATGCGTGAACAGCCGTTCGACAACGACGAACTCCAACCGATCAACAAACGATTGAAAGACATCCTGCCATGAGAAAGATCCATTTCACAGACAAGAACCTGCTCAGTCCCTATCACCCCGTAACCGTCCTGGTAGCCGGGGCGGGTGGAACCGGATCGCAGGTAATAACCAGCCTGGCACGCATGAGCGTGGCATTACAGGCTCTGGGACATCCGGGGCTACACCTGACGGCTTTCGACCCCGACACTGTCACGGAAGCAAACATCGGTCGCCAGCTGTTCAGCGAGACGGAACTGGGGTTGAACAAGGCGACGGCGCTTGTCACCCGCGTCAACCGTTTTTTCGGTTACACGTGGGAGGCCAGGGAATGCCGCTATCCGATCATAACCAAAGAAGGGGATAAAAACGTCCCGCTGGCGAACATCATCATCACCTGTACGGACAACACCCGTTCCCGGCTCGATCTGTGGCGGTTCCTGAAGAAATACAGGGAATATAAAAATAACGATGAGAAAGCGCCGATATACTGGATGGATTTCGGGAACGCCCAAACCACCGGGCAAGTCCTGGTAGGCAATATCCGGAGCAAAATAAGCCAGCCCGCATCCAGCGAATACCTTCCCATGCCCAGGATGAATGTCATCACCGAGGAGGTCAGCTACTCCACCATCCGTGAGGAGGACTCAGGCCCGAGTTGCTCACTCACGGAGGCGTTACGCAAGCAGGATCTGTTCATCAACTCCATGCTGGCACAAATCGGTTGCGACATCCTCTGGCGCATGTTCAGAGAAGGGAGGACATTCTACCGGGGGGCCTATCTCAACCTTGACACGCTACGGGTAAATCCCATTTCGGTATAAACGGACGTGGATTTATTCCCGGTCATTCCTGCCGTACGGTCCGACCTTTCATCCGTACGGCACTCGCCACTCCCTTTTCCGTCATGACCAGCTCGTACCGTTCCAACCTTTCATAGAGCTTGCCCAATGTCTTGCATCCGTATCTCTTGACCTTGAATTTGGGCATCATTTTCTTCAACGAGCTGCCTATCAGGGAAAGGGAGACCTCCTCCTTGCCGTCAGCCGCCTGCTGGAAAGCCTTGTCAAAAAACTCCATATCCCTTCGGATAAAAAAATCCGGAGTGTTCTCCAAGGTCTTGTTTTCCTTACGGTCGGCATACAGGAATACGGAACAGGAACGTATCAGCGATACGGGAGTCTTGCCCTCCCCATATCCCAGTACCTTCAATCCCGCCTCCCGTATCCGTTGCGCCAACGGGGTGTAGTCACCGTCACTGGCGACCAGACAGAAACAGTCCACCCGGCCATCACGGAGAATGTCCATGGCGTCTATGACCAACGCGATATCCGTAGTGTTCTTTCCTGAAGCATAGGAGGAGGCCTGCACCAACCTGAACCCATATTCCCGGGCGGTCTCCTTCCATCCGGAAAGAGCTTTCCTCGTCCAGTCACCGTATATCCGTCTGATAACGGCATCCCCATAACGGGAAACAAAGCCCATGATATCCTCCATCCTCTCAAAGGACACGTTGTCACCGTCAATCAGAACCGCAATGAGATATTTTGAATTGGTATTTGTCTTCATAACAACCGTTTATAAGACAAAGTTAGCATAACTTCCGCATATCCACATTGCCCCGTTCAGTTTTTCTTTCCCCGTTTCTGCAAAAAATCCTGTATATCCGAACTCCTGTAGAAATTCTTGCCGTTCTCATCCGTCTGGTAATAACGGATCAGTCCTTTTTCCCGGTAACGGGCCACGGTCCGAAGCGACACGTTGAGCAGCCTGGCTATGTCATAGTTGTCCAGAAGCTCGTCACCGTTCAAGAACTCCTTCACACGGCCCATCCTATCCAGTTTCTTCTCTATGCGGTCAAATCCTTCCACTATGGTCATTATCATTTTCTCGAGCACTTCATTATCTATATACATCATGGCATGTATCTCCTGTATTTTTTAAAGGTTACTACTGAAATACCCCCGGTGCGCACTATAAGAGTATATACCATTTTATTATGAAAAATGTATGCCATACCTCCTTTATGTCTTTTAAGCAGCATTATAACATATTGATAATTAGACATAAATTATATTTTTCTTCCTTTTCGAATGTAACAGGTGTAAACAGGTAAAGTGTAAAACTGTAAAATACGGATTGTAAACTTTACATATTACCGGCCATCCGCTACCGCCATGCCTTATCTTTCCGAGGAACAGGCTAAAAATATCATAAACCAATGTATATCTGACATCTGATGACATCTGATGACGTTTGCGGACACCTTTTTGGATATGAGTCTCCCTCTCCATACTTTCGTATCAAATCGAAAAAAGGAAAGACTTATGGAATTTGTGTGTATCGAGGCCAAGACATTCATGGAAATGAACGAGGCCCTGGAAGCCATCGCCAGAAGAGTACATGAGACATGCGGAGGAAGCACGCAGGGCATGGATGAGTGGATCGACAACCAGGAGGCATGTACGCTTATGGATGTCTCGCCAAGAAAAATGTTACAACTCCGGAGAAGCGGGTCCATCCCCTACAGTTACATAGACCGTAAAGTATATTACAAACGGCAGGATATCATCCGCTTTATGGAGGCGGAAATTCATCGGGTGACACCTCTAAATCGAATGATATGATCCAATCCATGCTGACCAAGGAAAGTCCGGAAATCATACGCTTTTTCCGGAATATTGAGAGCCTGTCCGAAATACTGGACACACAGGCGGAAAAGATGCGGCCGGTTCTGAACGGCGAACGTTATATGACCGACAGCGAGCTGGCCGGACACCTGAAACTGACACGGAGGACACTGGCCGAGTACAGGATAACAGGTAAACTGCCTTATTACAAAGTGGGAGGCAAATTATTGTACAAGGAAAAGGATATCCTCGTGCTGTTGGAAAGAAACAGGATGGAGGCTTTTGATTATAGATGATCCTGTCTGTGGCCACTAGTGTCATATTCCTATTTCTTACCCGCAAAGGCCACCTTTTGCCCCGGTTGCGCAAGGCGGTCCTTTGGACCGGTTGCAGAAAAATCATCCTCACTTCGAGAGGGCACTGAAAAATAAGAACTTTTTCAGATCCCTTTCGATTGAGTCCTAAAAAATGAGTTCGCCAAATCCGAGAATAGGGATTTGGCGAGCTTTTTGTTTTTATACACCCATGACTTCCAAAGTTCTTCATATGTGTATCTCATATCCATGAAAGTGCCATTTATCCAAAGAACTTCGTAATGGCAAATAACGGAATATTCTCCATCCATTCCTGATCTTGATACCCCATCATGGAGACGCGCAGTCCTTTCAACTGATAATCGGGATGATTTTTAATATATTCCGACATGGAACGCGCACGTACATTCTCTTCGGCTTTCACTTCCACCGGTATCACGCGATGCTCCGTCTGTACCACAAAGTCAATCTCCGCAGGTGTTTTGTCACTGCTCCAATAATAGGGCGAAAAGCCTTGGGCCACTAATTGCTGCAAGACAAACTGTTCGGTAAAAGCGCCCTTGAACTCCTTGAATACATTATCTCCTACCAGCATCTGGCTGGCGGGCGCCTCGGTCATACAACCTAAAAGACCGCAATCAAGCAGGAATAATTTGAAGGCACCCAGATCTTCGTAAAATTTGACAGGCATCTGCAGTTCTTTTATCCGGCTGACTTTATGTACCAGACCTGCATCCATCAGCCACTGAATGGCGAGTTCATATTCCGTAGCTCTGGCTCCTTTCTTCAACACATTATAGATGAATTTCTTGTTCTCCTTGGCCAACTGCGAAGGCAAGGATTGCAGCACTTGTCCGATACGTATACTTTCAGTAGGTGTCGTATGCTTGGAGATGTCCCGCCGATAAGCATCAAGGATTTCAGTCTGTTTGTCACGTACTTCCTGCAAGTTTTGATGCTGAAAGAAACAATCCACCACTTCAGGCATGCCACCTACATAGTAGTATTGGCGAAGTAAAGCAATATATTTTAAACTGAGAATCTTTAAAATTTCCCAATCGGGCTGATGCAACAAATCGCACAAATCAGTTTCACCGGCAGCCATCAGAAATTCTTCAAAATCCATCGGATATAGACGCATTACATTTACCTTACCCACCGGAAAGGACTGACCTTTCCCCAAAGTAATTCCCAACAAGGAGCCAGCCGCCATCACATGATATTCAGGCGCATTTTCCTGAAAATATTTCAAGCTATGCAATCCCCGTTCCACCTCCTGCAACTCATCGAATACAATCAACGTTTTTCCTGCTTCAATCTTCGTTCCTGTGATAGCCTGAAGTGTCAGCAAAATACGGGGGATGTTATAGTCGGCTGCAAATAACTCCTTGGCCAGTGGCTCGACATCACAGTTGATGTAGGCTACATTCTCAAACTCAGTCAGACCAAAATGTTTCATCACCCAAGTTTTACCAACCTGACGAGCACCCAACAGTATCAAAGGTTTTCTCGCAGGATTATCTTTCCAAAGTTTCAACTGTTGTATAATCTTCCGTTTCATCGATTCCTTTAAAATAAGAATTATTCACTTGTTTCTTGCAAAGATACATTTTTTCGAGGATATAAACCAATATATAACACACTTTTTCGATGATAATCCGAAGGGAATATTACATTTTTCATAGGATAGCAAAGAATTTTTGATCGATATATCAGGTTAGCGGGTTAAAGTTTTTCCACCTTGGAATCAAGCAATGTTCCGCATTTCTATTTCTTACCTGCAAAACTAGCCTTTTGCCCCTGATCGTGCAAGGCGGTCCTTCGGACTGGTTGGCTGAAAAAATCATCCTCGCTTCGCTGCGGTATTTTTTCGCCAAGCCTTGCACAATCAGGGCAAAAGACAAACGGATGCATGTAAGAAAAGAAATACCGGCTTTACCAAAGCCGGGCATGTTTAACCATAAAATAAAAAAGATCATGATTCAAACAAAAAACAAGTATTGCAAGGAAACATTCATCCGTCTGAACTACTGGTATGACCGGATACACGGGCTTGTCCGGGAAGACATAGAGAAAGTGAACACAATGGTGGAACGCATCGAAAAAACACGTTCCAACCGATATCCCCGTACAGGTGACAGCCTGTTCTTTATTTCTGGATACGGTGAACGTTCCCGGCCGTTCTTCGTAGATGCCGTGTATGGAGATAACATTGTGCTCCGGAATTTCTCCCGTGTCCCATTCGTGTCCCGGGATAAGAAGGGCATCAAATGCGATATGCATGGCGGCGAGTGCATGCTGGTAAAAACCGGTGATGTAAGGTTCAAGACTTGGACTACCGGCCGTTTCAAGCACTGGGGACATTACGGGGCATGTGAAAACGGGGAAGTTTACTACGATGCGAAAGTAGCCCTGTGGGAATGTGGCGCACCTGAACAGCCGAAAAGTCAGGAATGGTTCAAAATCCATATCCGCAAAAACACCCGGTCGGGCGGGGATATGTACACCGGAGAAATATCCTGTAAGGATGAGGATGGACTCAAGCAGTTTGTCAATGACCATGAAGGTTTCATATTCGCAGAAGAGGATTCCAAGGAGATGGTCATACTATGTTTCAGGCATTCCGACATGAGGATTTCCCCGGAAGAGTGGGAAAAGATGAACTGTCCGGTATCCGTGCGTGAAATATACGGACAGATGCAGAAAGTAAAGATTGTAAAAGACCATAAAACACATCTGACCACATTCTACTATTAACACAGTATCGCCACATTAAAAATCACCCTGCATCCTGCCACATGCGGCAGGATGGAAATAAGGATATATCATTAAACAGTCTTTTCAATTATTATATATGGAGCTGATTGTTTTTCCCGCGCAGATATTCATTCAGGTCCTTATATCCGGAATATTCATGCGAGAGATCGCATATACGAATTCCGTATTTGTCCTTTAATGCCTGCACCGCATTTTTTCCGGCGGTATCATTGTCCAGACAGCAACAGATGCCGTCATATCGTGAAAGGAAAGAAAAAGCCTTCTGTAAGTTACTGACAGAATTCAACACTATATAATCCCCCTCTTCCAAAGATGGAAAAGCCGGCCTGAAAGACAGAAAATCTATAAACCCCTCAAAAATATAGCAAATCCTGCTCTCCGGCGTGCTAATGATACAGGTGATGTCCTTGGGAGCGATACAAGCCTTGAAATACCTGTTCCGTATCTCGTACCCTCCAGAAATATTAGGGAAAGCGATGGCAAAATAATTCTTCCCGTTCCGTTTAAAATAGGCTTCCCTGCATACTTTTCGGGCAGTTTCCAAATCAATGCACCGTTCCTTCAGATAGGCAAGCAGTATCCGGTTGGCAAGAGGAGTGATTTTCAAGTCCTGAAAGGTGGGATATGCCTTTTCAAATGGACAGGAAAGAATAACCGGTTTCAAAGCCGCTCTTTTATCCTCAATACATCGTAACACATGGCTTATGTCCTGCGTCCGATAAATCTCCTTGGCTAACGTTATAATGTCACCACCCTTTCCCAGTCCGAAGTCATACCACACTTCCTTATGAAGGTCAACCTTAAAGGAAGCCTCCTTTTCCGTCCTGAAGGGCGATTTGTACCATACACTGTTTCCACGCTGTATTACCGGTTCATGTCCGAATCCGGCTAAAAAATCAACAAGCCTGATATTCTTTGCTTCTTGTATGTTCATAACGTCTCATTTATATGGATTTGGGCAAAGAACCGCTTTATATCTGAAACATGAAAAGCAATGGCATCAGATGGCATCAAAAGTCATCAGATGACACCCCGTTTTATTAATCAAGGCATGGACATGGCAATAGATATCACTCCTCCATTTCCATCTTCTTACGTGGATGCTTGGAGGATAAAATTTTCTTTTGTTTATTCATGTTGACATGGGTATATATCTGCGTGGTGGTTATACTGCTATGCCCCAACAAATTCTGGATGTATTTGATATCCACATCCTCTTCCAGCAACAATGTGGCAAAAGTGTGGCGGAAAGTACGCGGAGTGATTTTTTTCCCAATCCCTGTTTCTTCCCGGCATCGCTTGATTAACAGCCTGACGGATTGTGAGGACAGCCTGTTTCCTAACCTATTTATAAAAAACATTCGGAAGGAGCAAACAGATGTTGATATTGCCTGAGTATTTTTAACACCTCCACCGAACAAATCTGTATGATCCGTTCCTTGCTGCCTTTTCCAAAAACTTTAATAGTTGCCTGCTTTAAGTCAACGGCATCACATGACAACTCGCACAATTCGGAAACGCGTATACCGGTGGCAAATAAAAGTTCTACAACCGCAATATCCCTTGTCTGTGCCTTATAGGCATAATCGCCCGTATCAGGATTATCCGCCCTTAATTTGTAAAGATATTTAAGTATCTCTTTCACCTCATTGCACGTCATTATCATCGGAAGAACATAAGGCTCTTTAAAGTGAATACTCAATTTTCTGAAAGGGTTCAGAAAGTCATCGTGCTCAAAATCATAGTAGTTAAACAGAGCCTTCAGGGATGCCAGTTTTCTCTTCACCGTTTTAGGCTTGTAAGTCGATATATGTTGCAGGTACGTTTTCAGCATATCTTTTGACACCTGCTCAAATACAACCGAAGGATACAACTCATGAATATACCTTTTAAACATATACAAGTCAGAACGATAAGCATAAATTGTCTTTTCATTCAAGTTCTTTTCATATTGACAATGGAAAAGAAAATCTGAAATAACCTGGTCTACAGCTGTCTTCCGGCAATAACTCATATCCGATTTCATCATAATTTTATGGATTATAGTTTTTCCTGCGAAGAAACTACATTTCAAATTCAATTACCTATAAATGAATATCAGAAACCAAGTAAACCAACATCAATATTTAGACAATGATACGTAAAGCTATGTTGAAGAAGTGTAATGAAATCTGAAACATAAAGCTCTTAAACTTGATTCTCTGATGGTTATCACCTCACGAAGATTACATTATTGAATCCTTTGTTTTCTAATTTTTTATCTCTATATTTGCAATAGTACTCCAAAAACATGAAATTTTATGTTGTATCAAAAACTCTCTATAGACAATTTCTTGTGTTTCGACCATTTCGATATACAGTTTGCACCTAGTGTGTCCATTATTATCGGACGCAATGGTGCTGGAAAGACCACACTCATTAGAGCTATGGTTTACTCGCTTTATTTTATGTTTACGAATGACCGTTCAATGGGGGATGACTTCTTGTCGGCAGGAAATCCTGATTTAAAAATGAAATCCATCAAATATGATGAATTTCATAGAAGAAAAGATTCAGAGGATGTAACTGCTGATGCCAATTTTCATGGACAAATAACTTTTCAAGGAGAAAATATAGAATGGGATATGTATCGCCGTTCAACTAGTGGATCTTCACTTAATCCATCACGCTATAGGCCTGCTTATCAACATCTGATGCAATTGTATAGGAAATACGATGAATTGCCATTACTCGCATATTTTTCGGATTCTTTTCCGCATACACTCACAAATATATCCTCCTTTGCCAAGCAACAAATGGCTGCAAATGGAAAAACATTACGCAACTTTGGCTATTACCAATGGGATAATGAAACAGCATGTGTGGAAATATGGCAACGACGACTATTAAATTCAATGGCTAAACTAAAACAGCTAGATGATGATACAGACACATTCACACGTAATGAAGTTGCATTTGTTACTAAAAAGTTGACGCAGTTTTCTCTAGTACTTAATCGTGATATATGCGATACTACTTTTGAGATAGATCGCCTTTTCTATTTATTTGATGAAGAACAAAAACCAGAACTGTGGCTTCGTTTAAAATCAGAAAAGGAAATCAAATTTGACAGACTTCCAGCCGGATATAAACGGTTATATTCCATTGTCTTAGATCTGGCATACCGGGCTTATTTGTTAAACAGGCGAGTAGATGTAGAACCTACAGGATTAGTTATGATAGACGAAATTGATTTGCACTTACACCCTTCGTTAGAAACAGAAATTGTAAAACGGTTTACACAGACATTCCCAAAATTACAATTCATAATGACTTCCCACTCTCCATTAATAGTAAGCAACTTGTCAGCGGACGAGAAACAAAATAAAATATTCAGACTTGTAGCTGGAGAGAAGCAACCGCATGAATTGCCAGACCTTTTTGGTATTGATTACGATGATGTATTACTGGATTGGATGGGAGGAGCTCCTAGAAACGAGGAGATGGAATTTCTACAAATGGCAATAAAAAGAGCTATGCAAATGGAAAATACACAACTACTCAACATGAGACGCAAGGAATTAGAAAAAATGTTGGGAGAAAAAAAAGCATTGCAATTAATCAATAAATGGAAGGAAGAATAACCTCGCATCATTAGATATATGTTTTGGATTGATAAGCATAATAAAGGAAGGCGGCGTAAAGGTCATCAAATTGTAAATCGTTTCCTATGTGAATCGTGGAATGAACAAGATGGACAATATGTAAATTGTACTTATGCTTCATTTAAGAGAAATCATAAAATGGAGAAATTGCTTTACAGGGAACAGAATGGATTCTGCTGTTATTGCATGAGGCATATGGAAGTAAATCAACACATTTCCTTAGAACATGTGATGCCTCATAACTCTGTAACCAAACAAAACAAGATAGATTTTAAGAAGATTAATTATTATAAACGGTTTAATAAGAATTTTAAACAAAATGTCGTTTACAAACATCTAAACGGTACAAGGCGAAAATGGCGCAGCGGACCACCATATCCTCATTTTTGCGCTTATGAAAACCTAGTATTGTCATGCGATGGTAGTCTTTTCATTGATGAAGACAAGGAGAAAAAATTATATCCTTCTAAAATGCATTTATGCTGTAATGAGCATAGAGGAAATAAATTGATTGTCCCATTATTTTTCATTCCTAATATAAACGATTTAATTATATACAATAAAAATGGAACTATTGGCATATCGAAAATAGTCAAGTCCTCCCAGCGTCAGATTGAATTATCTAATACTATTGAGGACTTAGCATTGGAGCATGAGCGCTTGAGAATCATTCGGCAAGCTTGGTATCATATAGCTACAAGTCGCATATATAATATAGAAGAAGTAAAGGCTGCTATTAGTGATGAACCTTTACGGCAAAATATTATGATGGATAGTGGCATTCCTCTTGATATCGTAAATCGGATTAAACATCCTATATACTGGTCCTTACTGTGTGAATATTTTTGGTTCTATAAACACTTCACACCATAAATATAAATATGCAATTTCCTCTCAAGATTCCTTTAAGGGGTATAGATGTAATCTTGATGGGTACAAAATCACTAATTCTAAGCTATGATATCAATCAATAATAAACAGTTGGACGGACTCTGTTATGACTTTGAATATCAAGTAACAGACAAGGATGAGTTAGCAAATAAAATTTGCCAACTCATCCTTGGAAATTGTGGTCATGTATCAAAAGTTATTAATGGATTAGCCTCAAATCCAAGAGAGGTGGACAAGAAAGCTGTTGATTTTTTGATTAAAGAGTTAGAAAAGAGAAATGTAACCAAAGAAGATATGTATAAGATTGATGGATGGTTATTTCAAATGATCTCTTGGTTACAATTAGCCAACCAGAATAAAGGTAATATTTTTTTTCAACAATCACCTCATTCACAGCCTTCCATGCACGGATTTGATGGTTTTGCTATAAAACTCACACCTGATAATATGATAGAGCGAATTGTGATAACAGAGGATAAATGTACAAATGATGCTCGCACAACAATTCGAGATAAAGTATGGCCAGAGTTTTCTGAAATGGAGAATGGAGTGAAAAATAATGCAATCTTCCAGCAAACAGAAGCGCTGATTGGGCATAGGTTAGGAGAACAATTTGAACACATTCAAAATGATATTGTAAATGAAAAATATCGTCAGTATCACGTCAGCATAACCCGTCAGAAAATTCACAATTCTGATGAAGGACGGAAAAGACTGTTCAAAGATTATGATACAGTAATTTCAGGAGGCGATGTTCACAGAAGATCGGCAGCAACAATCTGCTTAGATGACAAGGAACGGGAGTGGATGAGCGATTTGCAACAGAGAGTTTTAGCGAAACTGAAATCATACATCTAACACTATGTACAATTTCGTAACTGAAGAATTGATAAAAAAAATTCCTCATGTGGAAGGCTTTACTGAAGAGTTACTACCCGTAACTCTAACAAAGATTTATGCTCAAATAATTAGCCTTAGCGCAAAATATGAGGATGGTGAGCCTTTTGATTTGGAAGTGCTTAAAAGTGATGGGAAAAAACTTAATATACTATCTAACACCCTAGAACTGTATCTTTTTGCAAATTCCCAGACTGATAAACGAAAATCAATGGCTTTTGTTGCAGCAACTGCCCGAAAACTCTTGTTCAAAATAAAAGAAGTACACGAGGATGAGGTATTGGATTTGAATTATATTCCATCCGACCTTTATGCATCTCTCTTATATGTTATAAGTGGTAATTTGCTGATGCACAAGAGGTTGCGGAGGGTTTCTGTGTACGCAGAGAGGCTGACCAATATGTGAAGAAATTATATAACTCTATCAAACTTCTGGTGAGCGGCAATTTACATGAACTACAAAGTTTGACGATCAATGAACCAAAGGAATATAATGATTTACAACAATATACGGAATGGCTACTTTGGAAAGAACTAGTGACGGGAATAAAGCAGTTTTCAATTTCGCTATTGGGTAAAAAAGCGTATACAATCAATTCTTTTTTAAAAGTCAGAGAACTGTCTGTTTATGAGGATAAGCTCATTGCTCTCAGAGACGTATATGTGGCTCCATATATATTGTCAACTCTGTTTATACTATCGTGTGAGGAGATGTGGAGTCATGCTGTGATTAATGTATCTACTCCCATAGGAGTGAAAAAGAAAAGTTGGCAAGAGGCATTAAAAAAGCAAGCGGTAGTAAGACCTTTTTTATGGGAGAACCATTTGGATGCAATCAGTAAGGGGATATTGAATGTTGGTGTGTCGTCAGTGATTACTTACCCTATAGGTGCAGGAAAAACAACTCTTTCTGAATTGAAAATAGCCTCTTGTTTGCTGGCAGATAAGCGGGTTATATATCTTGTTCCTACTCATGCATTAGAAAATCAAGTTAACAACAGTTTGAATAAGTTGACTGAAAGAATGAATATGTCAATTCGGAATAGAGATGCAGAGTTCTCTTGGTTTGAAGAGGAGGAGGAAGATAGTACTATAATGGTGATGACACCTGAGCGTTGTCTTGCGTTATTACGCCTGAACCCAGAAAAATTGAATAATGTGGGATTGGTTGTTTTTGATGAGTTTCATTTGGTTAATGGCAATTTTGATGACAAACGTGCGAATGATGCTATGACGCTTGTTGTGGAACTGCTCGACATTATACCTAAAGCAGATTATTTTTTCGTTTCTGCAATGGTACGGAATGGAGCTGATGTGGCTGGTTGGATTAAGTCGGTGACTGGTCGCGAGTGTGTGTTACTTGACAACCCATGGAAGCCTACTTGTCAGTTGCAGGGATGCTTGGTCTATAATGAGGAAGAAATCAATAGATTAAGGAAAATTATTACTGTATCAAAGAGTAAAAATAAGAGTAAAAATCCGACAGTAGCACTACAAAGAATGCTGAAGGTAAATCCCCACTGCATATTCAGTTTGAAATCAACATGGGATGATGTAAACAAAGCAAATTATTGCTTGGTGGAGTTAACAGGCAGAGATATTCATCTGAAGGCAAATAGTGAGTGGAAACTTTCAGCAAACTACAACTATGTGGCTGCAGAGGTGGCAAGTCGTTATGCAGCTATTCATTACAAGACAATAATCTTTGCGACCAAACCTGTTGATGCCAATTCAATACGTAACCATATAAATGAACTTTTGAAAGGGAAAAATGTTGACTGGATAAAGCGCTACGAAAGTGAAAAGTATAATGCTATAACAATGGAATTAGGCGGTGAAAAGTATTCGTATCTTTTTGAATCAAATTCAGCTACTGTACATCATGGTAATCTGTTGCCAGAAGAGCGTATTATCTCGGAGCATTATTTCAAAAGCAAGGACGGCGTGAATGTGTTGGTGGCTACACCTACCTTGGCTCAAGGTATCAATTTACCAGCTGATATAGTTCTCATTGCTGGCGACAAAAGATTTGATGGAAATAGCATGGAGCAAATCAAGGCTCACGAGATATTGAATGCAGCAGGAAGGGCTGGTCGAGCAGGTTTCCGTTCGCACGGAACGGCTATTCTGATACCATCCATCATTGCGACCTATCTGGATAATGTGGTAAAAGGTAATTGGATGACGGTGCGTGATGAGATTTTTTCTAAAGGCGATCGCTGTCTAGATATAAAGGATCCTCTTGCAGATTACTTTAATGCCGAGATAAATGTGGATAGTGATTTAATATTGAATCATTTTAAGTCAGATGTGGCTGATGTGAAACGTAAGTATGGAAAGACATTCTATGCATATCAAATGAGCGTGAAAGGTAGGGCAACAGAGTTTAATACCCATTTGGATGCTATGGTTGGCAATTGGGTAGAAAATGTAGAGCAGCCCAAGTGGCTGTCTGTGTTGTCTGCAAAGACCAGTGTTGATCAGGATTTGTTAATGGTATTCTATGAATCCATCAACGTGCCCTTCATAGCTAACCTGGACAGTCAAAATGTTCTGTATATACTAGGACATTTGCTGTCTGTGATGAAAGAAAATATGGAATTGATGGATAAATTCTTTTCAAGTTCGATAAATGCTGAAAATGCTAGAAAATTTGTACTCTCTAAAGATATTAACATTTGGACGGAAAGTGGAATCAAAAAGTTCTTTACGCTTGTTGAAATGTACGTAAAAGGTCTGTCTTTATTGGAGATTGAACAGACCATGGAATGCAAACAAGATAAAAAGCTGTTACATGCGAGACAATTTGTACTCAAAATTATTCCAGATGTAAGTTATACTTGCGGTGCTTTTGTTCAGGTGCTTATAGAAAAACTGAATTTACATGAAGAAAACTCCGATTTACCTACTGATATAAAAGTTTTTGCCTCATGTATCAAAGAAGGAGTGTTAACCTATGAAATGCTCAAAGAGAAATATAATAAAAAGTATATGAGAGTAGAATGTCATTATAAATGTCGGAAAACAAAAACATAGAAGTGATTTAGAGCCCGTTTAAATTTTCTTCAATAATAATTTAAACAGGCTCTAAAATGATAAAAAAGCTATTTATATTTGCAGAAATCGAACTTTTTACCTACCTTTGTATCGTCAAAAAGATAATGATTGTCGAATTGATAAAGAAAAGCGATGAATTTAGTGTAAAGCTAATTCGATGGTTTTTATAAGATATAAAGCAAAAAGAGGATGTAAATCAAGGAATTAGAATAAGTCTAATCAAAAGGTTCGATTCCTGGTGGCACCACTTTTAAGAAAAGAAAAACGATGTAAATCCCTGAATTTCAAACAAGTTCAGGGATTTTTCATTTCCAAGAATAGGCAAAATAAGTGGGATTGAAGCAGACGGCACGTCCTTATTCGGGGGACGGTTTTAGAAAGCCTAAAATGTTACACAACACAAGTGCTACTTCGTTTTTTTACAGCACGTTGATCTATTTTACATAACCAGGTTCTCGGTTCGATTTCCTAATTTTGTATCATTAAAAATTGAGCCGTATGGAAAGAGAAATATTCAGCGTGTTGTTCTTCATCAAGCGTAGTAAACCGTTAAAAACGGGAAAGTACCTTTGCGTGTGAAATTCTATCAGATTTACCAAGACTTGGAATTGGAGGAAAAGATTGTCTCCGCACGTGCCATAGTAAACCGCTATCAGGGAAAGGACGAAACTTTCAAAACATTATATAATGTGTTCAAGGAGTATAACGACAACTTGGAAACTCGAATGAAACAGATCCCCAATATCCAACTTAAATTGACCCCCGATTTATTTTTCCTAAAATACAAAAAAAACATCACATAATCAGTTTATTAGTTTTCGATTTGTGCTGGGTTTATAATTTTTATTTACTGCCAATATAGTCATTCATTTCTTCCCGCAAATTTTGCGTATGGACTCTCCGTGCAGCTCAATTCTTACGGCTAGGTGAGTTATTCTGTTCATGACTGCGCCGGCTATTGTCTCCTTGCCGATGACATCATACCTGTCTTTGACCGGCAATTGTGATGTAATCAGTGTTGATTTCTTACCATATTGGTCTTCGATGATGTCCATCAGATGCATTCTGCTTCCGTTGTCCAACGGCTGCAAGCCGAAATCATCCTGTATAAGCATATCTGTCCTTTCTATTTTTTTCTGCTCCTACAGGATGCTACCTTTTACCTTGGTGGCCTTCAACTGCCCTAAAAGTCTGGAAGTATTGGCATACAGTACTTTCAATCCTTTCTGGCAGACTCTGTATCCCAAGGCTGTGGCAATGTAGCTCTTTCCTGTACCGGAGCTTCCCATGACAAACAAGTAGCACACCTCCTTGACAAATCTTGTTCATGCTGATTGATTTATTGGGAATACTATCTGTTTTGTCTATTTAATAGATTAATGTAGAATTATGAACTGATTCTGTAACTCTTTTAATGTTTTTTGGGTGGGGCAATTTAAATTGGATTTTGGGGAACTCTTTAGATAGGACAATGGGGGGACAGTTTATACCAAATTTTCCACCTGTCAATACACAGAAGAATTTTCATTGTTTATTACCGAAAAATAGAAGCAGTCTCTACAAAAAAAGACTGCTTCTGCTTCATTTCTAAAACAAATCAAAAAACAAATATGCTCAACTATTAATCTTAATTTTCTTTTAAGAAACGGATGATAACACAGGTTTGTCTGATACGGAAAACAAGTGTTCACTAAGCGCCTTCAAAGCATGCACTTTATCTTCCGCTTTCATCACCAACGATACATTACTACTACTTCCGCCGTATGAAATCATCCGTACGGGAATATCTTTCAATGCATTGATGATGCGTGCCTCAAAACCGACATTTTGCCATTCTAGGTCACCAACAACACAAACAATCACCATATTCTTTTCGACTGTAATCGTTGCGTATTTCCGTAATACACCCACAATCTCGTCTATATGCTTGTCATCATCAATCGTTACGGAAACCCCGATATCGGAAGTGGTCACCATGTCCACCGGCGTATTGTAATTATAGAACGTATCAAACACGATGCTCAGAAAATGAGGTGTCGGTATCGTATGGAGCGACTTGATCTTGACATACGTGATGTTGTCTTTGGCGGCAACAGCTTTGATCGTACCCTTTTCCACCGTATTCGAGATCAATGTACCCGACGCATTTGGCTGCAATGCGTTCAAGAGGCGTACCGGTATGTTCTTTTCCTTGGCAGGCAGGATGCAAGTCGGATGTAGTATCTTGGCACCGAAATGTGCCAACTTAGCGGCTTCGTCGAAGTTCAACTGCCTAACAGGAGCGGTGTCATTGACAAACCGTGGATCGTTGTTGTGCATCCCGTCAATATCCGTCCATATCTGTATCTCTTCTGCTTGGATAGCCGCTCCAATTAGAGAGGCGGTGTAATCGCTTCCTCCTCTTTCCAAGTTGTCAATGCTGCCGTAAGCATTCCGGCAGATGAAACCTTGCGTAATATATATTTCTGCCTCTTTGTTTTGCTCCAAAAGTGTATTTAGGTGTTTAGCGATATATTCCATGTCCGGTTCATTGTCCATTGTAATTCGCATGAAGTTCAACGCAGGCAATAAAACTACCTTCACTCCTTGTTCTTCCAGATAGCAGGTCATCAGAAAGGTTGATATTAGCTCACCCTGCGCCAAGATTTCCTTTTCATCGAACATGCTGAAAGGCATATTAGAGAAAGACCAGACATGTTGAGACCGTTCAAGCATGTATTGCATGGCCCTTTCTTTGTAGGTATCGCTTTGGTATAATTCTTCTATATGATTGACATAAGCTTGTTCCAAAGCAGAAAGGATCGCATTGGCTTTTCCCGGATCTTTCTTATGGAAACACTCAGATATCTCCACTAAAGAGTTTGTTGTCCCTGCCATGGCAGAGAGTACTACTATTTTCTGTTCCTGATCGCAAATGATTGATGCGACATTCTTGATCCGCTGGGCAGAACCGACTGAAGTACCACCAAATTTTAATACTTTCATTAGACTATCTGATTTTTGATTTTACTTTTTATACATTGAATCTGATCACGAACGTGCTACCTTTACCGACTTCGCTTTCGATACGGATCGTACCACCATGAGCTTCCACAAAGTCCTTGCTGATGGCAAGTCCCAAACCGCTACCTTGTACTTTTGTTCCCGGCACACGGAAATAGTGGTCGAAAATACTTTCGTGGTAACGCGAGTCAATGCCCTTTCCGAAGTCCTTGACATAGATCTCGACGGCTTTGTCGATCTGTCGTGCACCGATGATAATCCGTCCGTTCTCCGACGAATAACGGATGGCGTTCGATAACAGGTTGGTCACAACCCAAGCAATTTTCTCGCTGTCGACAAACAATTTGGTGATCTTTTCAGGATACTCCACTTCGATCTGACAGTTAAAACGCTCGGCCTGTACCCGGTTCGCCTTGATGGCATAGTCGATCAGTTCGATCGGTTTGGTAATCTTCGGATTCAGGTAGAGCTTACCGCTTTCTACCTGTGACATCTTCAACAATTCGCCAGTGATCTCCAACAAACGGTCGCTATTTTCCTTTATGTTCTTGGAAAGGCTCTCCTGTTCTGTATTCAGTTTTCCGATCCGATTGTCTTCCAGCAGTTCCAAGCTCATCATGATAGCCGATATCGGTGTCTTCAGTTCATGAGAGATCGTTGAAATAAAGGTTGTCTTTGCAATATCTTTTTCTTTAAATTCGGTCACGTTCTTCAACAGGATCACATCCCCGACATACTTACCCTCCAGTCCAGTCTGCCTGTTAACGTTGATCGGGATGTATTTTACTTGAAAATAGCTTTCCTTGTTGTCCGCATAGATTTTCAACGGATCCTTATTGTCATCGGGATGTACCAACTGGCGGATCAAACGGCGCAGCAGATCATTTTTTAACGCCACTTCGGGAGCCGGTTTGTCGATAATGTTTTCCCGTGTCAAATTCAAAACAGTCAAAGCCTCGTCATTGACAAACAAAATCTTCCGTTCCTTACTCAAGCCTATGATAGGTTCTGCAATGCTGTTGATAATTGTTTCTATATATTTTTTCCCTTGCAGGATATCTTCCAGCGAACTGTTCCTGTATTCGGCCAAGCGCTCGGCCATCTCGTTGAACAACGTGGCTATTTCCTTAAACTCCGGTTCATTGCCCAAATTAAGCCGTTTGCTGTAATTGGCATTGGTGATTTCCTTGATGCCATCCGTCAATTTCCGGATCTGTACGCTGACCGAGCGTGGCAGGCGAGCCAGAAAGAGGAAGGCGATCACGATACAAGCGATCCCTACCGTCCAGATCCAAAAGAGAGACCTTTCCGCCGTATGGACAGCCACTTCATTCTTTTCATAAATGGCAGACATATTGACTGCCATAATGGTATAAATCGTCTGGCGTATCTGCCGAATCGATTCATCATCCATGTCATCCAACGCCTTTTCACAGTTCGAACTTAATCGGTTAGTCAGTATGTCTTCATCCTTCTCTGTCAGATTTTTTTTCTGAGCTTCCAACCCGGCCTCAAACTCTTTTCGGGCATTCGGATTTTCCCGAATGGCATCCAGTGACTCGAGCATCTGACGGGAATAAAGGAGTGAATTGCAATTATCCGCTAGGATATTCTGCGTGTCATCCGATACATTATGAATGTTTTTTATAGCCAATCCACCTAATAAAGTGATCAGGACAAATAAAAGTCCTATCCCATAAGTCAACTTTGTTTTTATATTCATATTCATGGAAGGATTTTTATGCTAATATTATTAAATCAATGCCTAATTGAGCCAACTCTTCTAACATGTTCCGATAGTGAACCATCGCAAGGATAGCGGAAGGATATTTTAAAGCTGGTCGTCCGATACATAGCGTACTGATTTGCTTTTCTTTACAAACCTGTACGATCGCATCCGTTATATGTGGGGATTGCACTTGAATGATTTCTCCTCCAAGTTCCGTTGCCAACTTGAAATGGTTAAGCAAATGCCTTTGACTTGCCAACGGAATCCTGTCGGAACTTTCTCTTGGGGTTTGTACATACAGTACAAAAAACTTGGAATTATATCGGGTTGCCAACCGTGCGACTTTCCGTATGATCTTACGGGGAGTTTTCTCATTACTGCTGATGCAGGCCATAAACCTTTCGTGGCGTACGCCGAGATTCTCTGGAATGGTATTCTCCACTTTTTTTTCTACCCGCAAAGCTACCTCTTTCAATGCCAACTCCCTAAGCTGAAGAATATGTTCAGCCTTAAAGAAATTATTTAATGCTGTTTGTATCTTATCGGGTTTGTATATTTTTCCGGCTTTTAACCGAGCCAGCAATTCGTCAGCGGTAAGGTCTATGTTGACCACTTCATCAGCCTGCTCCAGTACGATATCAGGAATACGTTCCTTGACCTCAATGCCAACCACGTCCTGCACCATCTCGTTAAGTCCTTCTATATGCTGAATATTGACCGCCGTGATCACACTGATACCGGCATCCAGTATATCCATGACATCCTGCCAACGCTTTTCGTTCTTACTGCCTTCGACATTGGTATGAGCCAATTCGTCAACGATGACAACTTCAGGATGGATACTGAGAATCGACTGCAAGTCCATCTCTTCGATCTCTTTTCCTTTATAAAATATCTTGCGGCGGGGGATGATAGGCAATCCTTCCACCAATGCCTCCGTCTCGACTCTCCCATGTGTTTCTATATAACCGATCTTGACATCGATACCGCTTTCCAGTAATTGGTGGGCATCTGATAGCATCCGATACGATTTACCTACACCGGCAATCATGCCGATGTAGATTTTAAAATTGCCACGACGAGACTTTTTCAACAAATCTAAAAAATGTTGTACACTTTGTTCTCGGTCCATGCGTATTATTATATCAAGGTCTTAAAGAAATTCCCAAGACAAGATGGGCATCCTCCATACGAGGGTTCCAAATTGCCTGTGTAAAAATAGGTAATGAGAAAGAATCCGTGATTTTGATATCTTTCGTTGCTTTCAATGCAACATTCGTTACTGCAAATCCACTATTTACATCACCTCCATACGTAGTTATTCCCGCATCATACGGAAGAACACCACAAGTTGCATTCAGATCGACGCCCTTCACTGTGAATGGAAAATTCAACTCCACATAAGAAGAATAGTTTTGGTTTCCATTTTCATCTTTGTCTTGACCGGCAAACATGAAATTCCAAGTGATAGACAAAGGTAACTTCTCAATAGGTAAAGTGTAAGCCAAACCTGCTTCAAAATGGTGATCTGTTTCATGGCTTTTGAAGTTAAAATAACGGCAAGAGCCTTGCCCTGCCCACCATAAGCTAGCGACAGACAATGTAGGACCAGCTGATCCGAATGTATACGCTGCCGTTAAATCTATCTCTTTAGCCGCAGGCATAGATGTAGAGTTTGCTCCCTGAAAATCGGTAGATCCCCAGGCTGTCAAAGAGAAATTACCTACCCCCAGTGATAGTGTCGGCTGGAAGCTAGCACCAGTCTGGTAGAAACCACGCCAAATATAGGAACTTACCAAATCTCCCTGTACAGAAAAACTTACTTTACCATCCTCTTCCTGTGCATTAGCCAACGTAGAAGATGCCATTGAGAATACAACTGCCAAGGCTGCTACTTTTTTTACGAATGATTTCATAACCTAAATCTAATTGACTTATTAAAATTTGTTATTTGTTATTTGATGCTTGATCAAGCGCAACATTTAATTTCAATACATTTACTTTCTCCGTTCCGAACATACCCAATAACGGTTTCTCAACATGAGAATTGACGATACCCATGACCTTTTCTTCTGACCATCCACGAGCGTCCGCTACACGTTTGGCCTGTGCATAAGCCGCTTTCGGTGAGATATGGGGATCCAAACCGGAACTGCTGGCTGTGATGATTTCAGCCGGAACTTTTTCACGGGTTAGGTAAGGATGATGAACCAAGAATGTATCAATACGTTCTTCCAACAAAGCTAAATGTTCTTCATTGGAAGGTCCCTTGTTACTACCTGCCGAACTAGATGCATCGTAACCGTCACCAGCATGGGAAGGACGTCCCCAGAAATAAATATCTTGCGTGAAATTCTGACCAACGTTGGCGGCCCCCACTACTTTTCCATTCAATGTAACCAGTTCAGCATTACCTTTATTCGGTCCTGCCACTTGGGCAAACAACCACAAAACGAAGATGTAGAAAACACTGAAGAACAAACAAAATGCAATTGTCAGTCTTAATGATTTAAAAAGATTTGATATCATAATGAATTATTGTTTTATTTTCTTAACCTTCCTCCTATCTTCATACAGAGGGAGGAAGGTTTTTAATATTGATTTTACTTTTACATGAATAAACTTACAATCATATCTATCAACTTGATACCAATGAACGGGGCAATTACACCGCCCAAACCGTAGATCAGCAAGTTGCGACGAAGCAATGCGGAAGCACCAATCGGTTTATAAGCCACACCACGTAATGCCAGAGGGATCAGAATCGGGATGATGATCGCATTAAAGATGATCGCACTCAGGATCGCTGATTCCGGACTGTGCAGGTGCATGATGTTCATCGGGGCCAATGCCGGGATCGTAACCATGAACAGAGCTGGTACGATAGCGAAATACTTGGCCACGTCGTTAGCGATACTGAAAGTAGTCAGCGTACCGCGAGTCATCAGCAACTGTTTACCGATTTCGACAATCTCGATCAGTTTCGTTGGGTCGTTGTCCAAATCAACCATATTACCAGCTTCCTTGGCAGCCTGCGTACCACTGTTCATTGCGACACCAACGTTTGCCTGAGCCAAGGCCGGGGCATCGTTCGTACCGTCCCCCATCATGGCGACCAGCTTACCGTTTTCCTGTTCCTTACGGATATAGTTCATCTTGTCTTCCGGTTTGGCTTCGGCGATATAATCGTCTACACCGGCTTTTTCAGCGATATATTTTGCGGTCAACGGGTTATCACCGGTTACCATTACCGTCTTCACACCCATCTTACGCAAACGTTCAAAACGTTCTTGGATCCCCGGTTTGATGATATCCTGTAACTCGATCACACCAATGATGAAATCATCCTGTGAAACAACCAGCGGAGTACCGCCGTTACTCGTGATCTTCTGAACCAAATCGGCCACTTCTTTCGGATATTTGTTGCCGGCAGCCTCACTCATCTTACGAATAGCATCAAAAGCTCCTTTACGGATGCGAGTACCGTTTGCCAAATCCACCCCTGAACATTTAGTTTCTGCCGTAAACTTGATCATCTTTGATCCGGATGTATTCAGATCATGTACACGTACACCTTTTTCACGTCCCAGTTCCACGATTGACTTACCTTCGGGTGTATCGTCAGAAAGAGAGGACAGTAGACAAGCTTGTACAAAAGAGTGTTCGTCAATGCCGGATACCGGATAGAACTGGGTTGCTTTACGGTTACCGATCGTGATCGTACCGGTCTTGTCGAGCAGCAAAGTATCAATGTCACCGGCTGTTTCAACCGCCTTACCGGATTTGGTGATCACATTAGCAGACAACGCACGATCCATACCGGCAATACCGATGGCAGATAACAAACCACCGATCGTAGTAGGGATCAAACAAACGAACAAAGAGATAAAGGCCGCGATCGTAATCGTCGTGTTGGAATAATCAGCAAACGGTTTCAAGGTACCGCAAACAACAACGAATACCAATGTAAAACCTGCCAGCAAGATTGTCAAGGCGATTTCGTTCGGAGTTTTCTGGCGAGAAGCTCCTTCCACCAAGGCGATCATCTTATCCAAGAAACTTTCACCCGGTTCGGTCGTCACTTTCACCTTGATCTGGTCGGACAATACTTTCGTACCGCCTGTTACAGAACTCTTGTCTCCACCCGCTTCACGGATCACCGGAGCAGATTCACCTGTGATGGCGCTTTCATCGATAGAAGCCAGACCTTCGATAATTTCACCATCGGAAGGAATCGTGTCGCCGGCTTCACAAATAAAGATGTCGCCTTTCTTCAACTGAGAAGAACTGACCGTTTCGATCTTGTTACCGACACACAATTTGGCAGGAGTTTCTTCCCGGGTCTTACGCAAACTGTCGGCCTGTGCCTTGCCTCGTGCCTCTGCAATCGCCTCTGCGAAGTTGGCGAAAAGCAACGTGGCGAACAATACAATAAACACTAAGATATTGTAACCGAAAGATCCTTGTGTCGTATCACCGGTGGTAGCCGCCCAAATCGTAACAAACAACATGACGAATGTCACCACCTCCACGATAAACATGATCGGGTTACGGAACATCATCCGCGGATTCAACTTAATGAATGATTGCTTCAAACTTTCTATAACGAGCTTCTTTGGAAATAAAGAAGCAGTTTTGTTATTTCTCATCTTCTTAATCTGTCAATTAGTAAATACTAAAATATTCGGCGATCGGGCCTAATGTTTGTGCCGGGAAGAATGACAAGGCAGCAACGATGACGATTACGAAGAATGTCATCACACCGAATGTAACCGTATCAGTCTTTAATGTACCCGCACTCTCCGGAGTGTACTTCTTGTTTGCCAAAAGACCTGCAATAGCTACCTGTCCGACAATTGGCAAATAACGTGAAATGATCAGTGCCAAACCGCAAGTGTAGTTCCAGAAATAGGTATTGTCGCCTAATCCTTCAAAACCGGAACCGTTGTTAGCAGAAGAAGAAGTATATTCATATAACATTTCACTGAAACCATGGAAACCAGGGTTGTTCAACCAGCCACCCTCGCTCTCTACGAATTCAGGGGCATATACCCATACGTAGGAAGAGATAGCCGTAAAGATCAAAATCACGAATGGGTGAGCCAACGAAACGATCGTTGCAATCTTCATTTCTCGGGCTTCTACCTTTTTACCTAAGAATTCCGGCGTACGTCCGACCATCAAACCGCTGATGAATACGGCTATAATCAAGAATGCATAGTAGTTCATGAAACCTACGCCGACACCACCAAACCATGTATTGATCTGCATGTTCAACATCTCCACCATACCAGAAAGAGGCATTGTACTGTCGTGCATACCGTTAACGGAACCATTAGAGGTGACGGTCGTAGTCACAGACCACAAAGCGGTTGCGCCCGGACCCAGACGGGTTTCCTTACCTTCCATAGCACCGCAAGACTGGTCAATACCCATCTCGTCGATTTTCGGGTTACCTGCCATCTCATAGTGAACGTTACAGAATACCCCCAAAAGATAAGCAAACAGCATCACACCATAGATCACATAACCTAACTTTTTACGTTTCAGATAAAATCCCAAAGCAAATACCAATGCCATCGGAATGATCAGAATAGACCAACATTCTACAATATTGGTCAGGTAAGTCGGGTTTTCCAATGGGTGAGAAGAGTTTACTCCGAAGTAACCACCACCATTCGTACCTAACTGTTTAATCGGAACGATTGCAGCTGTAGGACCTTGTGAAACAGTTTGTTCAGCTCCTTCCAATGTCGGGATTGTCATTTTGGAGTCAAAGCCCATCGGCGTACCTTGTATGATCAGGATGAAACCCACGATCAGAGACATCGGGAAAAGGATACGTGTACAGCTGATCACTAAATAGTGCCAGAAGTTGCCGATTGTTTTAGTTGTTTTGGCGGCCATCGACTTCATAATTCCAGCCATGGCAGCCATACCTGTTGCAGCAGTGATGAACTGGAACAACATGATGACGAACAACTGTGTAAAATAAGTCAAACCGCTTTCTCCGCTATAGTGCTGCAAGTTACAGTTAACCATGAAACTAATACACGTGTTGAACGCCAAATCTGGACTTTGTCCGCTGTTCCCATCAGGATTCAAAGGAAGATATCCTTGCGATACCAACAGGATCATACCCCAGAAGAACCAAAATACGTTTATAATAAGCAGAGATTTCAAGAATGCCTTCCAATCCATCTCTTCATTGGGGTTGATACCCGCCAGCTTGTAAATAAATCTTTCAATTGGAGCCATGAAACGCATGCAGTCGTTTCCCTCCTTATACACCTTGGCGATATGCTTTCCCAGCGGGTAACTGATAACCAGCAGCAGCAATATCTGCAATGCTACACCTAAAATTTCTGTATTCATCTTTTCACTTAAAAAAACTAATTACCATTAAAACTTTTCGGGCTTAATTAGGACATACATCAAATACCCGAAGATCAATAAGCAAAGTATAAACAGTGCTAAAAACATAATTTAATTCTCCTTTCTTACATTAAATTTTCTCAAACCAGTCCACACACTTGAAGAAAAACCAATAGCATGCTACACCGGTAGCACACAAGAACAAAAATGATAACGTATCTTCCATACTTGTCTTTTTTAATTGTTAATACTATTTATTTGTTTTCCACCCTACTATATGCCAAAGCTGTGCCAAAAAATCGAGTTCTTGCACAATGCATTGTTTATCAGTTATATAATCAAAAAATAATATTATTATGTAATATGCTCAATCCTTTTCAAAAGGAAAAAGATATTTTCATTTTGAAAAGGTATATAAAAAAGGCAAGCTGCCTGTTTTAGGTAAACCTACCGGGTATGCAAGAACAAAGTGTTCCACATTATAGTCCATAGGCTTCCATCTTCCTATAAAGTGTGGTTAAGGCTATCCCAAGAGGACGAGCAGCTTCGGGTTTGTATCCGTTAGTATGTTGGAGAACTTTCTGAATGTGGTGCTTTTCAACGCTGACTAGGTCCAATTCAATATTATTCCCCGTATTTTCAGATAATTGACATTTCCTTTCCATGGACATCGTTTTATGGCTGCCATATATTTTTTATGATCACTTTAAATCTCACCAAAATCTTTAGATATCTGCCCTGCACAGGCAGGCTTCCAACAATCGAAATTTCTCTTTTTAGCTAAAATCATGTTATTGATTATAGGCAATTCGCAACTTTCGCTGATATATAAAATAGCATGTCCTTGAGCTGTTGTTTTCAATTGTTTTCTTAATGTGTTCCAAGCTTCTGTATCAGAAATAAAATATTGCGATGCGGTAGACTCCGTTTCATACACCAGTTTGTATTCATTCAGCACCAATTCATTTTCCTGATTTGTCTTCTTTTGAGGATAGCATAAATAGGCAATTCCTGTCAAAAGGATGATTCCTGTAAAAGTATTCAGCAGATATTTAAAATAATAATCATTTTCGAAGACATAGAATTCATTGATGCTACCACATATACATACGCTAGCCACTAACAGTAATATTACCGTTATCCGTTGCTTTAAAAATTTCATCCGCATATTCTTTTCCATTTGTATCCTAATTTTTGAAATCAAATCCTTTAAATAAGCCGTGAATAAATTATATCCACGGCTCAAAAAGAAAAAAACAATTCAAATCTTTACAGAATGAATGGAGAAAAAGATTTTGGTACACATAAAACAACTTTAATTGCAATAATATATAATATGAAACTCATATCCTTCTATGAGCAACCAAGTACTTCTTGCAAGGCCACCATTTTTCAATCCTGTTTTTCAAAATGAAAAAATACCCCAAAACACCAATCCAGCTTGTTACTAGTAACAGAACGATAATCTTGTTTTTGATCCTTTGAGGAACATCTTTTTTTATTAAATTGCTGATTGCCCATACAGAGGCAAGCGAGCCTAACTGATAAATAAAAAATACCATTTTGTTTCTTTGTTGTTCTACATTGTTTCTTATAGCAGACAACCGAAGATGAATATTAATGATACTTTCTTCGGAAATCTAAACTGATAAAGATAATGCCAAAATCAGACCAATTAGAAAACAACAAACATAAATCACTATATATCAATTGATTAAAAATATTAATTCTAAATTGAAAGTAAAAAAAACAACTAAAATGAAAAAGTGTTTTTCATTTTGGTAATATTACTTAGGCTTCCCTATTTGCAAACATCTGTTTATCAATGACAAATACAAATTGGTATGGATTTTGCTTTGTGTTGTATATAATATTTCAAATATGAGATTATTTATCATTTCGAATAGGTTGCCTGTAAAAGTTACACGTTCCTCCGATGGAAAATTTGTTTTTTCACGGAGCGAAGGAGGGCTGGCTACAGGTTTGAAGTCATTGGACGTTGATTGTGAAAAACATTGGATTGGTTGGCCTGGCGTCTGCGTAGAACAAAAGACGGAAAAAGATGACATTTGCAGTCAATTGGAAAAAAATAATTATCATCCGGTATTCTTATCCGACAGGCAGTATGAAAATTACTACGAAGGATATAGCAACAGTACCCTATGGCCCCTCTGTCATTACTTTTTTGCTTATACGTTATATAAAAAGAACTTTTGGGAATCATATAGGGAAGTCAATGCTGTTTTTTGTGAAGAGATATCTCGGATAGTTGAACCTAATGATTGGGTTTGGGTACAGGACTATCAGTTAATGCTGTTGCCGGGCATGCTCCGTGAGAAGTTTCCCAACCTTCATATCGGGTATTTCCACCATATTCCGTTCCCTTCACATGAACTTTTCCGGATTCTGCCCGAAAGGGTCGAGATCCTGAACGGACTTTTGGGAGCCGACTTTGTCGCTTTTCACATTCACGATTATATGCGTCATTTCATCAGTGCGACGGAACGCATCCTTCATAAGAATTTCAATCTGGATGAAGTTCAAATGAATGATCGTGTAACCCGTGTGGATGCATTACCGATGGGGATAAACTATGATCTTTATCACAATGTGATAGCTGATGACAAAGTCCACCACGCAGTAGAGAAAACACAACTTCTATTTGGAGATCATAAGTTAATCATATCGGTAGACCGACTGGATTACAGCAAAGGAATATTGCACCGTCTTTACGGATTCGCCTCTTTTTTGAAAAATCATCCGGAATATCACGGGAAAGTGACATTGGCGATGGTTATCGTCCCCTCTCGCGACCATGTAGGCAGTTATGCCGAATTGAAAACCAAAATAGACGAGGAGATCGGTTCTATCAATGGAACTTACTCTACCATGAATTGGACTCCGGTATGTTATTTTTATCACGGTTTCTCTTTTGAGGAATTGGTAGCGATGTATTATGTTGCCGATATAGCCTTGGTAACCCCTTTGCGCGATGGTATGAATCTTGTGGCAAAAGAGTATGTCGCTACCAAACAAGATAATCCGGGGGTACTCATTTTAAGTGAAATGGCCGGTGCTTCGGTTGAATTGTCTGATGCTTTATTGATTAATCCAAACGACACGGACCAGATCGAACAAGCCATTTGCCGTGCATTGAAAATGCCATTGGAGGAACAAAGAGAAAGGCTTCAGCGAATGCAAGCCATCCTTTCGGTTCAAACCGTAAACAAATGGGCTGCGGATTTCATGAGAGAATGGCGGCAGGCCGCAGAGAAAAACAAACGATTACAAAAGAAAAAGATCTCCGCACAAGACCAGAACGAAATCAAAACATTATATGACCAAGCGAAAAAGCGCTTGATTTTGCTGGATTACGACGGAACATTAACTGCATTCAAAAATCATCCGGAAGATGCAGCTCCAACACCTGCATTACGAGACCTGTTACAGCGTTTTTGTTCCGACTCTCGGAATCATGTAACCATTAATAGCGGGCGGGACCACTATACATTGGAGAAATGGCTGGGAGATCTTCCTCTGTCTTTTGCCGCCGAGCATGGTGCATTTTACAAGGAAAAAGGCGCATGGCATAAAAACATAGGCAATCGAGAGTGGGATTCGGAGCTATTGTTTATTCTAAATTTGTTTGTAAGCAAAACCCCGTACTCTCATCTTGAGACAAAAGAAGCTGCTCTTGCCTGGCATTATAGAGAATCGGACGCCTGGCTGGGAGAGCTGAGAGCGCAACAGCTAACAAAGGCTATAATGCCTGTTTGCCTGAGAAAGGGATTACAAATCATGCAGGGCAACAAAGTCGTGGAAATAAAATCTCCAGAATACACAAAAGGTTCGGAAGTAGATCGCCTATTATTGGCTTCCCGCTATGATTTTATACTAGCAATGGGAGATGACACGACGGATGAGGATATGTTCCGGGCTCTTCCAGTATCCGCCATAACAGTTAAAGTTGGAATTGTATCTGAAAAAGCCAAATACAATCTGTCCTCGCAGGAAGAAGTATTGCCTTTTTTGGAAGAACTGTCGGGTGAAGGTGTTAGTTACGGAACGACTTCCAGAAGCATAAAAGGTCAACTGAAAGCCACCGTTGATTTTTTTAAAGGATTGTGGACAAATAAAAAATAATTTTTATGGACAAGTTAAATTACGGAGTAATAGGAAATTGCTGCACAGCGGCTTTGATTTCGGATAAAGGCAGTATAGATTGGTTATGTTTCCCTAACTTCGACTCACCTTCCATCTTTGCGTCATTGCTCGATCGGGAGAAAGGGGGATATTTCGGCTTCGAGGTTTCTCCGGATTATCAAATATCGCAATCGTATGTTCCTCATACAAATATTCTTTCGACCAACTTCGTATCAGAAGAAAATGAATTTGCCGTTGTAGATTTCATGCCTTGTTACCATCTGAGCGATGCGAGCAATTGTTATCGTCCGGCAGAGATCTACCGATATATCCGCAGAATCAAAGGTACTCCCCGTTTTAAAATCAACTATGAGCCGGCTCCGGACTATGCCCGTGGAAAGACAATTTTCAACACGACCTCGGAATATATAGAGACCTACTCTACTTCTAACAGCAAAGATAGGCAATATCTTTATTCCTCACTACCTTTGCACAAGATCTTGGAACAGAAAGAAATCATACTGGCTAAGGACGAGTTCTTGCTACTTTCATATAACGAGAAAGTAATCCCCGTCAACATTGAGCGTGAGAAACTGGAATACTGCCGGACGCTGGTTTATTGGCTAAATTGGACTGACCGAACCAAGAAGTTTACGGTCTATAACGATGTCATTGAGCGAAGTCTCCTAGTTTTAAAATTGATGTCTTTTTATAATGGAGCCGTATTGGCGGCCATAACAACTAGCCTACCGGAAACGATCGGAGAAGTCCGTAACTGGGATTATCGTTTTTGTTGGCTGCGCGACGCCTCCATGTCCATTGAAACTTTGTTCCAGATAGGCCATGTCGAAGCCGCAAGGCGGTTCATGAGATTTGTCCAGTCTACTTTTGTTTCTCAACACGATACTTACCAGATCATGTACGGTATTCGCGGAGAAAGAAAATTGACGGAAGTTATTCTGGGACATCTTTCCGGTTATAAGAACTCACGACCCGTTCGGATCGGTAATGATGCTTACCACCAGCTTCAAAATGACTCGTTCGGCTATTTAATGGACCTGATCTACCAATACTATCGTTTGATGCCCGGTACATTGGACGAGGTGGAAGATATGTGGGAAATGGTAAAAAGTATCCTGACGAATGTGATGATTGACTGGAAAAAACCAGACAAAGGCATTTGGGAGATTAGAGGAGAAGGACAGCATTTTGTTTCCTCCAAAGTTATGTGCTGGGTCGCATTAGACAGGGGAGCTCGTATTGCAGATTTATTAAACAAACCGACATACCGGAGACGTTGGTCGGAAGAAGCGGCCGTAATCAAAGAAAATGTCATGAAAAACGGTTGGAAAGAAGAGATGCAAAGTTTCTCGCAAGCCTACGGTAATTCCGACCTTGATGCGTCCTTGTTGTTAATGGAACCGTACGGATTTATCGATCCGAGAGACATACGCTACCATAAAACAGTGCAAGCGATAAAGAATGCGTTACTTTACAAAGGGTTGATGTACCGTTATAAATCTCATGATGATTTCGGACTTCCCTCTTCCGCCTTTACTATTTGTACGTTCTGGCTCATTCGTGCTCTTTATGTCATAGGAGAAAAAGAAGAAGCACGTAGTCTGTTTGAGGAAATGCTTCATAATTCAAATCACTTGGGACTTTTCAGTGAAGACATTGATTTTGAAACCAAGGAGCAACTGGGGAATTTTCCTCAAGCATATTCCCATTTGGCACTAGTCAATACCGCTATATTGTTTTCGGAAGAGGACATACGACTGTTTTTTAAATAAACCTTCTGTATCTCTTTCATTTTGGAAATATTTTTTCACTATGAAAGAGATTTTATTCTCTTTTTATAGGACAAAGCTCATAGATATCTCATTATTAAATAATTATATATCTTCGAACGCTATTGGCTCAAAAATTGCCAGCTCCTTGCAGTTAAATAGTGAATCAATATGGAAACGAATAATTTACTGGCCCCATTATTTTTTGTATTGATAAGGTTGATGGGAGGTGCGATTTTAAAATTCGGATTAAAAAAGATGCCTCTTCCTTACACGGTCGGGCTATTTGCCTTTGGATTATTGATCGGTACGTTTGACCGGATAGGCTGGTTGGAAAGCATTCCTATATTAAAATCATCGATCGATTTTGCCGGAAATGCTAATCCCGATATGATACTTTATATTTTTCTTCCGATCTTGATATTCGACGCTGCTTATGAACTGGACGTGCATATCTTTCGAAAAACATTGACAAATGCCACTATATTGTCCGTACCGGGTGTCATTATTGCGATGTTGCTGACGGCTGCCTTGATGATAGGGATCGGAACGTTCGCCCCTTCTTATGAAGGGTGGAACTGGACATTTGCATTGATGTTCGGAGCCTTGATAAGTGCGACAGACCCAGTGGCCATTGTCGCATTGTTGAAAGAGCTAGGCACCAGTAAACGTTTCTCGATGCTAGTGGATGCCGAGTCGATGCTAAACGATGGAACCGGTATTGTCCTTTTCATGCTGTTTTTCGGAGCCTATACCGCTACTGGTGTTTCGGATTCTCCCGTAGCGGACTTTATCATGGTCGTTGCCGGAGGAGCCCTGGTTGGTACGCTTTTGGCTTATTTGTGTATTCAATTTATCACAAATGTAAATGGAGACGAGATGCTTCAAAACAGCGTGATGATTCTTTCCGCTTATATGACTTTTGTCATAGCGCAAAATTATTTGGAAGTATCGGGAGTAATCGCTTTGGTCGGTTTCGGTTTGACAGTCTCTTACATGGGCCGTCTGAGGTTGAAACCGCAGGTCAATAAATTCATGCGTCAATTTTGGGAATTGGCGGCACACATAGCAAATACATTGATATTCATAATTGTAGGTGTCGTAATAGCATTGAAGGTAGACTTCTCATGGATGGATTTATTGATTCTTATCTGTGTATATGCCGGGATAAATATCATTCGTATATTAATAATAACCATATTTTATCCGATCATGAAACGGTCCGGATATGGCTTGTCGGTGCGAGAGTCCACGATCTTGAGTTGGGGAGGATTACGTGGTGCATTGGGACTAACGATGGCACTGATGGTATCGTATACCTTTTCGATACCAGAACCAATACGTCGGCAAGTACTTTTCCTTACGGCTGGGATTGTAACTTTAACATTGACAATAAATGCGACTACAATCGGTTGGCTTCTAAAGAAATTGGGATTGGCAGAGATACCGTCCTCCAAGCTTCTTTTGGATTATAGCGTAAAAAAGCAGTTGTACGAAGGTTCTGAAAAATACCTAAAAGATTTGAAACAGAAGGAAGCGTTGGAAGCAACAGACTGGAGTATTGTCGAACAGTTCCTACCTCAAAAAGAAATATATCCGGAAATGCCTGTCCGTACCAAAGACGTAATGGCAGACATACGTCTACGAATCTTGGATAGAGAGCGCTCGCTCTATTGGAGCCTATACACAAACGGTGTCATTTCATCCGGGACGCAAAGACGTTTAAATGCCGCAATTGATGAACAATACGATCGAGACGGAAAGAAACCTCTATGCGACCGAGGCGATATTTTTGAATTCTGTGAGGAACCTTCATGGATAATCAGTATGAAGTTTTTCTCTCGTTTTTTCCAAAAATGGGCAGATATTTACTATCAAGACAGAATTATTTTAGGGTACGATTTGGCAAGGGGATTGATCATAGCCCAGAAAGAGTCCTTGAAACTGGTTAACGAGTTTGGCTCCTCGGAAACAGTCTCTACCGAATATGAAAGTTGCTTGTCGCTTTTACAAGTCGAGATCCGTAAAAATATAACTAGAGCATCGAATTTTATCACAAAAATATCCATTGATTATCCTAAATCATATAAAGAGGCTGTGACTCGCAAGTCTGTCCGTATGTTATTGAGCAACGAAAAAAAGAGGATAGAACAATTCAAGGAACAGGGTTTGATTTCCCAAGAAGAAGCCGAGCAAATGGTAAATGAGTTGGGAGAACGTCATAATAAGGTTTTTACTTCTTACCAGTTCCTAAAATAGCGACAAGAAAAATATGTCATCCTCAATAGATAATAACTCATCTAAATCACCATTCATAATGTATGGTAAACACTGGCGAATCTTGTCTATAGGCCAATCCCACTATTTGAGGATCTTGTATAATGGTATTTAGATATACGGTTTGTTTATTTCCCGTACGTGGATATATTTTAGTCATCATCTTTCTTCGTTTTTTAGTAATGTTTCTTTTTCAAATAAAAAATAGATTGTGTAGCCAACAGAATTACAAAGACGTATTCCGCTGTTAAATAGATTGCGAGAGGAGCTTGCGTGTAGCGACATAACCAATAAAGATAAACCAAATATATGGCTGTTGTCGTAACTTGAAAAAGGAAAGTCATTTGTGTCTTTCCTGTTCCTCCGACAGCATTCAAATATACATAACCCGGTAAAGCGAAAGTGTAATTCAACAACATTACAACAAAAGGGGCAAAAGCTAATTGTATCAATAGTTCATTACTCGTATAAAAACCAATAATCCATCGATTACACAATAAAGCAATCGCAACCAAGGGAAATCCTATGGTATAACCTAATTTCAGAATTTTACTACAGATTGAAAATAGTGTCTTCCCTTCTCCCGCACCAATCGCATTACTGACTAATGAGCCTGTTGTAAGCGCAAAAGAATTCGCTATCACAAAAAATATAGCCGATACGCTCCGGGTTATATTGGAAATCGCTAACTCTATTTTTCCCAAATGTTCAATTGAAACGAAAAACAAGAACCAAGGGGCTACACTAATAAGCGCATGAAGCATACTCCATGTTGATAACTTCAAGACTTTTATAAGTAAATTACCATTATAGACCGGCCTTAACCCATATTTTTCTTTATCCAATCGTATCCACATATAGAAGGAAAGCATCATAAAGGAGCCCATCTCTGCCAAAGAAGAGGCAATTGCCGCCCCCGAGATTCCTAATTCCCTAGTGAATATCAAATAAAAATTTAAAGGAATATTGATTAATACCGCTATGGCAGCAGCCCAAGATAGAGCTTTTGTATGCGTTATCCCCACTAAAAAAGAACGTATCGCTAAAAATGGGAATGAAAACAACAATCCAAAGCTACGCCAATCCAAGTATAGAATTACCGCTCGATAAATATCCGAGGAAACGATCAGCTTCTTTAGTATAAATGGGGAAACCGTATGAATGAGAAGGTAAAGAAAGATAGCCAATCCCAAAAGGAAAAATAAGCCTTGAAAAAAGGTCTTGCCGGTTTCCTTGTAATCTTGCTCTCCATTCCTTCGAGCTACCATTACTTGCAACCCAATGCTAAATCCAAAACCAAGCATATAAATCGCTAAATAATAAATTCCGGCGATAGCGGACGCTCCTAATTCTATCTCTCCAACGTGGCCTAAGAAAACAGCATCCGTAATATTGATTAATTGTTCCATTAAGATGCTCATCATTACAGGAAAGTTGATGAGCCATATTTGTTTATATGTATAATTCATTGCTCAACTGTATAATAGTGCGATACAACATACCGCTTTTATGCAGTATGTTATTTCGTAATCCATAAAATAAAAGGATATAAAATCTCCGTGACAAATAAAGCTGTATCTGTCAAATAGCTGAATAGCTTTATTGGATAGGGCTAAAAGAAAAAACGGCTAAATAGACGTCTCTATCCAACCGTTCAAAAGATCTTCGCGATAATCTTTTGTGCTCACAGTCAAGGTTAAACTTGAAAAACATATAACTTCAAAATGAATTTATAACATCATTTTGTTTTGATGTTGGCAAAGGTAAGCCTTTATTTGTAAATAACAATTTTTTATCATGTTTTTTTTACTATTATATCTTTTTTTTCTTCTCTAGAATATTTTCGTTTTAATTTATGGCCTCTCTTGTGCTCGGATATTCAAAAAAAACGCAATGGAAAGTTCAAGAAATGAAAGCAGGGCATAAAAAGGGTGTGTCATGACACACCCTCTTGTGAAACCATAAAAAAGATTTTCAGCCACAATGGAAATAAGTATTGACCAGCTTCAACATCTCTTCCGGATTATTCTCTAGGTCCTTGCGTAAAGAAGCGTCATCATAAGATTCCAGTTTATGGATGATGCCGTCTATCATACTCGGACTAAACACATTATATTTTTCAAAAACAGCACGCTGTTGTCTTAAACGGGCAGCTGAGGCTGCGCAACTGTCTGGGAGTTGATCCAATGTCTTTAGGCGATCTTGATTCTCTTCCTTATGAATATTCACGTTTACATAAGTCTTCTCAGCGATCTCCAAAGCATCGTCGATCTCAAAACCATGGCGGCACGCAACTGCCAATCCTGCCAATAATTGGTATAAATCAGCGGAGCCATCCGGTGAGCGCATCTCGACCGTTTGCTTTTGGCTCGTATCATAATGGCTGGCAGGTTCCAATGGGTTCGCCAAAGCACACATGTCCGTTTTTGCGGCCCAACCTAGCGGAACACGAACTAAAACTGAACGATTCCGATCTCCCCAACAAATATTCGTAGGTGCTTCTTGGTGTGGAACCAAGCGGAAATATGAGGTTGGGTTCGTATTTCCAAAAGCCGTAATAGAGGAAGCTAAGCACATCATTCCAGCGATAGCCTTACGGGCGGTTTCGGATAAGATACCATTCGCTAACATCTGATTCTTGCCATCTTTCATGATACGCATATGGACATGCAGACCGGAACCTGCTTTTCCCACCGTAATTTTCGGAGCGAAAGTGATGTTATATCCATATTCATGCGCTAGATTGCGGATCGCCCATTTAGCGATCATCAATTGATCCGCTGCATTTTCCGCAGGACATGGTAAGAACTCGATCTCATTTTGCTCATAGATCAAACCATTTAACGTAAAGTTACCAACTTCTGAATGACCATATTTAATTTGTCCCCCGGCTTGCGCTATGCAGTGCATGCACTCCGTCCGGAACTCATTGAACTTAGCGTAAGGAGCGGATTCATGATAACCTTTTTGGTCGGTAGCAGGGAAAACGCCTTCATCCGGTGCGATTACGTAATATTCTAATTCACCCATTGCCTCAAATTCCATTCCCGTCACCTCATGAAAAGCCTTACAAGCTTTATGCAAGGTATATTCCGGGGAACTTTCTAAGGGTTCTCCATCCTTATTGAAGAATGAGCAAAGCATGGTAAGCGTAGGTAATTCCGCAAACGGATCCTCGAAAGCCGTACGGAAACGGGGCACCACATACAGGTCACTACTTCCCGCCTCGATAAACGAGAAAAGACTAGAGCCATCCACACGCTCACCGCAAGTCAAGATCGCATCCAGATAGGCCGCATTGTTGATTACAAAGTTTAGTGTTTTCAAACGTCCGTCGCCTGCAGGATACATAAAATTAACCATCTGGATATCTTTCTCATAGATATAACGGATAATGTCCTCTTTCGTAAACTCGGACGCTGGCTTTTGTAAAAACTCCACTAATACGTAGGGAGTCATTTCTAGTTCTTTGTTCATGTCTTATATTGATTATGTTTATAGTGTAGAGAAAAACTTTCCTTTGGAACTGCTAACCGGAATCAAGCTAGAGATCGCTTCAGCAACCTCTATAGGTCGGTCAGACTCTATGATGTCCACGCCTTGACGGATGATCATACGGTATGCTTCAGCACGACTTTCGGGTGTGGATAGTTTATCGTCGGAGGGAGCGGTAGATATCATGCACATGACACCTCTTTCATGTAACATATCGATCACCTCACGGACTTCGGGGGTAATCTTAGGTCCTACGTAAGCCATGATATGGTTCCAAGGTATACCGTTATCCTCATAGTCTTGAACCGTCTCTTTCGTTTTTACAAAAGCCTCAAACATGAAATTCGGATTTTTCTCGTAAAAGAAACGAGCCGAGGCACCATCATGAACCGTAATCATTACATAAGGTTCCGCTTGCATATCGGTAATCAACTGAGCAGTGCGCTCCATCGGAACATCCTTCTTATCAAGGATTAGGATTGTTTTTCCACGGGCCCAACGAATCGCTTCCTCTAAAGTCGGGATACGATAGTTTGTGATATTTCCTTCGGGATCCTTCAAACGGAAATTTTGCAATTCTTCCCAAGTGTAATCAGAAACTTTCCCGATCCCATTACTGGTACGCTCCAGTGTATCATCGTGGAAAAGGACGATAACACTATCTTTGGTTAACCTCGGATCTATCTCGAACGTGGCAGGAGTATAAGAGAGGGTATTTTCAAAGGTTTCCATACTGTTCTCAGGATAGCCTTTTCCCCGTCCACCTCGGTGTCCGCTAATTAAAGGAATTCGGTCATCGGCATATTGGTAGAAAGATATCAAATCATCTACATTTGATATCTGTAGCGTATTCATTCCGTTGTATTCAAGCTCCTCCTTTGGCGTGTTCAATACGCAAGAACCACAAAGCAGGGCCAGCATTAAAAATCTGGCGGATAAATTGAGTTTCATTTCACGATCGTATTTTAGGTGAATGATTCTTTCTATCCGCCAAACTTACACAAAATAAATGATTTTACAGAGTTAGCACCTTAATATTCGTCAACTTTCTGGTCTACACGGAACTTATCCAAACGTGCTTGCAGGCGAGTTTGGATATCAGCATATTCCGGATTATCGTATAAATTATTCAGCTCATTCGGATCACTTTGCAAATCGTAAAGCTCGTTGCAATTAATTGCGTCATTATGCTCATTCTTCTCTCCATAGAAATGGATCAATTTATAACGACTGTCACGCACGCCATCGTGACGACGTACCATATGGATAGCTGGATAATCATAATAATGATAATACAGATACTCGCGCCAATCTTTTGGTGCCTCGCCTCCAAACAAGGGGACTAAAGAAGTTCCTACCATATAATCAGGTTTCTCGATACCGGCTATATCCAGATAAGTCGGGGCATAGTCAATGTTCTGTACTAAGGCTGTACATTCACTTCTCGCCTTGATTTTAGCAGGATAACGGATAATCAACGGCGTACGGAAAGATTCCTCATACATGAAACGTTTGTCGAACCAGCCATGTTCACCCATGTAAAAACCTTGATCCGAGGTATAAACGATCACGGTATTATCCATAAGCCCTTCTTTTTCCAAATAGGCGATCAAACGCCCCACCTCATCATCAATAGATTTGATGCAACGTACGTAATCCTTGATATAACGTTGATATTTCCATTTAACCAAATCCTCGCCTTTCAGGTTCTCGTTAATGAATTTTTCGTTGCGGGGCTTATAAGAAGCGATCCAAGCCTCCCGTTGTTCCGGGGTCATACGATCCAAAGAGGCCTGCCAACCATCAATATTCCATTCCTTTTTATAAGCCTCCTTATCTTTAAGCTCATCTACCTTCAAATCATAAACCAAAGTCATATTTTTGTCTATACTCATCTCTTGTGTACGTGCGGCATCGCAACGAGTGGCATAATTATCATTGAAAGTATCTGGATATGGGAACTCTACATCCTCATATAAATCCATATATTTCGTATCCGGCATCCAGTTACGATGTGGAGCCTTATGATGAACCAGCAGGCAGAAAGGCTTATCCTTATCCCTCTCTTCCAAAAACTCGATAGCGTGATCGGTCGTAAGGGTCGTCGCATATCCCTCTTCTTTTACATACTTGCCATTCGATTCTTTGCTTTTAAACTCCGGATTATAATAATCTCCCTGATCCCATAACACATGATAATAATCAAAACCTTTCGGCTCACATTGCATATGCCATTTACCGACAACACCTGTCTGATAACCGTGCTGTTGTAAGATTTCAGAGAAGAATACTTTTGTCGTATCAATACCTTTTCCTAACTGTCTTTGTCCGTTTTGGTGACTGTAAAGACCGGTCATCAAACAAGCACGGCTAGGAGTAGACAGAGAATTCTCTACGAAAGCTTGCCGGAACAACATTCCTTCTGCAGCCAAACGATCTAAATTTGGTGTTGGTGCCAATTTACCTAGCGCATGTCCATAAGCGCTAATAGTTTGATACGAATGATCATCCGTCATGATATGAATGATATTGAGCGGCTTCTCTGCCACTTCTTTTTGCCCTGTTCCGCATGCGGAGAACAAAAGGGCAGGGGCTAATATAGCTCCATAATTAATAGTATTTTTCATATATAATTATTTTATGTAACCTACTTCCCGACGATTCAAACCTATTTGTCCCGTGAGATCATCTCCCAGATCCAACCGAGCCTCTTCTGCTATAGATTGTAATAGACGAACCACCTCCGGATATTGATCTTTCACATCATATCTTTCTCCCGGATCTCTACGCAAATCATATAATCGTACTGGCTAATTGATTGCAAACAGTACCTCTAGGAATCACTCCTTTCCAACGCATGATACAAGGAACGCGTTGTCCTCCCTCAAACGTGGTAGCTTTCGCTTCTCTCAAACCTCCAGTACTCCCGGCATGATTACCAAAACTAAACCAAGGCCCATTATCCGACGTAAAGATAATCAAAGTATTTTCATCTAGGTTTAATTCCTCTATTGTTTCTAGAACTTGTTGGACACTCCAATCTACCTCAAGCATGACATCCCCATATAAACCTTGTTTACTCTTTCCTTTAAATTTGTTGGATACAGCAAGCGGAACATGTGGCATCGAGTGAGCAAAGTAAAGAAAAAATGGTTGTTCACGATTCTTTTTGATAAACTGGATCGCCCGTTCCGTATATAATGTAGTAAGCTCGGCTTGATCATCCAATGTCCACAATTCTCTTATTTTTTCATTTCCGTCGATTAATGGTAATGCCGGATGCCGTAATTTGTTTGGTAAATTAGATGCTGGAGTCACTCTATTCCCGTCATAATCTACTGGCCACATATCATTGGAATAAGGCAACCCAAGATACTCATCAAATCCTTGTTGCAAAGGCAAAAATGGATAAAGGTGACCTAAATGCCATTTACCGACCATTCCACAAGAATAACCTCTAGTTTTTAACATTTCCGGAAGAGTTTCCTCATTAGGGGCCACTCCTATACGGCCTTGAGGCATCAATGCCCCCGAAATCCCCACTCGATTTGGATAACACCCTGTAATTAATCCGGCTCTCGATGCGCTACTTATAGGTTGGGCTGCATAAAAGTGGGTAAAAAACATTCCTTCAGAGGCCAGTCGGTCAATAGTTGGCGTGTTATATCCAGAAGCACCGGTGACTGTTAAATCGCCATATCCCATATCATCCATAAAAAAGATCACGATATTAGGAAGTTTGTCCCGGGCTTGTATAATAACCGGGGTAACAGTTGCTACCCCAGTTATAAATAACAATTTTCTAATATCCCGCATTTTGTACTAAATTAGGATTCAAGTCTATCTCGGATTGAGGGATCGGCATAAGGATCATATGCTCCTTGATATTTTGCGCAATCTCAGTTTTATTAGCTTCCGCTACTTTTGCTTCATATGCACTATGCTCTTTCATTCGTTGAATAAATGTACCGGTACGTACTAAATCGAACCAACGATGTCCTTCGTGAGGGAATTCCAGCCGTCGTTCATTTAATATAGCTGTACGAAACTCATCCTTCGACATAGGTTTAAAGTTTCCAGAATCATCACCAAAAGCACGTTCCCGTATCCTGTTTAACATAGCGAGAGCCTTTGTAGATTCGCCCACTTCATTTAATGCCTCTGCATACATTAATATAGCGTCCGCATACCTGATAATGTGCATATTTACATCGCAACGGTCACCCGTTTCAAGCCCTTCAACCCAGAACTTACCGCTAAGAGGTATACTTGATTTCAATATTTCACCGGTTTTAAGATGAGCGAACTCTGTTTTAAAATTAGTCTTTTTTCTCAAATCTCGATTATCAAACTGGTCATACAATTCTTGTGTCGGGATATCAGCCTCATTAAGGGCAGAGATTCCTAAGCTCCCCGGAATGGAATATTTCGGACCAGCAAGCGCCATTTCACCATTATGTTGAAACGGAGGTTCTTTATACTCAATATAAAGTACAGCCTCAATACCAGCCTCTGTATCTCGAAGCCAGTTCGCATGGTAATCTTTGTGTAAACCGAAACCATATTCAGATTCATGCTCGACTACCTCTGCCAATTTATCTTTCGCCTTTTGGAAATCCCCTTTAGTTAAATAGACTTTACCGAATAAAATTTTAGCGGCTCCTTTGTTGATACGGCCCTCATCGGAAGCTGAATATTCAGATCTTAAAGGAAGATGTTCTTCCGCAAATGTAAGATCTTCTATAATCTGATCATAAATCAGTTCTTTAGAATCACGTGGTCCTTTTGAATCTTCTACGGTCTTCAAGTCTAAGATCAAAGGAACATCGCCGAAGAAACGAACGAGGTTGAAATAGTATAGAGCACGAAGTGTACGAGCCTCAGCGATCAATCGGTTCTTTTTACTTTCATTCATTTTGATCTCTGGAATCTTAGCAATCGCCGTATTTGCCCTAGAAATACCGGAATAACAATTTTTCCACATATCTTTTACAAATGTATTCTGAGAGTTAAATCGCAGAAACTCCAAGTCTTGTAAGTTTGCGTTCGGCATACCTAAACCATTTTTCATCATATCGGTAGGTAGCTCTGCCATCATATACATCAAACGGTTATATAAGCTGTTTAATTGCTGATAAGTAGCATCTACCGCTGCCTGTGCGTCTTTCTCGCTTGTATAAAAATTATCCACGACCAAACGGTCCACGGGATTCTCGTCAAGGAAAGAACAACTGTTGATTCCACAAGAGAAACAGAAAGCTGAAAATATATATATGAACGATTTTTTCATTTTGAGTCGATTTAAAAGTTATTTAATGTCCAATTTGATGCCAAACATAAAGGTACGGGCTTGCGGATAACCGCCAAAGTCCTCTCCTGCCTCTAAAGTTGAAGCGCCTCGATAGCTCACTTCCGGATCATAGCCTCTGTATTTAGTCCAAGTCAATAAGTTTTGTCCGGTTACGTACAATCGCAGACCTCCGAGATGTTTCCAATTTAATTTCGGGAAACTATAAGACAATGAGACTGTTTTTAATTTCAAGAAAGAACCGTCTTCAATGAACCGATCACTTACGATATTATTCCGATTCGTTGTCGCTTTTTGGTATTCATTACTTGGATTCGTAGGTGTCCAACGGTTCACGAGATCCTGATATACATTTTGTCCACCAGTCGGCGACTCAAGCTCCATTGCGTTATAATTGAAAATCTTATTCCCATATGAATATTGTAAGAATACGTTTAACTCAAATCCTTTATAAGCAAACGTGTTGGTCATACCTCCAAAGAATTTCGGATTTGCGTCTCCTAATATCTCCCGATCGTTTGTGGCATCAATCTTACCGTCTCCATTCAAGTCCTTATAACGACGGAGTCCGACACCGATAGGCGAGGGTGAAGAAGTTTGTTGAGCACATTCTGCTTCATTTTGGAAAATACCGTCAAAACGATAGCCATAAAATACTCCAATTGGTTGACCAACGATCAAGCGACGGATATCACTCGTCTTTAAATGATCGTCGTATGTACCTACATCTTTATACGTTTCCCCACCCAACTCTAATACTTTATTCCGGTTGAATGAAATATTAAAGGCTGTTGTCCATGAGAATGCCCCGCTTAAGTTGTCACTCTCAATAGAAAGCTCGTAACCTTTATTTTGGACACTACCAATATTTTTCAACATAGAATCATAACCGGAGGCGCTAGGAATCGCTACATTATATAATAAGTCCGTTGTTTTTTTATAATAATAGTCGGCCGTTAAACGTAAGCGATTATTAAATAGCCCAAGATCAAAACCAATATCAAATTGCCCTGTTTTTTCCCATTTCAAGTCAGGATTAGGTATCCTGTTCGGATAAAATCCAGAAACCAATTGATTTCCGATTGTCCAACTATTACTTCCCAATGTAGCCAAGGATTCGTAAACTCCGATTTCTGTATTTCCAGTGAAGCCATAACTGGTACGTAACTTTAAATTACTAATTACAGCTTTAACCGGTTCCATAAAACCTTCCTCAGAGATACGCCATGCCACAGAACCCGAAGGGAAAAATCCATACTTATTGTTGCCACCAAAACGAGAAGAACCATCCACACGTCCGTTAACAGAGAATAAATACCGGTCATATAACGAATAATTAATACGTGCCAAATAAGACATAAGGCTCCATTGAGTAGCAGAAGATTCCGGTTTATCATAAATAGATCCGGCTCCTAGGTTATTATACTTCATGACATCGTTCACGAAATTAGAAGATGCTCCCGTTACGGATTCCACATTATTTCTTTGAATGGTGAAGCCTCCTAAAATATTCAAGGAATGAATATCCTTGAATGTCTTATTCCAAGTAAGTATATTCTCGTTCAGCCAGTTAATAGAACGGTTTACACCGACTTTCGCAGATGCGATACCTAACGATTGATAGATATTTGACGGAGTATATTTATTTTGCTTCAAATACATAATATCCATCCCCAAAGATACTTTAAGCTTTAAGTCTTTTAAGAATTCCCATTCCGCATAAACATCACCTAACACACGTGTAGTCGCATTATTGTATATTTCTTCTTTTGCGGTAGCTACCGGATTCGGGATTAATAACCCGGGGTCGTTAGTTGGCGTATACTCACCCGTCTCTTCATTCGCATAGACAGACTGGATGGGATTCATTTTCAAAGCGCCGTTCACGACTCCGTCACGTCCACCGACATCTGTTGCCGATGTTCTACTGATCGTGTGGGTACCAGACATATGAGTGCCGACTTTCAGTGTATTGAATATTTGTCTATCAAAATTCAATCGTAATGAGTAACGTTTGAAATCCGAGTTAATAATTACACCCTTTTGATCAAAATACCCCCCTGAGATCGCATATGTTGTTTTGTTATCACCTCCGGAAAACGTCAATTGATAACTTTGAATCATGGCTGGACGGAAAATTTCATCTTGCCAATTTGTTCCATTACCCAATTTAGCGATTTCGCCTAATTGTGTAGTGTTATAGGGCGCATCCAATCCATCGTTCGTATAGGCCTCATTAACCAATGCCGCATATTCTTGCGCATTCATGACATCAATAGTCTTCGCTACATTTTGTACACCAAAACTAGATTCAAAAGTTATTATATCACGTCCCTTCTTACCACTCTTCGTCGTAATAAGTACAACACCATTAGCGGCACGTGCTCCATAAATGGCTGTTGCGGAAGCATCTTTTAGAATCTCGATAGATTCAATATCAGAAGGGTTTACGGTAGATAATCCACTGATTTGTGTATTACCACCCGTCGAGCCGAAACCTGTCCCACTATATACGGGAAAACCATCGATTACATAAAGCGGCTCATTTCCTCCTTGTAAAGAGCTACTACCACGTACACGGATAGACGCTACCGCTCCGGGCATACCCGAAGTTTGCGTAACTTGTACACCGGAAGCCCGGCCTACTAATCCTTGGTCGATAGAAGTCATAGGAGTTTGTTGTATCTCTGTTGTTTTTACAGAGGAAACAGCTCCTGTCAGATTACTTTTTTTCACAGAACCGTAGCCGATAACTACAACTTCATCAATTGTCTTCGAGTCTTCTATCATCATGATAGAAAGATTGTTTTGATTTTTAACCGCCACTTCTTTAGGAGTATAGCCGATATAGGATACAAGTAAAGTAGCTTGATCGGGTACCTCTAATGTGAAATTGCCATCCATGTCAGTAATTGTACCAGTTGTAGAGCCTTTTACTACTACGTTCGCTCCAATAATAGGTTCATTCTTCTCATCTGTCACTTTTCCTGTTATTTTTTTATTATCCGTAATCATTGGATGAGAAGCTTTCTCGTTTGTTTTGTAAATAACAATATGCTTTTCGTTAATGGTATAAGCCAGTCCTTGAGTGGCTAGTAGCCTATCTAATACATTTGCGATATTCTGATTATTGATATTTACAGAAACCTTACGGCCTAGATTAATCTCATCGTTTCTATACCAAAACGAATACTCACTCTGTTGCTTGATCGCCTCAAGAGCTTGTTCTAACGTGGCATCTTCCAAATGAAGAGAAATCTCGTTGACCTGCGAATAACTTACGGTAGCCGATGCGCAGAAAATAGTCAACATACATAGTACTAGGGATAATCTCATAATATTAACGATTTTATGGAAGTGAGAAATCGGCGAATAACGCCTAATATTTAATTTAAAATACATATCTTTGTATTGATTTTAGGTTTGTAATTGTGTCGCTATAATTCGAACTAAGATCATTCTCTCGAAACGGAAGATGTTGGTAGCATTTTCCGTTTTTTGTTATTTTCATGTCGTGTCTTTCATACTTGTATCATTTTATAAGATTAATACTCAATTGTTTTATTTCTCATAGATGCATATACTGTCACCTCGCATGGTGTAGTCCGTTCGTTTATCTGCGGTAATAATCCGAAGTATTTGCTCTAAGTTTTCACCCCGCACGAAATCACCTGAAAAAACGGTTCTTTGAAGTTTTGCCGGTTCAACCGATATATGTACATTGAACCGACGTTCTAGTTGCTTGGCTATCTCTAGGAAGGTTACGCTTTTAAAGTAGAACTTACCTTCTTTCCATGATGTATAGTAGTCTAAATTTACTTCATATTTCGAAAAAGATTGTTTCATCTTATTGAAAAGAGCTTGTTGGCCCGGAGAAATGCACATCATGTCGTGATGTCCTCCTAGTCCGACACCTACTTTTCCTTCAGTAAGAGTGACCTCTATATGGTCATCTTCTTTATAGGCTTTCACGTTAAACTTAGTTCCAAGTACCTTCACCTTCACGTTTTCCGCACTTACGATAAATGGGTGGTCCTTATCATGTGATACTTCGAAGAAAGCTTCCCCGTTCACTTTCACTTCTCTTTGGCTTGAGACAAAAGCTGCCGGATAGCTAAGGGTAGTACCTGCGTTCAGAATCACTCGTGTTCCATCCGATAAAACAATCGATGACCTCATGCCCATCGGGTTTGCCATCTCGACCATTTGGCTGTTTTGGTTCTTATAGCCTTCATGATATGAGATATAATTAGAGACTCCCAGTAAAAGAGCAATAGAGGCGGCGATAGCGGATGCTTTCAACCAAAATCTTTTACGTAGATTACGATGGATACGACGGTTCACCTCAAGGAAAATATCCTCTTTCATCTCATCACCCATGTGCTTTATGACCTCTTTTCTTGTTTCCATATTTTGTCTTTCTTATGATGAGGAGTAAGGGTATGCTAAATTCGTTTAAAGGGATTGGCTATTTTTTTCGAAAAAAATAATGAGGAAGTTATAAATGGAGGCTTTTTCCCATGAGATCATTATCTTTGTACGAAACATATCGGTGAAATTATGGACGAGAAAGTGCTCGAGAAATTGAAAATCTTGGCCGAGTCGGCAAAATATGACGTATCCTGCGCTTCCAGCGGAACCTCCCGTTCGCATAAGAGCGGGGCTATAGGAAGTGCCGCGGGATGGGGTATTTGCCATAGTTTCGCTGAGGACGGACGGTGTATCTCGCTTTTAAAGATCATGCTGACGAATTATTGTATGTATGATTGCGCCTACTGCATCAACCGGCGAAGTAATGATTTGCCGAGGGCTACACTCTCCGTTACCGAGTTGGTGAATCTTACGATCGAGTTTTACCGGCGTAATTACATTGAAGGATTGTTTTTAAGCTCCGGCGTGGTCCGAAACCCGGATTACACGATGGAACGGTTGGTGAGAGCCATCAAGGATTTGCGCCTCGTACATCACTTCAATGGATACATACATATGAAGAGTATCCCCGGAGCCAGCCAAGAATTGGTAAATGAGGCTGGGCTTTACGCCGATCGTTTAAGCGTGAATATAGAGATCCCGAATGAGGCGAGCTTGCGGACTCTAGCTCCGGAAAAGGATTTTAAAAGCGTATTTGCCCCTATGCGTTATATCCAACAAGGTGTATTACAAAGCGCCGAGGAACGCAAGCGTTTCCGGTATGCCCCACGATTCGCTCCCGCCGGGCAAAGCACGCAGATGATCGTTGGCGCTACGGCGGATACCGACAAGGATATACTTCGTCTATCATCCGCCTTATATCAGAGACCTACGATGAAGCGTGTTTACTATTCGGGATTCATTCCGGTAAATGCGTATGATAACCGTCTTCCGGCACTTACCACGCCTCCGCTGGTCCGTGAGAATCGTTTATATCAAGCGGATTGGTTATTGCGTTTTTATCAATTCAAGGTAGATGAGATTGTCAATGACGCATATCCGGATCTGGATTTAGACGTGGACCCGAAGTTGGCTTGGGCCCTGCGGCATCCGGAAGTCTTCCCGGTAGATATCAATAAAGCGGATTACGAGATGCTTCTTCGGGTTCCGGGAATTGGCGTGAAATCGGCAAAGATCATAATCGTTTCCCGGCGTTACGCTAATCTCGGTTCAGAGCAGTTGAAGAAAATAGGAGTGGTCATGAAAAAGGCTAGCTATTTTATTACTTGCCGGGAACTCCCGACGCAGACCGTGAATGAGATCAGCCCTGAAACCGTCCGGCAACTATTGACGAGAAAGAGCGGAAAGAAAGTAGACGATCGGCAGCTTATACTGCCTTTTATAGATTAACGCCTGTTTTATAAGAAGGATTGATAATGATTATATTTGTTTACGACAAGACTTTTGAGGGATTGCTTACCGCTGTATTCGATGCCTATTCCCGTCGGACTTTTCCGGATTTGTTAGTAACCGAGGGCGAGCCATTTCCATTGTTCTATGACGAGGCGATCCGGATTTATACGGACGACCGGAAAGCAGAACGGGTATGGAAAGGGCTTGAGAAGAAAATCTCCAAGTCTTCTCTTTCCGGGTTGACGGTAACTTGGTTGTCGGAATTACCGGAAGTAGACCTGTTGTTATTCAGATATATCCGCAAAGCGATCGACGCTCCAGCCACGATTGAGTTCAATCTTGGTGACCCGGCCATATTGGAAACGGCCAAGATCTGGAAGAAAGTAAACAACGAACGCTTGCGAGTGATGCAATTCTTTCGTTTCCAAAAAGCGGCGGATGGAACTTACTTTGCCGCCATCGCACCTATATATAACGTATTACCTTTGGTATTACCTTATGCGCAAGACCGTTTCGCTGATCAGCAATGGCTCATTTACGACTTAAAAAGAGAGTATGGATATTATTATGATCTTAACGATACGATAGAAGTCCGTTTCGAAGAGAAAGATTCACACTTATTGACCGGATTGCTCAGTGAGGATATCATGGATAAGGATGAGAAACTTTTTCAAAGTATGTGGAAAGAGTATTTTAAGTCTATCGCTATCAAGGAGCGTTTAAACCTGCGGCTTCATCGCCAACATATGCCGGCTCGTTTTTGGAAATATATGCCGGAGAAGAGATAATAGTATAATTGCTATTAATCAGCCAATTACAGTTTTTGTTAATTTCTGTCTTATGCTGATATAGGTAGACACATTCAATAACAATAAAATGTGTAATTATTATGCGCAAAAAACATGAGCATTACAGCGAAGAAGAGAAATTGCATCTTCTTCATTCTTATTATCAATC
>NZ_JAMOKM010000029.1:0-43553 GCF_023656665.1 Parabacteroides sp. B2-S-102 | reverse complement strand
TAATAGCTTAGATTCATTCTTTGTCATCTTGCTTTTGTTTTAAAATTAAGTTTAAGTTTAGATTGATTACATTTATTCCTGTAATGTTATATCACAATATGAACATGGTTCCAGCGGAACTAATGTACCATTCATGGTCTATTGCATAAATGCGATATAAAGATACAACTTTTTCGTAAACTATACTTAAATTTATGGTGCTTTTTTAGAAAAAACAACACATTTGTCACAAATTACCTTTTGAAACCAAGAAAATCAAATCTTAAACGTATCTAAAACACGTTAGTTCCGCTGGGACAAGTTTCATCCAGAGACCAAAACAACCTCAAGTATGCATGGTCCCGCTCTAAATGAAAGGCAATCTCTCTACCAAAATAAGGCCGATTTATTTGGCACAGGTCACTATTTACCATACTCTTGTGTCTGATTTAAGATTGAAATCCTTAGAAATATTTTTAAGCATAATCTGTATGAATGCTAGTTGATACATAACTTCAGCCATCTCACACAGATATTTATAATCAATAGTTAATCTTCTGGAGTTCCTCAACAAGAGAACGATCTTTCAACAATCCATCTCTTAGGTAAGACAAGGAATTCGTTTGGGCGCTCATTTAGCCAGAGTACGGCTTCAACAACCCAACCGAATTTGTCCGCAACCCAATCCCAAGCGCTCCTTGGCACTCTCTGTCTGTAAGGATCTTAACGAGGCGCAGGAACTTATATTCAAGTTATTCAATAACCATTGGTGCTATTCTCCATTGGTAACTTGATTGATACTGTAAACTCTAACCATCATATTTTTTAGTTTGCTGATACTTATTATTTTTATATTGAAATATAAGGTTATTTTATTCATTTCAAAATGACTTCTAATTATTTAACAAACTATTATGATTCATTTGTTAAAAGTGCTTGTCAAAAAGATAGCGAAACAATCGAACATAACAGTCATACCCTGTTTATTAATATATTTCTCTCTCGATCGTTTGCTTTTATACCTGATTTTTTTGAATTTTGCACGCGATAAACAATATGTACTCGGTACAATAAGTATAATTAATGTCATGAAACCTACTAATTTACTATTATTTCCAATTATTATCCTTTGTTCTTTCACTTCGGTCAAGGAAATACCTCCTTACAAGAATCCGGCACTTCCGGTTGACGAACGAGTGAAGGATTTATTAGGGAGAATGACGATCGAAGAGAAGTTCTGGCAAACATATATGATGCCTGGTGATCTGGATAAAGGGAAAGACCGCTTTTCCCACGGTATCTTCGGATTCCAGGTTTCAACCATAGGAACCAGTAATCCGGAACTCAAACAATTGCTGCAATACAACCCGAAATTAACAGCAAAAGAGATGGCTAAAAAAATCAATGAGATCCAACGTTACTTCGTAGAAGAAACCCGACTGGGCATACCGATTATTGCATTCGACGAGGCTTTACACGGATTGATTCGTGGTGGTGCCACGGCGTTCCCCCAATCCATCGCATTGGCCGCCACATTCGATACGGCCTTAGTACGCCAAGTCTCCCATGCTATCGCCATGGAAACGAAAACACGTGGTATCCGACAAATACTATCGCCCGTGGTTAATCTCGCAACAGATGTGCGTTGGGGACGTACGGAAGAGACCTATGGAGAAGATCCATATCTTTCGGCATGCATGGGTGTCAACTTTGTAAGAAGTTTTGAAGAAATGGGAGTGATAACCACCCCTAAACACTTTGCCGCCAATTCCGGAGATGGAGGGCGAGACAGTAATCCGATCCATTTCACGGAACGATTTTTGGAAGAGACGCATCTGGTTCCTTTCAAGGCTTGCTTCCAAAAAGGACAGTCGCAGTCTGTAATGACTGCATATAATATGTTAGACGGAACTCCTTGTACAGCCAATCCCTGGTTATTGATCGACAAACTCCGGAACGAATGGGGATTCGACGGATTTACGATTGCGGATGCAGATGCTGTCGGTATCATCCACAAGTTGCATCACACCGTCAATAACTTCTCGGAAGCAGGAGCTGATGCAATCAATGGAGGTCTGGATGTCATCTTCCAGACAACATACGATGAACACCGACCATTCTTACAGGCTTGCCTAGATGGTTTAGTTAAGGAAGAAGCGCTGGACAGGGCTGTAGGACAAGTATTAAAAGCGAAATTCCGCCTAGGTCTGTTCGAGCATCCCTACATTGACGAAAATGAGGCGGAGAAGTGGAATGCCTGCTCCGCACACCGGAAACTGGCTCTCGAAGCAGCTCGCAGATCAATCGTGTTATTGAAAAATGAAAATCGGGTTTTGCCGTTATCCAAACAAGTAAAACGTATCGCCCTTATCGGACAAGATGCCGCTCAAGCCCGTTTAGGAGGGTACAGCGGACCGGGCGTTGACAAAGTCAGCATTCTTGATGGATTGAAAAATAAACTGGGCGATCGAGCTATCATCCGTTACGAAGAGGGATGTAAACGAATCAATCCGGAATATCTGACCGTCCCAACCGATTATTTATCCACATCAGACGGACTGTCGGGACTGGAAGGGCGCTATTTCAATAATATCTCCTATGAAGGAGTCCCCGATTTGAAACGGATTGACAAACGCATACAATTCTCATGGACATTGTTTGCCCCGGATTCTTGCCTGGCTGTCGATTGGTTTTCTGTCGAATGGAACGGGAAATTAAAATCTCCCGTCTCCGGAACATATCAGCTCGGGCTGGAGGGAAATGACGGTTACCAGCTGACCGTTGATGGAAAAGTGCTAGTAGACAAACCATATAAAACCTCTTTCGGTCACACATTAGTTCCTTTTACCTTTGAAAAAGGAAAAGAATATGACATTCGTATCAGGTTTTATGAGAATACAAAAAACGCACGTATCCGGTTTGTTTGGGACGTGGATACAAAAAATGAAGACCAGTCCATCGAACAAGCCGTACAAGCTGCCCGTGAATCCGAGATCGCCATCGTTGTCGTGGGTATTGAAGAGGGAGAATTCCGTGACAGAGGCTATCTGGCATTGCCTGGCCGACAGGAAGAGTTAATCCGTAGAGTCGCAGCAACAGGAAAAACCACTGTTGTTGTTTTGATCGGTGGAAGTGCCGTGGTCATGTCTGAATGGCAGGATCAAGTTCCGGCCGTACTGAATGCCTGGTATCCGGGAGTGGAAGGGGGCAATGCGGTTGCCGATGTTTTATTCGGCGATTATAACCCCTCAGGCAAACTGCCGATCACTTACCCGATCCACGAAGCCCAGCTACCACTCAATTACAGTCATAAACCGACCGGGCGGAGCGACGATTACCTCAACCTGACCGGTGAACCGCTTTTTCCTTTCGGTCACGGATTGAGCTATTCCGAATTTGATTATTCTGGACTAAAAGTGACGAAAGCAGTACATGGCACAGCTTTCCATGTTACTTTTTCGGTGAAAAATACGGGGAAATACGCAGCCAATGAAGTCGTACAACTCTATTTGCGCGACCAGGTCGCTTCCGTAACCCAACCAATTATGCGGCTGATCCATTTCCAGCCTGTATCATTGGCACCGAAAGAAACAAAAGAGTTGCACTTCACTGTAAACGAGAAAGACCTGTCCATGCTGGATAAAGAGTTGAACCGCGTGATCGAACCGGGTGAATTCCGTCTGATGATCGGGCGCTCTTGTAAAGATATCCGGTTAAAGACAACACTGACAATAAATCATCCAATGACTTTAGAAACAAACCATTAAATAAAAACAATTACCATGAAACAATTGATTCAATGCATGGGTATGCTGATGTTGCTGTTTGCGCTTTCCTCCAGGGTATCAGCACAGATAACCCTTGTGAAAGATGGTAAAGCCACTTCACGAATCGTATTAGTTGAGAAGAATGAAGTGAACGAGCAAGCAGCCACCTTGCTGCAAGACTTTGTCAAACGGATCAGCCAGGCTACGCTTCCGATCGTTGCCGATACAAAGGCTAGAAGCGGGGACATTCTGATTGGAGGAAAACAAGCCTCAGCCGGAGAAGACGGTTTTTTGCTGAAAACGACAGCAAACGAACAACTACAAATATCCAGCGGAGGCGATAAAGGCGCCATCTATGGTGTAGTTTCCTTATTGGAACAATACATGGGCGTGTCCTATTTTGCAAAAGAGGCCTATACGTTGACTCCGATGCAGACAATCACACTTCCCGCTATCCACAGGGAAGAAACACCGGCATTCCGTTATCGCCAAACTTACAGCTATAACAACGACGACCCGGTCTATAAGCTATGGTTCCGCTTGGAAGAACCAAAAGACATGTTTATCGAAAACATGTGGGTACACACGTTCAACCGTATTCTGCCGTCCGACCGGTTTGGCAAGGAACATCCCGAATATTACTCATTCATCAACGGCGAGCATCGTCCGGGACACAACAGCCAGTGGTGTCTGACCAACCCTAAAGTATTCGACGCGGCCGTACGCCAGCTAGATTCGATCTTTAAGGCTCACCCGGACATGAAAATGATTTCGGTCAGTCAGAACGACGGTAACAATACGAATTGTTCCTGTCCGGCTTGTAAAGAAGTAGACGAGTACGAAGGTTCACCTTCCGGCAACCTGATCCGGTTCCTGAATAAACTGGCCGAACGTTTCCCTGATAAAGAATTTTCCACATTGGCTTATCTGTATTCCATGCAGCCGCCCAAGCATGTGAAACCGTTATCCAACGTCAACATCATGTTGTGTGACATAGATTGTAAACGTGAGGTTCCGTTAACCGATAATGCCTCCGGCCGTGATTTCGTAAAAGCGCTGGAAGGATGGTCGAAGATATCCGACAATATATTTGTATGGGATTATGGGATCAATTTCGATAATATCGTCTCACCATTCCCCAACTTCCATATCCTGCAAAAGAATATCCAACTATTCAAGAAAAATCATGTGACAATGCACTTTTCGCAGGTAAATGGTATCCGGGGCGGGGATTTCTCTGAGATGCGGGCTTACATGATCGGAAAATTAATGTGGGACCCATACCAGAACGCCGACTCCCTGATGCGTACCTTCATGAATGGTTATTACGGAGCGGCCGCCCCTTACCTGTATCAATACCAGAAGATCATGCAAGGCGCGCTGCTGGCCGGCGGACAACCGTTATGGATATACGATTCTCCGATATCCCATAAAAATGGTATGTTGAACCCCGTTTTGCTGAAAACATACGACGAACTGTTCGACCTGGCAGAGGAAGCCGTCGCTGGAGATACCGTACTGTTGCGCCGCGTACAATTATCCCGCCTCCCGCTGCAATATTCGGAACTCGAGATCGCCCGTACACAGGTCGGTACAGATAAAACGAAGATCAGGGAATTACTCGGGCTATTCGACCGGCGTACCCGTCAGTTCGGCGTCACGTCATTGAATGAACGTAAAAACGCACCCGGCGAATATTGTGAATTGTACAAGAAACGATTCTTGCCGCAAAACGAGCGAAGCAAGGCCTCCGGCGCCTCCCTCACCTGGATCATCCCGCCTCAGGAACGTTATAAAACATTGGGCGAAACAGCTCTGACCGACGAACTGTTCGGAGGAACAACATATGTAGAAAGCTGGGTAGGATGGAACGGGACGGACGGTGCTTTCATTCTAGACTTGGGCGAAGAGAAAAGTTTCACCCGGATAGAAGCGGATTTCCTCCACCAACTAGGTGGCTGGGTTTTATTGCCTCATAGTGTCAGCTATTCTATATCCTCGGACAATACGACATACAAACCTTTCGGCTCGTTTACATTTGCTGAAGACCGGGACCTGCAGGTTAAATTTGTCGAAGGAAAAGCGGAGTCGGATAGCCCTGTCAAGGCCAGGTACATCAAAGTTGAGGTCAAAGGGATCGGATTATGCCCAGACTGGCATTATGGCGTAGGTTATCCTGCCTGGTTTTTTATGGATGAAGTAAGTGTATATTAAAAAATCCGTGATCCAATTATGAACAGAGAACTATTATTCTATATAACAGCAATACTGCTTTGCGCCGGGATACTTTCCTGCAATAAAAAAGAAGCCACCGCGACATGCAACTATGAGGTAGTACCTCTGCCGAAGTCGATCACTCCAGCTAAAGAGGCCCCTTTTATATTGAGCACATCCACCCATATCGGATATCCGGAAGGAAACGAGAAGCTGAGACAAACGGCGGTTTTTCTTTCCGGATATATCCGCGAAATGACAGGCATCGAAACAGAAGTAACAGCAGATACGGGTTCTTCCAATAGCATTCGCCTCGTATTAGATCGTACTGCCGCATCTTCACCGGAAGGCTACCGGCTAAAAGTCGGCAAGAGAGACATTACCATCACGGGGAGTTCGGAAGCCGGTATATTTTATGGTATACAGACACTTCGAAAATCACTCCCCGTGACGGGACAAAAGGAGATAAGTTTTCCGGCCGTACAGATTCTAGACGAGCCGGAATACCGCTACCGGGGAATGCATCTCGACGTAGGCCGCCATTTCTTCTCGACTGATTTCATCAAGAAATACATTGATATTATTGCTCTCCATAACCTGAATACCTTCCATTGGCACCTGACTGATGACCAGGGGTGGCGTATCGAAATTAAAAAATACCCGAAGTTGACCGAAATTGGCTCCAAACGGAAAGAGTCGTTACTGAATGACGGTCCCGGGAAATTCGACGGAAAACCATACGGTGGTTTTTATACGCAGGAGGAAGTAAAGGACATCATCGAATATGCGGCAGAACGTTATATCACCGTTATTCCTGAGATCGATCTGCCGGGACACATCACCTCCGCGCTTGCTGCCTATCCGGATCTAGGATGCACAGGAGGCCCCTACGAAGTGGCTACTACGTATGGTGTCCATAAGGAGGTATTATGTGTCGGCAATGAGCAATCGCTTCGTTTTGCGAAAGATGTGTTATCGGAAATTATTGAGCTTTTCTCTTCCCATTACATTCATGTAGGAGGCGACGAATGTCCACGTGACCGCTGGCAACAATGCCCGAAATGCCAGGCATTGATCCACAATAACGGATGGAAAGATACGAAAGAACATAAAGCGGAAGACAAACTCCAGAGTTATTTTATGACAGAAGTGGAGAGGTTCGTCAACAGCAAAGGACGTCAGATTATCGGCTGGGATGAAATATTGGAAGGAGGGTTGGCTCCCAATGCGACCGTCATGTCATGGAGAGGTACGGAAAATGGTATCAAAGCGGCTGAAATGCAACATGATGTCATTATGACTCCAGCGGGTATCACTTATTTCAGTGGCCGCCAGTTATTGGAACTGGGTGGTAACCGGGGGGTTCGCCGTGTCTATGATTTCAAAATCTGTCCGGATACATTATCGGAAGCTGCCGCCAAGCATATCATCGGTGTACAGGCCTGTCTATGGTCGGAGCGAATTGATACCCCGGAACGGGCTGAGTACCTAATCCTTCCACGTCTGGCCGCGTTAAGCGAATTAGGCTGGGCTGATCCTGAACAACACGATTTCGACGCTTTTATGGATCGTTTGTATCGTTTGATAACTGTATATGACAAATCTCATTATACTTATTCGGAACATGTTTTTCAAATAACCGAGAACTTCCGGACAGACACGTTGCAAGATGCGCTTGAGATTTCCCTTTCCACTATCGGTAACCGCCCGATCTACTATACGACAGACGGAAGTCAACCGAATACAGCTTCCCTGATCTATACGGAACCATTGATAATACGGGAAGACACCAAACTGAAAGCCGTTATTGTTACGACTGAGGATACCAGTAGTGTATTTGAGGAACATATCCATGTAAACAAAGCAACTTTCAAACCTTCCTGGCTGGCCAATGCACCACATGAGAACTATACTTTCAACGGGGTAAGCACGCTGACTGACGGATTACAGGGTAATCAGAACTATAACACCGGCCGCTGGCTCGGCTTCCTGAAAGATATGGATCTGACCATCGACCTACAAAAGTCGACACCTGTCTCTTCGGTATCGCTGACTGTCAACGTCTCAAAAGGAGCAGCCGTAATGGATGCCACCGGGCTGGAAGTATGGTGTTCTGAAGATGGAAAAGAGTACCGAAAACTTGCTTCAGCCTCTTATCCGGTTTTAGACAAGGAAGATAAAGACGGTATTTACCCGCATACGCTTTCTTTCTCTGTGGTGGAAACCCGTTATGTACGGATCATTGCTAGAGTTACACCGAAATTGCCAGCCTGGCATATGTGGCCCGGCAATCCCGCATTTTTATTTGTGGATGAAGTTTGTGTAAAATAGAATAGAACGGTTATGAAGGATAGAAACAAACGCCCTCTCTTCCAATATCTGGAAGGATTCGGGGGTGTGGAGCTTATACAAACAAAAAATGAGGAAGGTACCGAACATGCGGCGTGGGTACGAAACCGAGGGAATATAGGAGGTACCGTATGGCTGGGGTTCGTCCATCCGGAAAATTGGAAGGAGTTTGAGGATGCTTTCGACAAAATGATGGATAAATATATTGTCAAACGACAGTAAGTTTTGATTTGTATTCCGATCCCTCATGTTCCTACGCTGGATAGCCCAGCTACCGACTAAAAAAAGCGACCCTACCCTCACGGGAAAAGTCGCTTTATCTAACTAAAGTCTTAATCTAAAAAATCATATTACAAATATAGGTAAATATTTCACTTTTAGAGAAAAGAGCGACTATCCTCATGGTAAATCGCTCTTACAAGTTTTATGAAAATATTTTTTACCCTCTTATTTGTTGCAAAAATCGGAAATTAATTCATAAATCATATACAAACATAGTAAATTTTGCATCCATATCTATTAAAGAGGGCGTGTCAAAACTCAATTTTAGCCCAGATGAGCTTTTTATTTGAAACTTGAACATCAAGAAGAGTCGTATAATTACTCAAAACAGAGCTTGATACGACCCTTTTAGATCTTGTAATTACGATCTGTAACTTTTTGGAGAGGCCATTTTAGTTTTGCACACCCTCGTGTGTTATAAAGAGCAACCTACGTACAATTCACAAAACCATCATATAATAAGGGGGACGTAAAAATCAACTCAGTGAAAGCTATGGGGATTTTCAATTTGTACACGTACATAGTGATGGCGAACGGTATCCAATAGATATTATAATTTCAAAATAGGGGAAAGCGAAGGTAAAGTCATTCTTCTGGCACAAAAGACTATAGAATTTGGATGATATGTGCTATAACAACAGATTCGCTACATTAGCTTACGTATTCGGTTTAGACCATCCCCATAAGGCTGCGTCTGCTTGTTGCTGGAGTACCATACTATGATTGAATATGGCTGGTAGTTTTATCTCTGCGTGAACGGACAAGATGCCAATGGATAACAAAAAAGAGAGAACAGCTAATTTTACAGATCTTTTCATTGTATTTATATTAAACGGTGAATAAAATGGAATCTTTGTTGTGTGTTAGAGGATAAATATGGTAAATTTATTTTAAGATTATAGAGGATATTTCTAAGTTGTAACAAAATGATAACGGTATCCACCATGAATAAAGAAAAATAGCTCGACGGTCATTGCAAAATGATATTACCGGTAGGTTGCATCCCACCGGATCACACAGCCTAACCGGAGAAAAGCGAATTAAACCGGGTACGTGACGAACAAAAGACTTTCGGGAAAATACACGTGAATATTGAATTATAGGTGATAAAAGTAATATATATTTAACGTAGGAAATTTTCAAATAGTAGTACAAGGGTAGCATAGTGGTTTCTCACGCTATAGCGTGGGCTGCTATACTCATAGCAGTACTACAGGTTTTTCCTACGACCTCCAAACTAAGACGTGGCATTTGCAGTTCCACGCTTGAACCGAAATAGAGCTTGTATCTGTCTGATATATAACAATTAGTTATTGTTTATTTTCTGATTTGATACCACTAAGTTCCCGTTTCTTGTTGGTTCCCCAAAGTAATCACAAACTGCCACAATCTGCTTTTATCGCTATTTTGCCACACTGCCTAATAAAAAACTTTTCATTTCGAGGTGTAGGTATTGATTTCCTACGACGTGTACGGTTGAAACCACCTCATGATGGATTATCTTTTCTAGACTTGACTTAATATATTTAGGATTGAGGTATCAAACCGCAAAACATTTCTCAAAGTCCGATTTTCTTTAAGATTTTCGGACATTTTATTGCTGGCTGGAGGGAATATTGTACCTTTGCACTCAGATTATTAATGATCATGGGAGTAATACTAACAAAAGAGATACGCAATACGATTGAAAGCAATGGACCAAACAAACTCTATATGGTTCAGGATTTTGCCTATCTAAATAATGACGGGTTGGTTACTCGTGCCCTTTCCAGATTAGAAAAGGGAGGTGTTCTTATACGCCTCTCGCAAGGCATATATTTATATCCGTCACGAAATAAGTTCGGAATACTTCGACCTTCTATAGAGGAAATCGCTTATGCTGTTGCTGAAAAGGATAAGGCACGCATTATTCCCAGCGGATTGACTGCATTGAACAAATTAGGACTTTCCACACAGGTTACGATGAATGCAGTCTATTTGACAGATGCCGCTGCAAGGGAACTTACTATCGGGAACCGTAAAATCATATTCAAACGCAGTGTGCCTCGCAATTTTGCTTATAAGACGGACTTGTTCCCACTAATAGTCGCTGCTATGAAAGAATTAGGAAAAGATGGAGTAACCGATGAACAGGTTGTCATCATAAAACAAGCTATTGAAAAATATGGCAGTCCTGATGAAATCAGATACGATTACAGCATTGCTCCGCAATGGATTAAACAAAGACTTGCATTATGAATTTCACTAAGCTTACAAAAGAAGAACAGCTCACCATTTTGGCTAATGTCGCCGAAAATAAAGGGATCGTGGACAATGCCGTAGAGAAGGACTATTGGGTCAGTATGGTATTACGTGCTATATTTTCTTTGCCGTATGCTACAGCTTTTGTATTCAAAGGCGGGACAAGCCTTAGCAAAGGATGGGGACTGATAGAACGGTTTTCAGAAGATATTGACCTTGCAATAGATCCCAAATATCTAGGCTTCACAGATATTGCGACTGTTGTTTGGAAGAAGCACTGGAAAAAGCGGTACAGGAGTGCATGGAGTTCTTGTATTAAATTGAATTAAAAAATCGGTCCCCTTCACGGGAACTTTCCTATAACCTTGTTAAGAGGTGGGGGCAGATGATCTTTGAGAATCATCTTTGAAGGTGAAGGATGGGAGAAGAGATTTATTTCGTATTTCTGTTCTCAGATTTTAGTGTAATACCATTCCTTCGCAGCAGACGATACACTGTTCCGCTACTGCCTATATTTAATATTTTCTGTATCTCCCTTACCGGTGTTCCGGACTCATAGAGCTGGATGCAGCTTTTCTGCTTGGCGATGTTGTTTTTGTTGATAAGTGTCTTTCTGCCGAATTTGACACCTTTTTCCTTGGCGATTCTTCTGCCTTCTTGGGTTCTCTCATAAATAAGGTCACGCTCAAATTGGGCGAAAGCACCGAGAATGTTGTTCATCAGTTGGCCGATTGCGCCTTCCGTACTGATGTTGTCTTGCAGTGAGGTGAATTGGATACCCCTATTCTTGAAATCTTCCAATAGCGTAAGGATATTCTTCAGCGAACGGCCAAGCCGGTCCAGCTTATATACGACAAGCGTGTCGCCTTCCCGGAGAAAGTTCAGGCAGGCATCCAGTTCCGGGCGGTTTTGTTGACGTCCGGTCATTTTCTCAGAGAAGATCTTCTCACATCCGGCAGCCTTCAACGCTTCCAGTTGCATATCCAGATGTTGTTCCTTGGTGGAAACACGGGCATATCCTATTTTCATCCTGTTTCGTATTTAGTTGTTTAATGAAGGTTTTAATTCTTCACTTTTTCAAACATGAAGACATTAATTCTTCATATTCCTCACGGCTGTATTGGTTGAACCCCTTTTGCTTCATAGCCAAAAGAAGTCTTTCCAATTCTCCGATAGTTACTACCTGTTTGCCGATAACGGTAAATTGTTCCCATTCTCCCTTTTCGTTGAGCAGGTATTCCCGGTGTGCAAAGCAGTAAAGAGAACCGTCAATGTCATTCCGTTTCTGCCATTGACGCAGGTGCTTCAAACTGGTGAAATCACGGGTGACAGTACGTGGAATGGGAACCAATACGTCAATTTCCATCTTGAATTTTATATTCTCTTCCGTTTCTCGCATGGGTGATTAGCTTATTTCATAATACATCAATTATTGTATGGACAGGAAGTTCCAGTTTGGAGAAGGCAAACATTTTCTTGCCCAAATCCTTTAGCGATGCCCCAATATGATATACTTCCGTATTATCAATGATTAAGAAGCGGTCGTGACTGTCTCGGTACGTCCTGATGTCGATAGGCGGGTACTGGCTGTTATGCCTGTCAAGATCGAGTTGGAGTTGCTGCGTGATGCGCTGGGTGTAAATGGTGGCTGAAACACCGATGTTTCGTTTGCTCAACATGAGTAACACGGATTCATCTACATAGTTGTCGATAAGTATAAGTGAGCATTTGGCAGACTTTATTAAATCTGTAGCAAACTTATACGCATCGAATATCTGACCGTCAAAGAAGATACCTTCCACCGGAGGCAATGAGGTGCGCACAAAGAAGTCTATCTTTGCATCATGTTCAGCAATGGTTTTCTCTATTTGGAAGAATTTATTGTTCATTCTATATTCCATGTCATTGAGCCGTTGGTTTATAGAATAGCCTTTCAATAAATATTCTTTTAAAATTTTATTTGCCCATTGCCTGAATTGCGTACCTCTTACGCTTTTAACTCTGTATCCAACTGAAATTATTACGTCTAGACTAAAGAACTTGACAGGCTTATCGGAATTAGCAATGTGCAAAAAATGCACATTGCTTTTCTCTTCCAATTCCTTTTCCTTAAAAACGTTATTTATATGTTTGGTTATAACGGTTCTGTCACGTTGAAAAAGTTCTGCTATCTGCGCTTGTGTGAGCCAAACGGTTTCATCTTCTAAACGTACTTCCAACCTTACAGCTTCATCCGGTTGGTATAGTATGATTTCTCCTTGCTTCTCCATTATTATGTTTCGCTTTTATTATGTTGCTGCAAATGTACGAAAAAGAAACATTATAAAATCTATTTTTTCCGTAAGTATTACTTCAAAAGTTTGTTTCCTTTTTATTTTAATAAAACAGAAACATTCTGCTGTCTCAAAAAAACAGTTGTCTGTTTGTTGTTCATGGTTGGGGTATCAAATAACTAAAATTCAAATGGAAATGCAAATCTACATTTTATTGAAGATTCAACTTAGAAGTGCAATTTTTTCGAGGGATGGGAGCAACAAAAACGGGCGGTATAAATACCACCCGTACAAAAAGCCTTACTAATCATAGCCTGGCTTTGGTCAATAATTCCTTTTGTTTTTGATGTCAAGATTTCGGCTTCTTTCCATACTCAAAACTTTTAATAGTTCCGTTCCGGTCAGGTGGATTTACCCGAAAATTTCAAGCAGTATATCATAAAATTCAAAGAGCCTGACGACTCTCCTACCACAGAGATAGAAATGATATACAGCGAAATGGCAGCAGCGGCAGGGATTAACATGATGCCATGTTTCCTGAAAGAGATTGATGGGAGAAATCATTTCGTGACGGAAAGGTTTGATCATAAGAATGGAGAAAAGATTTTTAGCCAGACTCTTGCGGCCATTATGCCGGGAGCGGATGATTATATGAAGCCCTGTTGGATAGCGGATACCCTGAGACTTCCTCAGGAAGACAAAGACCAGATATTTATCAGGATGGTATTTAATTATGTCGCAGGTATATCTGATGACCATAATAAGAATATTTCATTTATCATGGACAAGACAGGAGCATGGCGTTTGTCACCCGCATACGATGTGATGTTCACGGCAAATGCATGGGAAAATTCTTCTGCACACATTCATTCGATGGGCGTGATGGGTAAAAGGTCAGCCTTGACCACCCGTGATTTCGTTAACTTTGCCGAGGATTTTGTAGAGGAACCCGAAAAGAAGATATTACAGGTGTTCATGCTGTAAGTCGCTTTCAATCATTATGCGCCAAGTATGGCATAGACAAGGCTATATCTGATAAGATCCAACATGTGTTGGATGGATTGGTCATCGATGATTTGAACTTGTTGGAGTCGAAGAACTGTAAGTTGTAATCTTGAACAGAACTGACTGGGGTTATCTGGTTGAATCTTATCTTTCTGAAGGGGCATCTTTTTCCCACCCGCCACCCTATATCAAGGTAGCTCCTTCGGGCTGTTTTGCGATAGCGTACACGAAGTTCCCTTACTCCCACCACCCAGCTAAGGTATGTCTGATTCTTGTTAGCCCTCACAGCCGTTCGTTGGCTGCTGAATCAGGCATCCGGTTCGTTCACGCATCATCTTGTAGGATAATGTGTTCTTTCTGTTGCTTACCCATACGTCCCAGCCTTTTAGGGCTGTAGATAGGTATTCGGATATTTCGCTCTCAAAGCGGCAGTGCGCTTCAATCGCTTGCTTTTCTCCGACTGGTGCCTTGTTATTTTTCCGGTCGTATAATCTTCTTTTTTCCAGAAAAGGTGTGGTGGCCGTATTTGTATGGTTGTGTTCTTCCCACAGAATCCGTTTTCCCGTTTTTTCCGGTGTAGCCTATTTTATCGCACAGTCACTTTTTTCTAATATATGGAATATGGTATGCTTCATTTTTAGGCTTCATTTTTTTTAAAGGAATTGCAGATGTTTCTTCCGATGTATCAATAGGTGGCTGACTATATTTTCGGAATGTGCCATGCTTGCTGTCTAACCGATTGTTTTTTGCATCCTTTCCAAACCTGTTGCTGATTTTCAAGTTTTGTCTTTTTCATATCATTTTTTAGTGAAGTCAAATCATTTTCCGTTGCGAATATAGATTGTTGCTAACCCCGCTGATAGGGATAAGGGGACGATTCACAAATATCACGTCGTTATTTGGCTGAAATCTTCCTTTTTCTGCCTTGCACAAAAAGTGTATTTAACCCCAATTATTTGTTGCCATCTTAACCAATAAAAAAGGGATGAATCTTCCTTTTTTGCTGTATAAAAAAGCGTATTTATCCCTTTTTTCATGGTGTACCCCCAAGTCAACAATCAGTTTTTGCACTGTAAAATTGATTAATTAACTTCTAAAAAATCAGAGATATGAAAAAGATTGAAAATTCATTCGCAGTAACAGGTTTTATCGGTAAGGATGTAGAAATCCGTAGTTTTGAAACAGCAAGCGTAGCACGCTTTTCTATCGCAGTCAGCCGTGCAGACAAGACAGGTGAAGAAACCTCTTATGTTTCTGCTTTCATGGGGATTGAAGCCTGGAGAAAGAATGAAGCGCTGGATTCCTTCGATGTATTGAAAAAAGGTGAGCTGATAACCGTTGAAGGTTACTTTAAGCCGGAAGAGTGGACGGATTCTAAAAGTGGGGAGAAGCGTAACCGCATCGTTATGGTAGCCACCAAGTTTTATCCGGCTCCGGAAAAAGAAGAAGAAAAACCGGATCGGCCTAAGAAGAAGGCTGCATCTAAAAAGAAAAAAGCAAGCAAATGATTGAAGCGGCACTGGGCCGCTTTTTTTGCTATATATCCGAGAGCGTTTTTGCGTTCACGCAGATTTTTCCCACCCTCCCATTCAGCGGAATGACTGTTCTCATTCCCGGTTTGCCCGTAGTCATCCGCCATGCGGCTGATTATGGGTAAACCCGAAAAGAGAAGTTCCAAACGTGGGCGGGATTGCAACAGTCATCATCCGGAGCTTCGGCATTGCCGAAACAACCTCCTTCTTCCGTATCGCAGCCCCTTCCTTTTACCGTTTGTCTCGGCAGTCCGTTGTTAACCCGTTCCCTCCCCTGCCACTTGGTGGCGGGGAGATAGGAATACGTCTTTGCCTGCCAAGCCGTATGGTTTGTTTTTACTTTCCGTACCGCCCTTTTCCTTGGTTTTCTGCCTCCCCTCGTGCGCTTTTTCCATATCCCCGTCTGAGATCCTTTGTTTTTGGACGGCAAATTTATTTCGGAGGATGGATATGAAAGAGTTCCGGCCTTCGCCCTTTGTCCTGAAAAAAAATAACGCCGGACGGCTTCGCTGTCCCCAACATTTTTTGTCGTCCAAAACTTTTCTCAATCCCTCCTTCCTTATTGTAGTGTGCCGTAAAAAAAGGCTCATAAACTCAGATGGGGCATGAAAGCTCAAAAAAAAGTCGGCAGAAAGAAAAGGCCATCCCGGAAAGGTTTTTTAAAAAAAGGTCTTTAAATCTAGCTGAAGCATAAGTTTAATTTTAATAGATAAAAGACTATGGCACATCAGAGTAAATATCCTAGTTTAGACAGACAATGGCATAAGATGATGTTTTCTTTCTTTGAATATCTTCCTATGCAATATCGGCAGGCAACGGAAAGAGAATGGCAAATTCGTAAGATGATATGGAGTTTTAAGGATGGAAAATCTTATTTGAATGTAGCTTGGATGATAGCGAATAAGTTACATCAAGTTTTTGGTGATGATGTTAAGAATATTGTTTTTGCTTGTGTCCCGGCTTCTTCTGCTGATAAGAATGAACTTCGTTATAAGGGGTTTGCTTCGGCTGTGTGTAAGTTTTCAGGTGCTATCAATGCGTATGAACATATACGTGTCAGTGGAGATCGTTTGGCTATTCATGAGAAATTTGATAGCAAGTCGCTTCATAAAGTACAAGTGATAGAATTTGACAAGGACTTTTTTCGGGGTAAGAAAATCTTGGTATTTGACGATATTTTAACAAAAGGATTTTCGTATGCTCGTTTCGCTTGTCAGTTGGAAAAAATAGGAGGTGAGGTTTTGGGAGGTTTCTTTTTAGGTAAAACAGTTGTCCGTATGTTATAAGATGAAAGAAAAAGAGACTTATATAGAGAAGCAGAAGGGTATCTTTGGAGATACTACTTGGTTCACTTATCGTTATGAGGTGAATGGAATGGTGTATGAAACTTCGGCAGGTTCGTTGGATATATGTAGAAAGGCACATGATAAATGGATGAAAATGATGTCCGTTGCTTTTACCGGTCATAGAACGATACGAACAAATAAATATGCTTTGTCCGTATCGTTGAATGAAGAGGTACGTTTCTGCTATGAGAATGGAAGCCGTTTTTTCTATATCGGTTGTGCGGTTGGATTTGACATGATGGCTGCTCATACCATACTTGAACAAAGGAAACAATATCCCGATATGGTTTTGGTGGCGGTTGTTCCTTATGTCGGGCAAGATGTGTATTTCAACAAAGAGGACAAACAGAGGTATGCTGATATTTTGCGCCAAGCCGACAAAGTGGTAGTTCTATCCGAATATTATTATGCCCAATGCTATGCCCACCGTAATGATTACATGATTTCACACGCCTGTAGGCTGATTGCTTATTGGGATGGAAAATCTGTTGGAGGAACTTCTTATACGTTTAACAAGGCACAAAAAAAGAAATTGGTGATACACAATCTGTTTTGATTCAGATTGTATATCACTGTTTTCCAGCGGTATGATCAAACGTGGCGATGTCGTACCGTCTGGTTGCTATAAGTATCAATATTTCCGGTGCAAAAGAGGAATACACAATAAATATGAAAAGCAATGATAGATGAATTTTACTTAATGAGGCTGTCCATTTTCGGACACCTTTTTTTAAGCATAGTGATCATTTTGGTTTTTATTTGTTGTTTGTGACTCTAATGTATAAAAAAGCCTGGACTACAAATAGCCAAGCTTTACATGTGTATAGTCAAGGCTTCTTTGGTCTATCCGTCACTCCCTCTGTATATGATATCTCTTAAAACAGGCGACGGCACAAAGGGAGCCCTTTATCTTTGATAATACAAAGATATCTGACTTTGATTTTTATACTTCGCAACAGGAAAAGGGGATGTGTCTGACTTTTGACACATCCCCATGATTAATCAGATATTTAGGACTTCGTCATCTGTTTTTATGGAGTGCACATTTTGGGAAGATAAACATTCTAGTGAAGAAAAACAGCAAAAAAATGCAGGTTTTCCTTGCGTAGAACATAGAATGCACACCGCCCTTATAAAACTTTGCGATACAGGGTTAGCTGAATGCTTACAATATTTCACACAAACGGTTCATTTAATCGATAAGAACCACAAGTAAAATCTGGTATTAACACAGGTTGTGAGCCATGTTTTACGGACCATTCGCTTAATGGGATAATAGAACTCCAGGCTACGGCATCATAAACATCTATGTCCATAGGCAAACCATTTCTTAAACAATCTATCAAACGCCAACTCATTAAAAAATCCATTCCACCATGTCCTCCAATCTTTTTAGCCATATTTCCTATCCTTCGGACTATTTCTGGCATATATTTTTCTGTTAAATTTTCCATTTCCTTTTCGCTCACCCAGTCATCACCCAAAGAAATACGCTCAGGAAAAGGATATTTTTGTACAGCTCCCTTTGTCCCACTTACCATGTAAATACGTGAGTAAACCCGAGGACTTGTTGTATCATATTGTAACATAATAGTTCGCCCTCTTTCTGTACGAATAACAGAAGTATTCATATTCCCCCGATAAGTATCTGTCGCTAAATACTTATAAATAGGATTTTTCTGAGCAAATTCGGTAGCCATTTCTGCCATCATAAAATCATTTGAAGACATAGAAACCATATGAGTCATCCGATCTCCTCTGTTTATATTCATTGCTTGACAAATCGGTCCTAATCCATGTGTTGGATATAAATTACCATTATGACGTTGACTTTCCTCTATACGCCACATATCTCCGTCTCTATTTTTCACAAAATTATTCTGATGATGAATATAAGCGGCATCTGCATGAATAATAGTACCCAATAAACCTTGACGAATCATATTCAACGTTAGCAACTCAAAAAAATCATAACAACAATTTTCCAACATCGTACAATGTTTTTTTGTTTTTTCCGATGTTTCAACTAATTGCCAAGCTTCATCAATGGTTGCAATTGCTGGGACTTCTACGGCTACATGTTTTCCACACAACATAGCGTAATTACTGATTTTTGCATGAAGAGGACCTCTTGGTACTGCTATCATAATTAAATCTATATCAGATTGTTCACAGACAGACTTCCATGCGTCAGGAGAACCTCCATATTCGCACGCGACAGGATTTTTAAAATCCGACAATAACTTTTGGGCTTCATCAATGCGAAATTGCCTTAAATCACAAAGAGCCTTAACTTCAATACCTTCTATATATAGCATTTGTGTCATATTGAAAATACCTCGGTTACCTATACCAATAAAACCAATTCGAACAGTCTCTAATTTAGGAGCACGGTAACCACACATATTAAATTTCTGTTTGTGAAAAGTATGCAAAGATTCATTGATCGTTTTCACCGACTCGAGGTCTATTGCCTTCACACTATTCCCTAATAAAAGTCCAGTTCCTATTACTGCCTGTTTGATAAAATTCCTTCTATTTTCATTCATACTATTACTTTTAATCAAATAAACAATTTAATTTTCACTACCATTGGAGTTCCATCTTAACCAAGCAGAATCAGATTCTTTTTTGTACTTTTCAGCATCCTCCTTCATTTTAATCTTATTTGCAAAAACTCCCGTTCCTATTTGCTCGTAGACTCCTACATCCAATAATCCATCTTCTATGGGATTTCCCCAAAAGTCATATTTCCCCGACAAGGGTATATAAAAGCCAGCATTAATACAGGGAGAATCAGATTGTAACTGATATCCAGTCAAAGAAGAAAAACCTTCTTTACCTGTCCCCGGTGCAATAAACAAAGGATCAGCGATTAATTTGTTCGGATCATTTGGGATACCATTTTTCCACAGACCGAAATAACAATTATTATAAAATAATTTATAAGGCATTCCTCGTGCAACTTTTACAGATTCATCGAAGGTTCGCCCTAAAGTTTCCCCCTTTGAATACACCGTTCTGAAACAACTCTGCCCAGTTGCATAAAATATATTATTACAAAAGGCAGCACCTATCGTCGTTTTATTGACCATACCATCATTTCCACAAAAAAAATCAATATCTACTGTCCCATAATCGATATAAAAAATATTATTATGTAGCATATTCCGATCTCCTATCTCACACTGCATTTGTACCAAGTGAGTTTGATCATTTTCACTAATGTTATAACGAGCTATATTTTCAAAAGTTCGCCCCATAAACAAAAGGAATCCATGATTATTCTGACTATAATTATACTGTAAAACACAATGTTTACAGTAATAATCAAAATCAAAAGCAAACCCATCTCCGTTCCCTGGCTGTCGACCTGTATCATACACTTCATTGTATTGCATAACAGTTTCTTGAGCATTCATAATCCATATTGCTGCAGTATGAGGCCACCACGTTTCTCCACCTTTTAAATCCATATATCCGGAACGCATACACGTTCGCTTTGCCACATTATGCTCGATCATTCCTTTATAGCAACCACTCGCCAAAATGCCATCTCCTCCTATATTTTCCATATAATTATGAGATATATTCAAGTTCCTTTTACATCCACGGACAACAATACCACACTTATCACAACGCTCAATGTGATTATTTTCGATTAAAACATTATCCAATGTCGCATTCAGACCGTTATCATCGCAACCATCATTTTTTTCATTCTGCATCTGTACAACAATAGCACAACTATTATATCCCGTAAATTCCGTATTTCCCCCAAGTTGTCCCCAAATATCATGAATATAACAATTACGAATGATAATGTTTTCTACATGTTGATCAGCTCCCCGAACTATTGCTGCAATACCTTGGCGACCAATTCCTAGTTCTGGAGCAGCTCCACTGGTGATCTCCATATTTTCTACAATCCACCAAGACTGATTATATAGACGAATTCCAGCACCTTCAGCCTTTCCGGTGTAAATCACCGGCCTGTCCTTACCCCCATAATTAGAAAGAAGAATAGGATTTCCTTCAATCCCTGAACCTTTCAGTTTTAACTGTCCTTTCCAAATGCCTCCTGATTCAAACAAGATTTTATCACCAGGAAGAAACGTTACACTATTTACTTTATCCAAACTTTTCCACGCATCCTTAATAGATAAACCGGAAGCAATATCATTACCATACGGAGATACGAAATATGTTGTATTCTGAGCATTTACAGTTAGTTCTATAAAGACCATACATATTATTAATAAAACTGTTTTCATGATTATTAGTATTAATTACTTAATGTGAAGAATATAAATAAAAGAATAGTATAAAATAATGCTGCTGGTATCGACTTCAACTACATTGCTTATACATACATGTTTTTGATAAAAATTAAAACGTATTTATTTTATTGTAAAATAGTTAAACATCAATATCTAGGATTCTGAGATAATGCTCCATTGGAGACTATTATCTGATCGTCAGGTATTGGAAGTAATTCATTTTTTCCTTCAATAAAGTTCTGTCCTTTAATTGAATTATACTTTCGTGAATAAGCCTTCATTACCTTTCCTAAACGTCCCTGCCTAGCTAAATCCCAAAAGCGTTGTCCTTCACCTGCTAATTCAACACGCCTTTCATGCCAAATCAAATCACGCAATCTATTCTTATCCGTTTCTGTTACTATAGGTAAAACATTCACATCCGTTGCATTTGATCTAGCTCTATGGCGAACTTGTTCCAGAAAACCTAATGCTTCAGCCGTTTTTCCTATTTCATTGGCTGCTTCAGCTAAATACAAAAGAACGTCAGCATAACGATAAAAAATTATGTTTTTAGGACAGTCACTTTGATCAGACTGAGAACGTTGATCATAAGGAATATACCACTTCTTAGGTTGATAACCAGTAGAACTTGCTTTATTATAATTGATATGCCCATCAAAAAATTCCCCTGGAAAAATAACTGTTGCATTTAAACGTGGGTCTCCTTTCTCATAACTATTAACTAAATCCTCAGTTAAACAATGCATAGACCAGCCATTATGCCATTTGATAGGATCATCAGGATCTGCGTCATGTTCATAAAAAGAAAGAATAGAACCCTCATTGTCATCAGACCAACCTGTATTACTAGTCATATGCTGAATTTCAAAAACAGACTCTATTCCATTTTCATGCTCCAATGTGAAAATATCTGCATAAACTGGTTCTAATGAATATTCACCAGACTCAACGACTTTCATCAAAGCATCATACGCTTCTTGAAATTTTCCTTGATAAATATAAGCTTTCCCTAACATGGCATAAGCCGCGCCTTGAGTGGCTCTTCCCAAATCAGTTGCACTATATTCACTTTTCTTGGGTAAGAGCTCTATAGCTTTCTTTAAATCTCGGACAATAAAATCCCACGTTTCTTCTATAGAGGCACGAGGAGAATAAAATTCATTATAAGACAATACATGATCAACGATTGGCATCCTCCCATATTGGCGGGTTAAAAAAAAGTAGAAAAAAGCACGTAAAAAATAGGCTTCCCCCAAGTACAAATCACTTTTCTCCGATAATAAATTTCGGTTTGCTAAAATACTCTCTATAGCCTGATTAGTCCAAGAAATGCCAGTAAAAGCCTCTCCCCATAATGCTGAGCTTAACCAATTAGTAGATAGATGATCAAACTTCTGTAACGATTGTGATACCGGTCCCAACCATGAAAACGCTTCACTATTTTCATTTCCTATATCTGCATCGTCAGAACAGTCATCTCCAATAATCAACATCGGTCCTAACTGAAAATTTTCTCGTTGCAAACGGGAATAAATACCCATTAAAGCAGAATTCACTTCTTCATCTGTAGAATAATAAGTTTGAACAGATGTTTGTACCAATGGCTTCTTATCCAGAAAATCGGAACAAGAACTCTGTAATACCAATAGTCCTAATATTAATATCTTAAAATTTTTCATATCATTCATTTTTAAAATCCGACAACAACGCCGATCATATATTGTTGAGCTTGAGGATATTGTCCTCTATCAACAGAATAACTTCTAGCAACTTCCGGATCAAATCCGCTATACTGCGTCAATGTAAACAAATTCTGTGCAGCCACATACACACGAATAGAAGGTTTGAATTGCTCTGTAAATCTCGGAGAGAAAGTATAACCTAGTTGAATATTTTTCAATCGTAGATACGATCCGTTTTCAACGTAATAATCAGAATTTCTAAAATTATTATTATTCCTTGTCAAATCAGAAGAAGGGATTGGCTGAGTGTTAGATGTATTCTCTCCTGCCCAATAATTATCAAGATATTCAACACGAACATTATGCTTACCATCAAATCTCATATAATAAAACTTTGCTGCATTATAAATCTCATTTCCTACAACACCTTGAAATAAAATACTTAAATCAAAATTCTTATATGTTGCATCAAATGACAAACCATACGTAATATCAGGAATTGGATTTCCAATAAATTCTCTATCATTCTCATCTATTACTCCATTATTATCCAAATCTTTAAATCTGAAATCTCCTGGTTTTGCTTCTGGTTGAATCAAATGTCCATCTTTCTTATAAGCATCAACCTCCGATTGATTTTGGAAAATACCATCTGTTACATAACCATAAAATTGACCATAAGGCATTCCAACTTCAGTCCGAATTGACTGCCCTATGGCTGTTGCCATATCAACAAAAACACCATCACAACTACCTATCAAAGCACTGGTTGTTCCTAAATTCGTTACTTTATTTTTAACGAATGACATATTTCCATTTATGCTATAAAAGAAATTGCCTTTACCTCCTTTAAATCCTGCAGTAAGTTCAAAACCCTTATTCTGCATTCCTCCAACATTACGTATAATACTGCCATATCCGGAAATATAAGGTATTTGTTGATCTAGTAAAATATCATTTGTTTTTCGAACATAATAGTCAGCAGTAATATTTAGACGATTATCGAATAGCCCTAAATCAACTCCTACATTCATCTGTTTCGAGGTTTCCCATTTTACTTCCCTATTACCTATAGCAGAAGGAGCGGCTCCATTGATCCTTTCTGGAACTTTCCCTAAAGTATAATATTGTTGCTGTGATATTGGAGTCAAATAAGGATAATAAGAAGATATATTTTCATTACCAATTGTACCGTATCCTAACCGAATCTTCACATTATTAAACCATTTTTGTTCCCATTTCTTAAAAAACATCTCTTCTGATAGTTTCCAGGCAATAGCCCCAGAAGGGAAATACCCCCACCTATTTTCTTTCAAAAAACGAGAAGAGCCATCAGTTCGAATACTAGCAGTCAACAAATAACGATCTAACAAATTATAATTAACACGTCCTAAATAAGATAACATAGTCAACTCAGCTCCACTTCCGCTATTCATCGGATTTTTCGTTGTTGAATCGAAATACCAAAATTCTTCTCTTTCAAGTGGAGTATCCTGTTTTGATGCCCAATAAGAATCAGATTTATAACTACGGGAAGAAATTGCTACCATGGTAGTCAAATCGTGTACATCATTAAAACAATGGTGATATGTCAACATATTATCGGCTGTCCAATCCGTTGTTCTAGTAGTCCCTCTAGAAACAGAATTCATCAATACCGAATTATCCGCCGTCTCATAATACACTGGTGTAAAGCCATTGCTATTAGAATTAACAATCTTGATTCCGAAACGAGAGGTAAAAACCAAATCCTTGGTCAAATTAAGATTTGCACTAAAGTTCCCTACAAAATAAAGAGACTTATATTTGCTGTTATTTCTAGCTATTCGACCTACAGGGTTTTCTAATCTTAATTTTGTAATACCTGTATAATAATTAGTCTCAGGATCAATGACAGGTATATCTGGAGGAGCTATTAAAGACGCTAAAAAAATACCATTAGAATCCATACTTTTAGAATTTGTCATTGATACAGAGAGGGATGTCTCTATATTCAAAAAATTAGTTGCTTCTATTTTATTACTCTGATTCAATGAAACTCGATCATAATTCATCGATTTTATAATTCCATCCTTCTTATAATAGTTCGCGCTGAATATGGATTGCATTCTCTGACTTCCTCCGGACATATTAATATTATAATTCTGGATTTGTCCCAAATGCGACACCTCATCATACCATTTTGTAGAATAAGGCATATTGGAAGTATCTGCATATAGAGGATCTTTACCTGCGTTTTTATAAGCTAAATTAGATAGTTCCGCATATTGAGAAGAATTCAACATTGTCGGTTTAGAAGCTAAATATTCTATTCCATAATATGCATCTATACCAATTTTCAATTCTCCCTTTTTCCCTTTTTTAGTTGTTATAACAATAACTCCATTTGCTCCACGTGAGCCATATATAGCACAAGCTGAAGCATCTTTTAATATCTCAATAGTTTCAATGTCTTTTGGATTCAAATATCCAATATCAGCCATAGGAAAGCCATCTACAACATAAAGAGGAGAAGAGTTGTTGAACGTACCAATACCTCGAATTTGAACAGAAACTCCTGCATTTGGAGCACCGGAATCCATTGAAATAGAAACACCAGCAGCACGCCCTTGCAAAGCTGCTATAGGAGATGAAGTTGCCATTTTTACAATATCTTCTGATTTTACAGATGAAATGGAACCTGTTAAATCTCTTTTTTTCATTGTTCCATAACCAATGACCACAATCTCTTCCAAGGCTAAAGTATCTTCTTTTAAAACAATAGTTATATTAGATTTATTTGTCGTTATTACTTCTTTTGTCAAATAACCAATATAAGATAACTGCAAAACAACAGTAGAAGATGATACCTCTAAAGTATATTTGCCATCCATATCTGTCACTGTCCCGTTTGCCGTTCCTTTCTCTATTACGTTCGCTCCTATTATCGGTTCACCATTTTCATCCTTTACAATACCACTTACCGTTTTTTTATTCTGCGATACACTTGGCAGTAAAACTAATTCTGTCGACAAAATAACCTTCTTATCCACTACCGAATACTTTACATTCGTTCCGGAGAAGATATGATCTAAGACTTTGAATATATCACTGTTTTCAGCATCAATCGAAACTTTACGATTCAGGTCGACATGCTTCGTGTTGAAAAAGAACGAGAACTCAGATTGGTTTTCTATTTCATCCAATACGGTTTGAACCGTTTGATTCTGCATTTTCAGGTTAACAGTTGCATTCTGAGCATAGCTATTTGCAGCTTGTGCCAAGCCAATCGAACAGAACAACAAGAATATGTATAACTTCATAACTCTTGGAATTTTGTTTAAGGTAAACCAAAATAACTCTGATACTACCCAAAACTGTTGGGTAATAAAATGTTTTTGCATAACTTTGTAGTGATCTAATTAATAAAAAATGATTTATTACCGCTTGTCGCCAAACAAGCATTTTAAAGTCAATTCATTTCATCCGGAAGAATACGCCAATATTTTTCCGGATGTTTTTTCTTTATGGGGGTCTGCTGGTGTGTTTCATGATACATTGCGTGTTTTAATGTGTTATTAAATTACTTTTAAATTGTGCCTAATAGATTTCAACCTTAGCCTTCTCATTCTCGATATTGTGCGTATCTAAATAACGCCATTTGATATTAGACGATATTTTAAATATTTCCAAGATACGCTCCAACCGCTGATGACTGAAAGACCCGGTAAAAGCTTCACCACGAAGACGATCATTGGATAATACGAAGGCTACATTAAACCGCTTCTCCAATATCCGTAAAGCTTCCGGTAAAGGGGTCGCATGAAAAACAATCTTTCCGTCTTTCCAAGCAATCTCTGACTCGCCGTTCGTTTCAGCCAATTGGACTCGGGAGGAAGAAGAGTCATAAGTTAGTTTCTGCCCCGGTTTCATCTGTATAGCCGTCATTCGACCGTTTTTCATGTAACCGAAACGAACTTTACCATTGATCAATGTAGTCGCAACAAAAGGATCTTTTTCAAAGGCTTCAACATTAAATGAGGTACCCAGCACCTCTATTTTTGTTTCATGGGGAGCAGTGATTTCAAGACCATGCTCCGGATCTTTCTGCACTTCAAAAAAGGCCTCTCCTTGCAATGTAACCCTTCTCTTGTCCTTATCAAAAAAAGAGGGATAAGTCAGTTTCGATTCCGAATTAAGATGGACAATAGAGCCATCCGGTAACTGAATCGTAGTCGTCATACCCGGATTCGTTTTTACTTCAATCATCTGAGCTATTTGGGGCGGACGTGGTCTCAGTGTTTGTATACCGAAAGCGATCAAAAGTGGAATAAACAGAATTGCTGCAACCCGTTGCAGTAAAGTAAGCATGCCCACTTGTGGACGGACACTGTCCTTGCTCATCTTTTGACAGACAGAAGATAGCGCTTTCTCCGTATCCACTTTCAACAATACCTGCATCGTATCTGTCGTCAGATAAAGGGTATGAACCTGTTTGGCAATCCGATAATTTTCATCCGATAACCTGATCCATTCTTCAACCTGCCGACATTCCTCGACTGTCGCTTCGCCAGAACAATAGCGAGGGAGAAGGTGCTCTATCATATCTGTATTCTGTGTTTCCATGTCTGTCTTTTATCCATGTTTATCTATTAGACAAGAGAAGTCAGACGGATTCCTAAACGTAAAGGTGTTTTTTTCAAAATTTTTTTGCCAAAAAGAGCTTTTTACTTGTTTATACCCTTAACTCAAGGTCCATTCGGAATTATTAAAATAGCACTGACCATCAAAGTACATTATCCTGTTAAGGAAACCTGATTTGCGGAATTTACACATTCTATAGTGCAAAACAAGTTTATTTGCGTAAACAAATAAAGAGTCATGGGAAAATTACAAATAAGTTTCGATGCCATGTTATGTCCCATATCGACCGCATTTCATCGATATATGTTCGACCGTATAAATTGGAACAACCGTCTGATAGGGTAATCGGTCCGCATGGTGCAGGAAGAACAAAAGTAATTGCAAGGCATTGAAAACGATTTTGTTGTAAAAGACGATATCGGACAAGATTATATGAATGTAATTTCCTTATGGCAATTCGGACAAACTTATTAATCTAAGTTCAGACATGGATTTCATAAGTATTTTGAATTTGCAGAATTAAAAATTACTTTTGTAACCAAAGATATGAAAAAAGAAATACTACAAACCACAGACGAGCGCTTTTTACTTTCAGCCATGCAACATGGGGATCTAAAAGCATACGGTGTTTTATTCAGAAGATACTATCCTATCTTGTGTGCATACGCCACTCGGTTTGTCGAACTGAAAGATGTAGAAGAGATCGTGCAAGACGTGATGCTATGGTTGTGGGAGAACCGGGAAACACAAACCTTCGAAACATCACTGAGCCAATATCTGTTCAAAACCGTTTACCATCGTGCAATTAATGTGATTGCTCACCATCATTCCCAACTAAGGGCCGATACCTTTTTCTACGAGAATATGCAGGAGATGCTGCAAGAGACCGATTATTACCAACTCGAAGAGCTAAAAAGAAGGATTAAGGAAGCGGTAGACGCTTTGCCTCCCATCTACCGGGAGGCCTTTGTCATGCACCGCTTCAAAAATAAAAGTTATAAGGAGATAGCCGAGTTCCTGCAAATATCCCCCAAAACGGTAGACTACCGGATCCAACAGGCACTGAAACAATTACGGATCACGTTGAAAGATTATTTGCCGCTGATCATGCTGTTGTTTCCTAAAAATATTCTGTCGTAAATGATTGAAGCGGCATAAAGCCGCTTTTTTTACATTAGCAAAAAAGATTACGAAGTAAAAAATGCCTGTAAATTTGGTGCTTTTCAAGTTTATCGATATTTTTGTATCAAAAATGATACTTAAATATATTTTCCTCTATGAAAAAATTATATGATACATATTCAATATATGAATTCTCAGATGAGAGTATTGTTAAGGAAATATGCAAGAGGGTTAAGGCTATACGACTTAGCTGTTGTTTTTCTCAACAAGAATTTGCGGACAAGGCGGGGGTATCCATCATTACAATTAAAAGAAAAGAATCTTGCAAAGTAAATGATATTGCCTTGAGTACGTTGCTTAAGATTTTGCGTATCAGTGGAACTCTTGAGGGTGTTGTCGGTCTTGTACCGGAACTTCCAGACTCTCCATTCCTTATCAATGAGAAAACAGGCAAGAGAATACAAAGAATTAATAGTAAACGTAAGATGGCATGAAGAAAGAACCAATTATAGTGAATGTATATTTGTGGGGAACTTGTATTGGCAAATTGAATTGGGATTTTGAGAAGCATTGTTCCGTATTCCAATTTACCGATGAATATAGGAAACAAGATTATGATATATGTCCTTCCACCCATCCCAAGAGAACCCCTTTGTTTGCGTCTTTTTATGGGAATAGGGATAAGTTATATCAAGGGCTTCCGGAATTTCTTGCGGACGCGCTTCCTGATAGATGGGGATCTTCCTTGTTTGACCAGTGGCTCACGGATAACAATATAAAGGTTACGGAATCATTACCCCTATTGAAACTTTCCTATATCGGTAAGAGGGCTATGGGAGCATTGGAATTTGAACCGGAATTTAATGATGATGAGATCCAAGAGACGGTGGATATGTCATCATTGGCAACATTGGCTTCTAAAATATATAATGATCGGGATGCTGCTGCCATATCGCCGGAGGATAGCCTCACGATGAAAAAGTTGGTATATCTTGGGACCTCTGCCGGTGGTATGCGCCCGAAGGCGGTGATTGCCTATAATACCGAAACGGGAGAGTTCCGTTCCGGCCAGGTGGATTTACCCGAAAATTACAGACAAGCCTTTGAAATGAATCGCTTCCAAGATATGACTTATAAAGAGATCGCCTCGCATCTAAACATATCCTCTAAAACTGTAGATTACAGGATTCAACAAGCATTAAAAATATTACGAATCAAATTGAAAGACTACATGCCGTTATTGATAGGGCTATTGACTTAAATTGGATCTACCCTTACACAGGGATATTCAGTAAATGCCTTTAAAAATAAGATGATCTATGAACCATTACCACCTGGTGGGGTACCCGAATATCAAGCAATTCAAGCGTTTCTTTATCCAAGAGGGCGTAGGCTTAGTAGGAGCTAACGACCTAAAGATCTATAATTTTACGATGTCGTATCCGATAGCCTGAAAAGAACCCCGAAGCCCAGGCAGGCGGGATTTCTCCCGTCCCCCTTTACATCTTCTATAATTTTTCTTCGTCCGCATTGCCATAATAGTTCTCACCTGCTACGCTCACATGGCCTAACAGACGGATGCCTAATCTCTCTACGGCTTTTTTAACTGCTTCCGTCAAGCGATCATCCGCATCGCTGGTTACGTGCTCCTGACGGATGGTTACGACGTGTAAACGATGAAATAAATGATCTATATGTCAAGAAGATTATTAACGAGATGGAAAATATCTCGTGGAAAAGCAATTGATATATGGTAGTATGGAAGGTTTCCTTCAGCCATTGAAGTATAAAAACTCTAACAAGCAGAGATAGGTATGTAGTATGAAAGAATAGACCTACAGGATGAAGATACACTTAAAGAGTATGACGGACGATTGGATGAAACTCCGAGTTTGTTTGCCAATAGGAAACCTATGCCTGGAGCAATTGAGGCAATGCATAAGCTACAGAAGTATTTTGATCTATACATATTATCATCTGCTCCGTGGAAGAACTATTCTGCTCCATCAGATAAAATACAATAGATTAGGACACATCTTGAAGATATATTTCATAAACGCATAATAATTAACGTGAGTTCGAAATAAAATTAGAACATAGCCAGTTGTCCGTCATTGACAAAGTTTACATTAATGGCGGGCTTCTTTTCAAAAAAGCAGTATGCTGCTATAGCGGACAAAGAGTTGGCTATAAAGTTATTGAATGAACGATGTCTGGAGTGTTCTATCTGTGCTATGTTCTTCAGTTCATCATTGACTGTTTCAATCAATGCTCTTTTTCTGAGCAAAATCTTGTCAGCGACACCCATCAGTGAGTTCCTCATATTATTTTAAACTTTAGTGACAAGCTGTATGCCATTAAGGAAAAGGTTCTCAAACAGAGCCTGACCTATATATCCTTTGTCTGCACATAGTTTTCCTTTGATGTTTTCCAAAAACTTACCCTGTTTCAACGGTTCTCGGTCATCCACGTTCCCAGGCGTGAACATGAAATTGAGGATCTCTCCTTTGTCATTGACTATCAGATGTGGCTTGAATCCGAAGAACCATCCCATAGAACATTTTCCACGCTCGGCAAGCCCTTTAAATGTCTTATGAATTAGGATTCTTTGGTTGCGGCATATACGCAAGGGAGTGGAGTCGACGAAACTGATGCCGGTACAGGTTCCCAGCAGGACTTTCTTGATGAAAATGGTCAGTGGAAGCAATACTTCCTTCTCCAGTTCTACAAAACGGTTATAAGAAACCTGACGCGGAAAAAGGTGTTTCAGATGTTTACAGACATACTCCTTGTAGTAATGCTTGAAACAACGGAAACCACTGGAGTGAAACAGGATTAGAATAACCATAATCTCAGCGTCACTCATACGGTTGGGTTTGTTACGATGCCTGGTCTTCTTATCCTCAATCATATATTTTTCCTGTTGCAACGCAAATTCCCTTGCAAAAATCATCGGCCATACAATAAATCTCTGTAACTTTAGACTCTGGAAACATAGTGGTAATCGTTTAAATGTTATAATTCAGCACTATAAATTTAATACTTTTATCGCTATCTCCTTAATTATTAGTGAAATATATTTATTCTTATTTCGAACTCACGTTAAATAATATTTCGGACGTTTTTTAGTATATACTAAAAATAGTATTATGAAGTTATTGACCGCCCTCCGCGGGACTAGAGGTCGTGCATGAGGCTTTCAAATCATCGTTCCAATCCTTATTTTCCGAAAGTTCGACGTTTTTTAATTCATGCACCTTGTCGCGGAGTTCATTTTCGCTCAGGCTCTCGATGTCAGTAGTGTCGCCATAGAAGTGACGATGCAGCCATAAGGTGTATTTGTACCCTTGTTTGTCGTTGTCAAAGATGCTTCGAAGCTCTTTCACCTGATTCTTGTCAAGGATTAAGCGTAACAGCTTCATCTGTCCTTCCGTGAATGTATCCCTCCGTAGATACATATACAAGATTGAGGTTACTTCCGGAATGGAGTAATTGATAGTGGGAGATGCAGTCTATAAACGACTCCCCGAGGTAGAGAATGTCTATCGGGCGGCTTTTATCGTGGTTGCTGGTTGCCAAACAGTCGAACTTGCCGCCGATGACTCCCTTAAAGGCTTCATTCCGTTGTGAAATGGCTTCCACGCCTTTTTCACTGTACATCTTCACACATACATTCCGATAGACGCTTCCTAGGTTTTTTACCTCACGAATAAAAAACGTGTTATTGAACACCGGGCTTTCAACACTCTCTTTTGAGATACCTCTTTTCCGGAGGTAGTTGCCCTTGTAGGGTTGTAGCTGACGCAAGTAGAATTGAAGCTCGTCCGGTCTCAGGCTTGTGTTGCCTACATCATACCGGCTTTTTTCGGGTGTCGTGATACGGTTGGTGTTGATGTAGTTCTGAAGGATCTCCCCCACCTCGCGCAAGGTCGGCATTTTTCCGGTTGCTTCAAGCAAGTGCTCTTGCATCAGATCCATGATGCTACGTCCACGCACGTTGTCACTATGCACATCCCAATAAGTATATTGGTTCTGTGAGTTCCGCTTGATGACAATGGTGTGCGTTCCGTTGCTCATCTTAGGACAGGCGTTGGAAGAGCCTTCCACGATTTTCCATCCCAGTTCCAACAGGAAATCGGGTAGAGAAATGGTTGTTTTTATCTGGTTGAAATCGACTTTCATAATATTTACTGATGTTCGTTGAATTCTCATCTATGTGATTTTAGATTATAAATGAGAAAGATTATCTTTCATAAAGATAATAAAGTTTACTCAAACATGAAAGAGAAAACACCTGATTTTTTAATACAGTTGTTTTTTATGAGGAATCGTATTTGAAAAGAGGAGGTTCATCAAGGGAAAGCCGTGCTTCGTCAAGGATAACTAAAAATTAAGGGATAACATTTCGGAATTCTCTTAAGATCTCGACCTTTTCCTCATCCAGTCTTCTCTGTTTCGACATACGATATTCCTCATGCTGAATAGGGCGATTGAACAAAATCGTATAACGGGTCTTTCCCAGATTATATTTGAAATCACCGACCTTGCCATTTACATCCAGTCCGAAATTGAACGGAATAGGCGACTTCAAAACATCAATATGGTAATTAAAACTCATATCCATGCTATGTTGTCCACCTACGATAAAACTATATCGATCCATATCCAATCGAAAAGGCAGGATCTCAATTTGGTGATTTTTCGCCACGAAATCAGCGGATATATGATCGATCATATTGCGCTCCCGATCTTTAAAACGAAGTTTACTTGCTATCTGATGAAAGGTTTCATTCGTAAACAATACCATATTCTTACCGTCCAACGAGCAAACGGCCGACAATGCGCTCAGGTCTACGTTCAACGTGGAATCGATCGGGCAATAGGCAGCCAAATCACAATCCAAGACTCCATCAATGGAATTCAACATCGGAAACAAAGTCCCCATCGCAGGAAATACTTTACGCAGTTTACCCACTTGTATCTGGCTTAAATTCCAATTCAAATAGACATCGGATCGCTTCGTACTTTGGTTCTTATACAAAAGTTGCAAGTAAGTATTTCCCATATTCGTTCGCACTGAAAAATCACAATATGCGCTTCGTTCCTTTAAGGAGACCTTCCCGCTCACCTCGTTCATATCAAAATCAGAAAAAATCATTCTATGGGCATTTAAAGAAAGGGATAACATCCAGTTCTCCGGAATATCCAGCAATTGGTTCGACAAATTCGTCCAAGAATCTTGATTTTCTTCCATCTTCCGGATCGCCTCATTCAAGTCTCCCACGTTCAGCAAGCTGATCGGATCCTCCTGTTTCGTACGCCGATCTCCTTCAAGCCCTTTTCCCCGCATCAAGGCTTGCCTCAACTCATTCCAATCCAGTTGATCCGAACGCAACGAGAGATCCGCCTCGATCAGCCGCTTTTTCATGCCGTCCCGCGGATAAGTCACGATCTCTCCATTCAGCACCGCATCCGATTTACCGGCTTGTATCTCCGCATTATTCAATATCAACCGATTGTTTTTAAACCCCAATTGAGTATTCTTCATATTCACCTGTACAGGAAACTGTCGGGAGAAAGAACGTAGCTGCTCAAAAGTCAAGATTCCTTTGACCTCGCAATTACTGAACAACTCATCCAGATTTGCCAAATGTGCCCATCTCGTTTCCTTGTCAGGATAAAGTTCAGAAACAACACGGCTTCTCAAAACTTTCATCGCCTGTTGACTCGGGAGATTCAAGTATTCCAAAGAGTCGGAAGTAAACGCAAAAGCCAAGGCGATCTTCCCCTTATCCTGTTCCGCGGGCTTAACCCCCAAATGCAATTCGGTTTTTCCGGATAGAAAAGCGACTTGACCGGATTGATTCGATTGCAAACGCCCCACTCTCAAATGTGTAGTAACCGGAGTAATCGCGTTTGTGTCTTGCTGAAGCCCCGTGTTAGAAGCTAAATCTAGATCCGAGAGTGCCACTTGAGTCGTCCCCAGCCGCATATTCATCGTGTCTATCCGCAAGGAAAGCCCAAGAACCTCTCTTTGCCGGATAAAACGACTTTTATTCGGCCGATAACCAATTTCCCCATACGTGTTTTCGGCAAAGAAAGACAATCCATACACATCACTCCGCACATGAATCCGATCGATATCCAACAAGCCCTCCCCCCAAATACGTTCGTACCGTCCTTTCTGCAAATCTTTGCCGGTAAACACCAAAGATAAATCGGATCGAAGGCGACCGAACAATTGGATCGTATCCGGGCTAAAGAATTCTTCGCCCAACCGGGTAAAATCCAAATCGCTCTGTATACTCAAGTCACAAAAAGGATTCTGAAACAAATTTTTGACCAACGCTTTCCCCTTGACTAGGCAATTCAAGCCGGAAACATTCAAGTCCTTGATTTCCATGGTCGCATCTTCCGGATGTAAAGATGGATATGAAAACGAAAAATCCAAAGCGACCGAATCCAGCCCGTGCGGTTCTTTCTTTTTTACAATAGAGCCATCTGTCAATGAGCCTGATAGATGAACATCCGGAAACGAGCGCTCATCTAAATACCCTTTAAAGGTTGTTGCCAGAGCGGTATTTCCTTTCAATGTATAGGATTGGAATTTAGAGGCATAGGGCTCTGGAACGTACGTCAGCAGCTCCTCCAAATCGGAGGCGGATAAGTTCAAGGAAGCATCCATCCATAAACGTTTGGATGACTCTTGCCGGAAAGAACCACTCAACTCAAATGGAAGGTTCCGAATAAGAAGTTTAGCCGATTCCACCCGGACAAGCCTCTTCTGCCAATCAGCATGGAAAAGACATTCCAACGAGACCGGGGAATCATTCCGCAACAAATTACCACCCGTTTGCAAACGGGAGGAATCGCATGCACAAGAGAGGGCGAGGCGCCCATTATCCGAAATGAGCATTCCACTTAGTGCCAATCGCATTCCGATACAATCTAAACGTGTCTTTTGTTCGATATTCTCCACAACCCAATGTCCATCCTCCAAGGCTAATTGCCGGATCTCCATGCGTAAATCCTCAAAGAGAGAGCCTACCGGACTTTTTTGAGGTATCCGGTCCTCGTACAGGAGATCAAATGGCTGATTATCACCAAGCCGCACATAAAGATCCGGACACTCAAGCGAAAGCTCTTTGAGCGTTATCAAACCTTTCTGCCAATAATCCATCGCGTTCACGCGAACCAGCAACTTATCAAACTCGACCTTCAGTTTCGGTTTCTCCGGGAAAAGCGTATCAGCCGGGGCGGAATAGCTTCCCCCTATAATGGCAATTCCGGCCAAAGGCCAAGTTTCCCAGTAAGTAAGTTCCACAGAATGGCAATCGAATTCGCCTTTCACATATTTGGCCATTTCTGTAATCAACAAGGATTTCAAGCGAGTCGGGGGCAACACAAAACTGCTTATCACCCAATAAGCCAATACAGGAAATATAAAAAAGAGAGAAAGTAAAAAACAAGCTCCCCCGATATACCATTTAGAACGTCCTCTCATAATAATCACTTTCAATTAGAAGCAGATACCTATACCAATTGAATGTTTGGTCTTTGCCACCCGATCCGAAGCATTATAAGTAGTCGCGTTTTCTGTCTTTAGCAAGAAACGATATTGAATAGTATATCGCAAAGCCAACCGATCCTTTAATAATTTCACCAAAAGTCCGGTCTCACAGGGTATCGAGACATAAGATAAACCACTTTCTTCAATCCGCAACACCTCTTTGTGTTGTACCATACCTGCTCCCACGAAAAACCAGACAGGTAACTTCGCAGAGGCTCTTGCCACCCGAAAAGTCCCCCCCCATAGTCATTCCCCATTCACACATATCAACCTTGTCTTCATTATTCTCAGCTTCTATTTTAAATACGGTTGGATGTAAAAAAACACTGGAATACATACCAACTCCCCGGTTCAAATAAGTCCCGGAAGAAATACCGATAGGAGCTTGCTTAAAACCATACTCATAAACAATAACACGTCCTTTTTGCTTACGTAAGGATAAACGGTTAAAAATCCGCTGCGTCCGTTTGCTTACGTTCTCCGAATCAAGGCAATTCTGCGCTACCATCCTATCAAATAATTCCATGGCCTTTTCCCGTTCCCCGTTTTTATAATAAGCTTCTGCCTGTTCTGCACACAGGCTACAATCCGATAGATATAATTGCTCCACATCCCGTTTTCGCACCTGTATCGCTTGGTCATTCGGATTCAACATCAATGCCTTCATCAAGTGTGTCCGTGCCGTATTATAGTCTGAGCATTTCACGGCAGATTCCGCTCGCTCCAAATAGGAGGTAATCGCGTCTATATCCGCAATCCGTTCTTTCAAATCCGTATCCACCGGCCGGTCCGAGCATTCCAAGGCCGTCATATATTGTTCTCGGGCCTCTTGATACATACCCTGTTGGAAGAAATTCCGGCCGCGTTTACGAAATTCGGCGTAACAACCATTGACGAAAGCCTCGTTTGGATCAAATAAAGAATATTGTCTCAATTCTTTCGGAGCCATTTCCACCTCAAAGGTAAGTGAGTTATAACCGGGAGCAAGTACAGAAAGCTTGCGCCCCCTATACTTACGCCCTACCTTAAATCGGATATAGTAAACCGTATTATCCCCCTTTTTCTCCGTAAGATACACGTCCACCGTCTCTCGTAGACTCGATTGGAAGCTCAACGAGATCTCACTCGGGCAAAAAAAGACCATCCCAGCCTCGTTGTCCTTACCTGAAAACACGCTTATCCCCGACGGGATCTCTCGATAGGCCATCGAACGCTGTCCCCAGGCCGAGAGACAACACAGCAAGCCTCCTAATACAAACAAAACATATACCTTCATAAAACCTCCTTATCCTTACGCAAGGATATCAGAAACAGATTCCGATACCGATCGCATGCTTTGTCTTCGTAATCTTATCCTTATAATCTCCGCTCAAGGGGAAACGATATTGGAAGGTGTATTTCAAGGCCAGCCTTTGCCAAATCTTTCCTAACACACCAACCTCCCCGGATAAAGAGGTATAGGTATCAAATACTTTCTCCCTCTCTACAGGATCCACCGAAGCATCACCGGAGTAATCCGGATAATAATCCTCAGCCTCTTCGTCTACGAATTCGCCGTTCATGACAATACCGGGACCGAAAAGTAACCAAATCGGAGCCGCCTGTACCGGTTTTATCGTAAAGCCGACCGAAGTACCTATCTCAAAATTAGCCACCTCATAATCTTTCTGTATCGCCTTGAAGACATCCGGATGGAACGATAAGCTCCAATACCCGCTCGTTCGCTTATTCTTATATCTACCGAAAGAAATACCGATAGGGCTTGCTTAAAACCATACTCAAACGTCCATACAGAAGCCCTTTGTTGGCGGGAACTTATTTTCGCCTGAAGTACCCCGATCCGGCGAGCGGCAAGCTCCGAGTTGAAACAGTTCATTTCAACAACCTTCTCGTACAGCTCTACCGCTTTCTCGTAATCACCGTCATTAAAATAAGACTCGGCAATCCCCGAATAACGATTACAGTCCATGGTATACATATTCTCCACATCTAATCTGCGAGCCTGTACCGCCTTATCATTCGGATTCAGCAACAAGGCTTTCAAATAAAACTCACTGGCCTCCGTATAATCCAGGATTTTCACCTTTTGTTCCGCCTGCCGCAAGAATGAAGCGATCGAGTCGATATCCGCTATGCACGGACTTGAAATCATGGGCATCGGTTTACTGGATGTTGTCAACAACAAGTGCATGATGCTGCGTGCCCATCAGACAATAGGAAACTCCGCGCTGAAGATGAGGAACAAGACACTCGTCGAATATTACATCAGTGTTATGAAGCGGTATTCAAAGAAACTGCTGAGTATCACTGATATAGTAGTGGCTGACGCTTTTTTCTCCACATCCACGTTCGAGAAGGGCATGTCGGAGCTTGGCTTCTATATAGTCAGCCGCTTCCGTGACAACGCTTGTCTGCATTACATTCCCAAGAAGGAAAAGAAGCGTGGACGACCAAGGGTTAAGGGAGACAAGATTGACTTGGCAAACCTCAACCTCTCATGCATGGAAGAACTGCACATTGACGGACTGGACGGAAAGGCGTACACCCTCGAGGCTTATGCCAAGGCTCTGAAAAGGAGGGTGCGACTTGTCATCTGGCGAATGCCCGGCGGAAAGTGCAAGTTGTTCTTTTCGATAAAACTCTCAATGACGGGTGAGGAAGTATTGAAGACTTACCGCACTCGTTTCCAGATAGAGTTCTGCTATCGCGACAGTAAGCAGTTTACGGGACTTATGGATTGTCAGGCAAGACACAAGAGACAGTTGGACTTTGCGTTCAACGCATCGTTCGCCTCACTGAATGCCGCCAAGGTCTTCATGAAAGACAATGGTATGGACAATTCCATGGCAAAAATTAAGTCGTTGATGTTCAATGCGAACTATACGAAATTAATTTTCGACATGTCCCGATGCCAACCGAACCGAACTTTAATTAGTAAGATTGTCAAAGAACTCATTGGATGGCAGCCTAAGGCTGCGTAGCCATATACTCAAATTTTAACGAACTATTGACCGAGAAACAACATCAAAAACTTTGCAGAAGTCATCCGTAATACAGAAAATCTCAGTAACTTTGTCCTCGGTAATCATAGCAATTATTGTCTGTAAACTTTTGATATTTAACACTCTAAGATTACAACAATTTTTCGCTAATCACCATTTTTCAGGCACTTATATTTCGTCGAACTCACGTTAAATTATTTAATATACATACAATCTTGGATACTTGCTTAGACCTTATTGCTCTTCAATATACTTGCATGATTGTGATGGCCATGCTTGCATTTTTTGTGTTTGTGTCGCGCTACTATGTAACTTGCCGTAACAGACAGTTTGAGCAGTCGCGTTGGATGATTGTTGTGGCATTACTATTGTTTGTTGTACACTACATGTGTCAGATGCGGTTGGGTTGGCGACAACAGGGGAACGATGTGGGTGTTCTGTTTAATCTGCTGTTTTATTCGCCTTCGGCTATTTTGTTGTCATGGTCGCAGCTTAATATTCTGCGCGCTAGGCATAGACGTTGGAGTTTTATGCGCTATGGCGTTGTTGGATATGCTCTTATGGTATTGTGCATAGTCGCAGGTGTTATTTCAAATGGCAGTCTGCATATTGGTCCTATGCTATATGTTGCTGATACTATTCATTTCTTTACTCTATTGTATTATACATGGGCACCGCTGAGGGAACTTGGTAATGTTCAACGTCGGCTCGACAGTGAACATGGTAATCCTGCAGATGCCTACCTGCGCACTATGCGCTTTGGGCTTTTTGTGGTGTGTGCTTTTGCTGTAATTTCGCCTCTTTATATATTGTCGCGGCCGCTGCTCTTTGTCTTTGGACCTTTGGGATTGATTTCGCTTTCGCTGTTTATTGTTAGTTTTACGGCGCTTGGATTTAGTATGTCCGAGGGAGTAACTGAGATTGTTACCGAGACTAACGACGAGATAGCCGCTGCTAAAGTCTTTAGGGAGATTGGGCCTGAGCGTATTGCCGAAATAGATATGGCGGTAAGCAAATGGCGAAGCGAGGGCGGTTTTAGAGATAGCGACTTGACATTATCCTCGTTTGCTCGTCGCATAATGGTTAATCGTACCGACGTTGCTTCGTATCTGACTTCCATATATGGTAAGAATTTCCGTACATGGCTTTCGGGTATTCGCGTGGAGGAGGCAAAGGCACTCATGGCTGCACACCCCGAATATAGTAACGAGGTTGTTTCTATGGAGTGCGGTTTCTCGTCGCGTGTGTATTTTCAGCGTCTGTTCAAGGAAAGGACGGGCTTGACTCCCGCCGAGTGGCGCCGTCAACGGTAATATGCTGGTTATGTGTGCGTTTGCTACTGAATGTAAGGTGTAACTTTTGTACGAAGGTTACATAATAAGGCAAAGTGTAACCTTTCTTACTGTGACGTATCCTTTCTATAAGAGTGACACATAAGTGATGTCTTTGAGGTTTTTGATGGTTGATGCTCCTGTATCTTTGCATGAGGAAATTCAAACAATTCAAACATAAATTCTCAAAAACAATTCACTATGCAAAAAACCTATCTTTATTTAATGGTGTGTGTCATAGGGGCTATGTCTTTAGCTTCGTGTTCCGAAGATTCTATTTCTCCTGATGCTGGTGGCGATGGCGACAGCACTACCGAAGTGCCTTTGGCACAAGTTGCAAAACCCAAACCTAACCCTTGGCTTGCACAGGAAGAGTATAGTATTACGCACTTCAATTCGGCTCAGACTGATGCTTTCTCGTCTGCTGTCAAGGATGGAACTTTCAATATCGATCTTTCCAAGTGTCAGATGACATGGAGCGGTCCTGTTAATTTGATGACTCTTGCTTCGACTTCGCCCAATTATATGTGGGGTATGAGTAGCGACCGCGTGTCGTATCTTGACATAAGCGACGGCAAACTTGAAAGGGTTGCCGAGGCTGGCTTGCCAGGGATTACAATGAAGACCCAGGAGCAACTGACACGTATAATTGCCGATCATGCTACTTACGACGAACTTTCCAAGACGGTTACCGATATATTGGGTCCGGCGCCACAAATGTCTATGGCCAACGGTAATTATGTCTTGTGCGACAAGGATAACTATGCTTACACCAATGCAGGTCAGGTAATGGCACGCTATCGCCTTGCCAATCCTAATAATCCCAAGGATGGTATCATGTTGGATCATCAGATAAGACTTACGAATTTTACCTTCGGCTCTTTTACACTCGTAGGCGCTACTATGACCTATGACGGACACCTTGTTGTGGCTGCTCAGAACGGACTTCTTGTGCTGAATCGTGCTCTTACTACAATCGAAGATTCATACCCTCTTCCATCAGACCAGATTCTCACCAACTCTATCTGCATCGACGAGAATGGCGGTGTTTACGTAGCAAGTAACAGCCGCACACCAGGCGGAAAAGGCCTTATGCAGAAACTCATCTGCAAGGACGGCAAAATCTCCACCTCCCAGGCTGATGGTGCATGGCAAGCCTATTACGACGGTGGTCCGCAAGCACCATGTATCAAACTCGGACATGGCACTGGTTCAACGCCTACACTTATGGGCTTTGGCCAAGACAAGGACAAGCTGGTAGTTATTACCGATGGCTCTAAGCGTATGAAACTGGTAGCTTTCTGGCGTGACGAAATCCCCTCAGACGCACAGCAAGTGGTAGGATACGACAAGCGTATAGCCGGAGTGCACGAGGTTACATGTGGTCTTGGAACATCAACAGAGTGGATACAGTCTGAGCAGTCTGTTGTAGTAGGCGGCTATGACGCCTTTGTTGTAAACAATATTAATGTTACCAATCAGGAAATAAACGACAAGATTATTGGTGTAATCGCTATTGGTCCTATTGTCAAAGGCCCTCAAGGTGCCGAGTGTGTACGTTGGAATACAAAGGAGAAAAAGTGGGAGAGTAAGTGGACGCGCAGCGATGTAAGTTCTGTAAGTATGATTCCTGCCGTAAGTATCAAGTCAGAGATGGTATTTGTATGTGGCTGGAACGATGCTTCGGGCTGGGAAGTTACAGGACTTGACTGGAAGAGTGGTGCCACACGTCACCGCAGCATATTGGGCAAGAACAACCGAGCCAATGGTGCCTACGCCATCATTCAGTATCTTGCTAACGGCGACCTTTTATTCAACTCTGTTGCCGGACCAATCCGCGTAAAATATTGAGATAATTTAATCATCATATAACAGTTATGTCAATACTTCACTAAAAAATTACCGAAGTATTGTTATGGTGGACTGTCGGCTGAAAAAAGGCTCTCCGGCTAATTACTTTATAATTGAGGCGGTACAGTGTTGGATGAATAAAGAGGGCAAGACAGAAACGCTGTCTTTGCTGCGAGGCATGTCTATATTTTATTATGATGCATGGATATATGGAAGTTCTTTGGAATTGCGTAAGCGGAATGTGCATCATGACCGTATTTATGATATTTGCCCGGCGGTTATCTATCCGAGAATGAAAGTGATACCCGAACTTACGAGGAATGGATTTAAGGGTGCCTTTTATGATATTTGTCCGAGTTCCTTCTTTATGACATTATTAACTGATAATCGGATGGAGATATTATATAAGGCAGGGCAAATGAATTTGTTCTTGAGATTTTTAGAGAGAAAATACGGTATGGATAAGTATTGGACATATATAAAAATCTGTTTAAGGCATAACTATGTGATACATGATGCGGACTTGTGGCTGGACTATGTGGATATGCTGATAGAAAATAAATTAGATGCAAGAAATCCTCATTATTTGTGTCCGTTAAATGTAGAAGAAGCGCATGATTGGGTGATGGGGAAATGTAAGAAAAAATATTCTGAAAAGGATGAAAAAGACTATATTGCTGCCAAATCACGTTTCTTTAATCTTTCGTTTGCGGATGGAAATATTATGGTTCGGGTATTGGAAAGCCTTTCGGACTTTTATAAAGAGGGAAAGTTGCTGCATCATTGTGTATTCAGCAACGCCTATTATAAGAGAGAAGATTCGTTGATAATGTCGGCAATGGTGGATGGAAGGCGCATGGAAACGGTGGAGTTTTCACTTAGCAGGATGGAGGTGTGCCAGTGCCGTGGAAAGTCTAACCAATTATCAGCCTATCATGATCGGATTCTGAATTTGGTACGGGATAATATACCGTTGATAAGAGTAAAGCCAAGCCTTTGTCTTGATTGAAATCAGAGTGGAACACAGAACGTTTCCGCCGCCTATGGCGGCAGAAACGTTTTTAGTTACCTTTGCTGTAGGCATAAGAAGCAAGCCGTTTT